>CAZERJ010000050.1:0-19721 GCA_964514445.1 uncultured bacterium | reverse complement strand
CACCGTAGCCGAAGTCTTTGACGTTGGCGCGCGTGAACGCTTCGCCTTGTCCGAAACTGCCGCGCGGATTCGGTTCGAACACGAAGTACCCGTTCGATGAAAACGCGGCCACGTTACGGCTGTCGTATGACGGGAGCGACTCGGCGCTGGGACCGCCATGGACAATCGTAACCATGGGATAGCGTTTGTGCGCATCGTATGTGTGCGGATATATCAGCCATCCTTGCACGTCGTAGCGTCCGTTCTTCCAGTGCAGCGAACGCGCAGGACCGGTTAACCGCGGAACGTTGGCGTTTATATGCGTGACCTGACGTACCGAGCTTGGTGGACCCGCCCAAACCTCCGCAGGGCGGTCGAACGATTGACGCACAAACGCAACGCGCGAGCCGCTCGGCGTACTACTCCAGCCGCTCACTGTTTCGATGCCGGAAGTGAGCTGCGAGCGGCGCCCGGTGAGCGTATCCAGTGCGTAAAGGTGCGTGGATCCTTGCGCGTGCGCGACCATGAGCAGCCGGTTGCGCGCCGTCCATTGGAGCGACGCCGCAGAGAGCGGCATTCCAGGAGCAATATCGCGCGCTCTACCGGTTGCTGCATCGACGAAATAAACATCGCCGCCGACGGATCCGAAATCGCTCATCAACCCTTGAATAACGGCGATGGATCGCCCGTCGGGCGACCAGTGCGGCGCGTTGATTTGTTGGGCAGGCTTATAAAGATCGCGATGCCGCCCGCTGATATCAACGGTCGCGAGCCGCGAGATCCACCAATTGTTGTCGCCGCTTCCGTACGCGTACGTATACGCCAGTTTCGTTGAATCCGGCGACCATCCGTACTCGTAGACGTACGCGTTGGACGGCGTCAGTTCGCGAATGTTCCCAGTGGACGCGTCCACGATCGCGAGCTGCTGCTCGTCTTCCTGGGTTCCGATCACACCCACTTTTCGTGCACCCGCGGCAATCGCTCCGGAGCGCCGGTGTGGATGCGCAATCGACAAGACTGCGATGTATTTGCCGTTAGGCGACCAGCGAAGCGCTTGAACCGCACCCATAAGGTGCGTAAGTTGTTTGACGCCGCTACCGTAGACCGGCGCGAGGAAAATCTGTTGTTGATCCTTACTTTGCGCGTCTGAAAGGAATGCGATGTTCTTCCCGTCCGGCGACCAAACCGGCTCGCTCTCGTCGAAGAACGCTTTGCCGTCGCCGGCGGTCAAACGTACGGGTGCCGCGCCGAGTTTTTCAACGAAGAGCTCGGTTTGCGGCTGCGGCTTTGCCAGACCGCCCGGCCGGAATGTTTCTTGCCACACGAGCGCGTCGCCGCGCGGATTGAGGCCGGTGTCCGTGAGATCGTGCAATGAAAAGACCGTCTGAAGAATCTGCTGCATGGCCGGTGCACCGGTGCTTGCAAGCAGAAGTGTTGAGAACAGTAATGATATCAAGATGAGAATGTCCGTTGCCGGTGTTCGGGTACGACGGCGTACCCGATGAGTGTGAAGAGAATGACCGCTACAAACACCACGCCCGCGACGACCGCCATGGCGTGTGCGTAATCGGGATGCCCGTTCGGGAGCGGAAACTTGTCTTTTGCAAACGTCGCTTCGAGCTGCAAGGCGTTCGCCGAGATGAGGTTTCCGATTTGATACGTCAAACCGGGGAACGTTCCGCGCACTTCATCGGGCGAGATTTCGTTCAGGTGCGCAGGAATGATGCCCCACGCTCCCTGTACCGCAACCTGAATGAGAAACCCGCCCAGTGCAAGCATTACGATAGTCGTGCTGAATGCCCAAAGCGGAATAAAAAGAATTCCGAGCACTGCGCATGTGACAATCATCAACCGGCGTCCGAACTTTTGCGAAAGCCAAGCGAAAAAAATGCCGCCGGCAATCGCGCCGATGTTTGCAATAATTGTAAGGGTTCCGACGACTGCCGGTGAGAGCCCGTGCTGATTGGTCAAGAACGTCGGGTAAAGATCTTGCGTTCCGTGCGACATGTAGTTGAACGCCGCCATGAAGAAGATCGCGTAGAGGAAGAGCGGCCAGCGCGCCTTGAGCGCCTGCAGTAGCGGATGAATGCCTGCTGTCAGCCGGCGGTGTTGCCCTGCCAAGAATGCCGGAGACTCGGGCACGTTTTTGCGAATGTAAAAGATCAAGAGCGCCGGCAAGACGCCGATCACGAACATGCCGCGCCATCCGATGTGCACGTACAGCACTGCAAGTACGAGCGCCGCGAGCAGATATCCGACGGCGTAGCCTTCTTGCAAGATGCCCGAGAAGACGCCGCGACGCTCCGCCGGTAGCGCTTCCATTGCTAGGGCAGCACCGAGTCCCCACTCGCCGCCCATCGCGACGCCGTAGATTGCGCGCAGCACAATGAACACGGTAAGGTTCGGTGCAAAAGCCGTGGCTAGCTCGATGACGGAGTATAATCCGACGTCGACCATCAGCGGAACGCGGCGGCCGTACTTATCGGCGAACCAGCCGAAGATCAGTGCGCCGAGCGGCCGCATCATCAGCGTCAGCGTCACCGCAATGGCGAGCGTTTTTATCTCAACGTGAAAATCTTTGGCGATGTGCGGAACGGTGACGATGACCAGAAAAAAGTCGAACGAGTCGAGCGTCCAGCCCAAAAAACTGGCGACAAAGGTTCGCAGTTGTTGCGGCGTTAGACCCGCGAGCGCACGAACGCTCACGGGTGCAGATACCGCGCGAACCAGTCGCGTTCGATCCGCAACCGCTCGACGCGATGCAGCGGCGATCCGGTGCGCGAGAGATCGTGATTCTCGCCCGGAAATGCCACGTATTCGACTGACCGGCCGAGGATCTTCAGCGACGTATATTCTTGCAGCGTTTGATCGATCGGCGTTCTCGTATCCTCATCGCCGTGCAGCAGCATCAGCGGCGTGTGCACGTTTTGAACGTACGTCAGCGGCGATTCGGTGTAGTTCAAACTCGCCGGATTCCACGGGTTGCCGAAACCATAGGTCGTAAAATCGCCGAAACCGTTTTTGGAAGCGAAATCGGCAACGAGCTGCTCGCTGGTGAGATTACTCACTGCGCGTTCGGCGATCGCGGCTTTGTAACGGTTGGTATGCGAGATCACCCAAAGCGTTGCATATCCGCCGTAGCTGCCACCGCTCACTGCAAGACGCGAAGCGTCAACTTGCGGGCGCGTCAGCGCCGCGTCTACGACGCGCTGCACGTCGTCGAACATCGCGTTGCCCCAGTTGCGATTCAGTGCCGCTTCAAACGCGTAACCGTGACCCACGCTGCCGCGCGGATCGGAGAACACGACGTTGTAGCCTTGCCCCGCCCAATATTGAAGTTCGTGGAAGAACGTATCGCCGAACTGCGTTTGCGGTCCGCCGTGAATGTCGAGAATCGTGGGGCGTTTGCCCGCGGCTTTCGGCCCAACGGCCGGCATGAACCATGCTTGCACGGTGAAGCCTGCATCATCTTTAACGGAAAACTCTTGCGGCTGCGAGAGCGCGACGTTCGAGAGATAGGCGTCGTTCATGCCGGTGATGCGCCGGCTTTGTCCGGTCTTCAAATCGAGAACGTACACTTCACGCGGATGCGTGAAATCCGAATGCGTGTATGCGACGAGCGTTCCGGCGAGATCCATCGTGCACTCTGCGTTTTCGCCAGATGTGAGCAGTGGTGTGTGCGCGCCTGACGCCGGATCGAACTTGATGATGGCGCTATAACCGGGCCGGTTCTCGTCCATGATTGCAAACGCGTTAGCTGGCGCAAACCAGGGACCGCACAAACCGCCGGGCTCTCCCATGTCGGCCAAAACAGTATCGCCGAAATCGGTGGTGTCGCGCTGCACGACAACCCGTGCGTGATTGCCGGATGGATCGGATTCGACGAGCGCGGGCAGCGTCGCAGGATCGAGCACGAAACCGCGGGCGGTCCACAGATGCCCGCTGCGATCGAAATCGAGCAAATATGTGGCGTTCGTCGGGGAGTTTACCCGATGCATCGCGCCGCCGCCCGAGGGCATCGTGTACACGTCGTTCGGGCCGCCGTACACACTCGTATAGCGTACCGAGTTGAACGCGATCGTGCTGTCATCCGGCGAGAAGCGAACGTTGCCTTCCGACCACTTGTGGCCGGATGTCAGCGCGCGTGCGCTGGTGCCGTCCGCATTCATGATCCAGATGTGCGCGAATTTATCGTACGTATATCCTGCACCGTTGCCCTCGAAGAACAAATCGTGAATGACGCGCACGTCACTTTTCGTCTGATCTTTTTTAGGTTTAAACGCCGCGGCTGCAAAATCGATGTGCGCCGAAGCCGGCGGTTCGACGGAGATCGATGTGAACGCAATCCGTCTGCCGTTGTGCGAATACACCGCGCCCGCGGCGCCGCTCTTGACATGCGTGAGTTGCCGGACACGTCCGGAAGGCACGTCGTACGCGAAAATCTGTCCGTGCTCGCCTTTTTTCGACGGCGAGCGATCGAAGGCAATCGTACGGCCGTCGGGCGACCACACGGGATTTGAATCGCGCCCGGCCATGGCGATCGCTCGCGGTGTCCCGCCGCTCGTGCTCACCACGAAAATGTTCGTATCGTATTTATCTTTCGGTCCGTTCGCTCGCGACGCGACGAACGCCACGCGCGTGCCATCCGGCGAAATCTGCGGATTCGAGACGAACGTCAACTTATAGAGATCTTCGGGCTGGACGGGCCGCGCGGCGCACAAGGCCAAGAAGGCGGCGCAGCAGAGAGCAATAGAGCGAGCGTTCATGCTGCAAAATATGGCCCCCAAAAGGTCCGGTCCTTGTGGGCGCCTGCTGCCGCGATTGCTGCGAGCGCGGGGAGGCACACGTGTCATGGTGAGGTATCGAACCACGGCCGAGGTATCGAGGCCCGCCGGCTTGCCACCGTCCCACGTGTCATGAACGCACGCGACGTGAAAGATTACTACCTGTACATGCTCGAGTGCGACGACGCTAGCTACTACATCGGCATCAGTAACGATCCGGATCGCCGTGTTGCACAGCATAACGAAGGCACCGACGAGCCCTGTTACACGTACACGCGCCGCCCGGTTCGTTTAGTGCATGCGTCCCTGTTTCACGAAGTTACCGAGCCGATTGCTTTCGAGAAGCGGATTAAGAAATGGTCGCGGGCGAAGAAGCGTGCGTTGATCGATGGGGATATTGATGCGCTGGTACGGCTTTCGCGTGAGATTCGGCCGTTGAAGCGGTAGCCGGGGGGCTTCGGTGCCTCGGCCGTGTTTCGATACCTCACCATGACACGCGGGCCGCGCAGCGAAATTTCCGCAGTCCGATCGCGCTAACAGTGGTCTAATCGAAGATGCGCGGCGTTCACGGCTAAAGTTTAATCCAGCCCGTGAGGACCAACAGCAAGAATGTTATCAGTGCGCTTACCAGTAGTGAGCCGATGCAGCCGATGCGGTTACTGAAAAAGACGAACATCTGATAGTACGCTGATGTCGCGAGCGGGGTCGCCGTTGATGATCGCAAGCTCCGCGCGTTGACCCGGCTCTATCATGCTGCGCGGTTGAGCGTTTTCGAAAAGTGACGCCGGGGTTTCGGTGAGAGAGCGAAGGATCTGCGGGAACGTCATGCCCGCTTGATGCATCAACTCGTACTCTTGCGTTGGGTCTTCGTCTACGGCTCCGAGATCGGTGCCGAACATGACTCGTCCGCCTGAAGAACAAAACACGCGTAGCTGATCGACTGCAGCGCAAACAACGGCGTCTTGCGCGGAAACGCGATCGTGCCGGAGGAAGAAACTCCAGAGGCGCAGCGTTGGCGTGAGCGCGACGTCTTTGCACACGATCTCAGCCAGTAATGCATCGTCCCACGGCGCGCGCGGCGTCGTGTGTGCGAGCACGTCCACGCCCGCGCGCACGGCGCGGCGAACGTCATCCGCCGTATTGGCATGCACAATGACGAGCTTCGATGGCTCCTTTGCAACATCGCATACCGCACGCATTGCCACTTCGTCGATCGTTGCGCCGGATGGCGATGACGCGAAGATCTTAATCGCATCCGCGCCGCGATCGACTAAGGAGTGCGCGGCGGCGCGAGCGTCTTGCGGGCTTGAAACCTGTGGCAACACAACATCCATCATGCCCATCATGCGCGTGATGTCAGGCGAAGGCAACGGCCCGGCGGGAAACAGCCCTTCACCGCATGTGTAAATGCGTGGGCCGTGCACCTCGCCGCTGAAAATACGATTGCGAATCGTCTGTGTATTCTCGAGCGACGACGAAAGATCGACAACATTAGCAAACCCGTACTGCGCATACGCAGCCAACTGCCGCGAGAGTTCGTCTGCGGGGATCTGCGCCGCGTTCGCCCACTTGCGTTCGAAAAAATGCACGTGTGCATTCCAAAAGGCCGCCGTAATTGTTCGTCCCGTGCAATCGATGCGCTGCGCGTCGTCAGGTATGCGTACAGCACCGGAGACGCCGACGGCGGCTATTATGCCGCCGTCAATCAGGATCGTTGCGTCGTGCAGTGGCTCCTCGTGAGACGAGCGGTACACGGTTGCGCCCGTGAGCGCGCGCAGAATTGCTACGGCGCTCCGCTCGCTGCCGGTGAAGGTGAGGCGCTTGCAGGCGCCGCTGATGCGGGAGCGCTGCCCGTCGGCACCGGCGCGGGCGAGCTCGATTTCGACTTGTCATCGCCGTAGAGCACGAGCACGAACGTACTGCGTTTCGGCAATTCCGTCTTCGGCGGCGCGAAACTGAACGTCAACGTCGTATCTTTGAGCGTGGATTTATCGAACGTCCAAATCGGATCGTACGTCGTCTTTTTCTTGCCCACGTTTGCGCGGAACAGTTGAACTGCAAAGCCGCGCTCGCCGATTTCCGATTTCGGTAGCGTGAAGTCGGCTTGTGCCCAGCCGTCGAGCGTCATGACACCGCTCGGCGTGAGGTGCACCATCATCAGTGGAACGGTGTCGAGGGTTCCAGCCGGCGTATGCACCATCGGCGGTGCATCTTTGGGCCGCGCTTCAACTTTGAGCGCAATAGTCGACGGCGTTGGTGTGGGTTTGGGCGAGGCCGAAGGGCTGCCGCTGGGTTCCGGCGTCGGCGTAGGCGTTGGAGTGGGCGTGGGGGTCGGCGTCGCTTTTGTTTTTTTGCCTTTCGGCGTGGGCGCCGGTGTCGGCGTCGGCGGCGGCAGATTGAATTTCAAGTCGCATCCGTAACCGTCAACCGTCGGCGGACATTTGAATCCGTTTTGCGCATCGGTGATCGGATACACGCCCGAATTGGCGGCACCGGGTGATGCCGACGCGTTCGGTGATGCGCCGTTTTGCGGCAGTCCGTTCTTGTCGTACGGCCCCATCGAGCCTTGCACTTGCGGCTGCGGGCCAACGGGATTGGTTTGCGGAAGACCGGTACCGGTTGCAAAATTTCCGGAGCATGCAGCGACTGCGAGGACGGACGCAGCAACCACGCCCGTGAGCGGTTTGAGTTTCACGACTTTGCTTCAACCTTTGCAAGCAGTTCGGCCGCGAATTCGCCGGCCGGAACAGTGCGTTTCTCTTCGATGCCGCGTTCGTTCACGTTGACGGTCCCGTCGGCAGCTTCTTGTTTGCCCACCACCAGGATGTATGGAACCTTCTGCGTCTTCCAGTGGCGTATCTTGTAACCTAACTTCTCGTTGGAGGCGTCAAGTTCCACGCGCAGGCCGCGCGCCTTCAGTGTATCGGCAACCTGCTTGCCGTACTCAAGTTGATGCTCGGAAATCGGGGCGACCACTGCTTGAACGGGAGCAAGCCAAGCGGGAAACGCACCGCCGTAGTGCTCGATCAGGATACCGAAGAAGCGCTCGAGCGACCCGGCGAGCGCGCGGTGAATCATGACCGGCGTTTCTTCGCCCTCGGCTGCACGGTATGTCAGCTCGAAGCGCCGCGGCAGTTCGAAATCTACTTGCACCGTGCCGAGTTGCCAGCGGCGTCCGATAGCGTCGCGCACATTGATGTCGAGCTTCGGACCGTAAAATGCGCCGCCGCCGGGGTCGATTTCGTACGGAAGGTTGCGGCTTTGCAGCGCTTTACGAATCGCGTCCTCGGCGATCGGGTCGGTGTCGGCGCGTAAGTGCTCCTCGCGTGTCGATAGAAAATATTCGAAGCTTTCGAAGCCGAATGCGTTCATCAATCGCAGCGCTTCATCGAGCGTCTGCTCGAATTCGCCCTGCAACTGTTCCGGCGTGCAGAACAGATGCGCGTCATCCTGCGTGAACCCGCGTACGCGTGTCAGCCCGTGCAGCACCCCGCTGCGCTCGAAGCGGTACACCGTGCCGAACTCCGAGTAGCGGATCGGCAGCTCGCGATAGCTGTGCAAATGACTCTTGTAGATCAGAATATGGCCGGGGCAGTTCATCGGTTTGAGCCGGAAGCGCGCTTCCTCGACCTCCAGCGCGCCGAACATACCGTGCGTGTAATTTTCCAAGTGTCCGGAAATTTCGTACAGCTTTTCGCTGACGACGTGCGGCGTGTACACCGGCTGATACCCGCGTTCGCGCAGCCCTTCGCGGATGAAGTTCTCGATGATGTTGCGGACGATTGCACCTTTCGGATGCCAGAACACCAGACCGCCGCCTGCGTCCTCTTCGATCGAGAACAGATCGAGTTCGGCGCCGAGTTTGCGGTGGTCGCGTTTCTGCGCTTCCTCCATTTGGTGCAGATACGCGTCGAGATCGTCTTGGGAAAACCACGCGGTACCGTAAATGCGCTGCAGCATCGGGTTATTCTCATCGCCGCGCCAATACGCGCCGGCGACGGAAAGCAATTTGAGCGCTTTGATGTCGCCCGTGTGATGCACGTGACCGCCGCGGCAAAGATCCGTGAAATCGCCGATCGTGTACAGCGTGATCGGCTCGCCTTCGGGGATGCCTTGCGCGAGCTCGACTTTGTACGGATTATCGCGGAACCGCTCGATGGCTTCATTGCGCGTGACTTGACGCCCGGTCATCTCGTAATTCGCGTCCACAATTTCGCGCATGCGCTGTTCGAGGCGCTCCAAATCCTCGGGCGTGAACGGGTGTCCGCGATCGAAATCGTAGTAAAAGCCGTTTTCGATTGCAGGGCCGATCGTCGGCTTGGCCTCGGGAAACAAATCCTGAACGGCATATGCAAGCACGTGAGCGGCTGTATGCCGCAGTTCCGGTAGGGTTGCCACGGGCGGCCTTTTCTCCGCTCCAGGACGCGAGCCTCGTCACCGGGGCGTTTGTTGGGGTACAAGCCCCACATGACCAAGATTCGCGATTTCCAACAGACGTCGCGCGGCGAGGTATCTCCCGCCGCTGCTGCCGGCACCGTTAGCGTCGGCGACTTTACCGTCAACCGCATGGGCTATGGCGCCATGCGATTATGTGGACCGGGCATTTGGGGATGGCCGGACGATCGCGAGAATGCGCTGCGCGTGCTCAAACGGGTCGTCGAACTCGGTGTGAACTTCATCGACACTGCCGATGCGTACGGACCGGAAATCAATGAAGAACAGATCGCGCAAGCGCTTCGCCCGTATCGTGACGATGTGATCATCGCGACGAAGGGCGGCAATACGCGTCCCGGTCCCGGTCAGTGGGAACCGGACTGCCGTCCGGAGCGTCTGAAAGCATGTTGCGAAGGCAGCCTGCGCCGTTTGAAGCTCGATGCGATTCCGTTGTACCAACTGCATACGGTTGATGAGAAGGTGCCGTTTGCCGAACAAGTCGGTGCGCTGCGCGACTTGCGCGACGAAGGCAAGATCCGGCACGTCGGTCTTTCAAACGTGACCTTCGAAGAACTGCGTGAGGCGGAAAAGATCGTGCCGATCGTCTCGGTGCAAAACCGCTACAACATTGCGTACCGTGGCGAAAGCGACCATATCATCGATTATTGCGAACGCGAAGGACTAGCGTTCTTACCGTGGTTTCCGCTCGGGGCGAATTCGTCGGAGATCGAAGACAACACCGAACTGCAGGTCGTTGCGAAGAAGCACAACGTGACGGCGCGTCAGATGGCCCTCGCGTGGTTGTTTGCACGATCGCGCACGATGCTTCCCATTCCGGGGACCGCGTCGGTCGAGCATTTGGAAGAGAACGTTGCTTCAGCCGCGATCCGGCTTGATGAAGAAGACCTTGTGCGCTTAGGGCTGCATCAGCCGCGGAGCACGCATCATGGGGAACACGATGAACGATAAAGACATTCATTCGCACATCGAGCAGCTCGTCGCCGAAGAGCATGCGTTATTCGAAAAGGGCAGCGGCATGACGGCCGATGAGCGCAAGCGTTTGGACGAATTAAACGTGCAGCTGGACCGCTACTACGATCTGCTTCGCCAACGTCGCGCGAAGCGCGAGTTCGGAGAAGATCCGGAGGCAGCGAAGATGCGCTCTGAAAAAACCGTGGAGAGCTACTTGCAATGATCGTGCGCAACGCTGTGCGTGGCGCACTTGCCGGCGCTGCCGGTACCGCAGCGTTAGACACCGTAACGTATCTCGATATGGCGCTGCGCAACCGCCCGCCGAGCGAAGTGCCGGCGAAGATGGCAAACGAACTTGCAAAGCGCACGGGAAACGGCGAATTGCCCGAAAATCGGCGGCAAGGTGTTGGCGCGCTGCTGGGCTACGTCGACGGCATTGGCAGCGGCGTTCTGTTCGGTTTACTGCGGCCCGCTATGCGCGGCTTGCCGTGGTACACGGCTGCGGCGGCGCTGGCACTGTTTACGATGACGGCAAGCGAAGGCACCGCAACCGCAATGAAGCAAACCGATCCGCGAACGTGGGGGATGAGCGGCTGGATCGCCGACATCGTTCCGCGTTTCGTGTACGGCGCGGTAACGACGTATGCGTTCGACAACTTGAAGATCCGCTGATCCGAGTTTGGTACAGGCGTCTACGCGGGAACTCGAACGGGTTTCTTCGTTAGCCACTCTGAGAGGTTGCGGCAATATTGCTTGATGTCGTCGAGCAGTTCGGGATGCTGTGCGATTTGCGTTCCGGGTTGTTCACCGACGAAGCTGGGGCAACCCATCGATGTGTCCCAGTTGTAGTCGGCGATGTGATGAAAGGTCGATTCAGCAAGAGCGTTGCCTTCAGCGCCGGCCGCGTCGAATGCGACGGCGAGATTGAACCGGCGTCCGGTTGTTTTACTGCGCCCGCATGCGATGACGCGCGCGGTGGGATCGGCGGGTGGTGCGCCGACGTCACCTTCATGCGGGTGCGCCGGAAAGTATTTCATGACCTTGCCGTCGGCGCGCCGCAGCAGCGGGTGCACCGGCTCAACGACTTCTATTTCCTGAACGTCGCCGTTGTTGCCGGAATGGTAGTTCGGCCAATCGATAGATAGCGTAACGTTATCATCGCGCGTGCGATTTTCTTCAAGTGGATCGAGATTGCGCGAGTGAAAGTGATGGGCTTCGCCCACGCCGCCCAAATCGCAAATGGAGCTTCCAAGATCCATGTGATCGCGAGTGACGAAGAGTCCACCGCCGTTGCGGCGGAATTGCGAAATCGCGGAGCACTCCTCGCGCGTCAAACCGTTACCGGTATCGACGGCGATCAACCAAAGTTGATCGTAATCGCTTCGATCTAGTGTCGAAAGAACCGGATCGTTTCCGGCTTCCTTATTGCGCGCGATGACGTCGTTGGTTTCTGCGAGCAGCTGCGTGAGTAAACTGAAGCGCCCGACGTGCCAGTCGTCCTGGCTGTATGGAATCGTCGTTTGAATTAAAATCTTTGCCATATCCCCACCAATCAGGAATATAGCACGAAACCCTACGGCTGCGGCCAGGGTTTCGTTGAACTACGACTGGTCGCTGGTCGGGATTCGCAGCTCGGCGCCGAGGGGAGCGAACGACGTCGACGAGGTCATCGTCACCGCCGCCGTGTGCGCGAGCGAAAGGCGCAAGCGGCGTGCCCGGAAGTCGGCATTGCGAACCGTTACCTCAACGGTCTCGCCAATCTCGTACTCGTCGGGATTGGCTTCGCGGTCGCTGATCGAACCCACGATTCCCGGTGCCACCTCAACGTCCAAGCCGCGTTCTTTGGCAACGACTTTGCCGTCGATCTTTTTGCCGCGTTGCAACAGCGCCGCGTTGTCGCGCCACGGATCGGCGAGCGCGCCCTTACGTGAAACGGCGATCTTCTTGCCGTTTTGATCGATGCGAAGCACGCGCACTTTGAACTCATCGCCGACTTTTACGACGTCGCTCGGTTTATCCACGCGTTCAAACGCAAGTTCGCTCGCCGGAATGAGTGCGTCAACACCGCTACCGAGTTCGACAAATGCACCGAAGTCGGCCAAGCGCACGACCTTCGCGTCACGCTCCTCGCCAACTTTGAGCGATTTGATCAGCGCGCTGCGTTCCGAGCGGCGCTGCTCCTGCTGCGCGCGGCGTTGCGAGACGACGACGCGCTTACGGCTCTCGTCGATATCGAGAACTTTGAGCGAAACATTCGTGCCGACCAGCGTATCGAGCGGCGCGCCTTTGGGCACGCCGGCCTGCGATGCCGGAAGAAAACCGCGATAGCCCTCGATGTCGACCAGCAATCCGCCTTTGACCGTCGACTTGACGATCGCTTCAACAACGTCGCCGTTGCTTTTGGCATCGACCAAACGCTGCCAAATTGCTTGCGCGCGTTTACGACGCTCTTCGTTGGCCGCTTGCAGCTCTTCAGGCGTCGGTTTAGGTTTCTCTGTCTTCGGTGCTTGCGGTGCAGCGGTCGTTTCGACGGCCGGAATCTCGCCAACCGGAGCCTCAGCCTCGCTCAGTACCGTCGGCTGCTCCGCGGACGGTTCCGTCGCCACATTTCCATCCGCCGCAGACTCCGTCGACTCCGTTGCCGGATTTTCCGACGCTGCGGTCTCGTGCTGAAGCTCCGGTTGCACGGGCGCGGGCGTTTCTTCAATAGCGGGGGCTTCGGAAACGGGCGCTTCTTGCGGATTCAAAACTTCAGTGTCGTCGGGCGGACGCGTGGGCTGGTCGTTCATGGCGGGATGGGGGTTTCGCCCAAAGGGTTACGACTGACCTGTGAGCACTTGGTAGAAGTAAGCGCCCACCGCGACGATCACTATGGCTGCGGTCGCCCACCCTGCCGCTCTGAGCAAGGGAGACAAGCGGGCGCCGTCCATCAATTTTGCGTTTTGTGCGACGAGAAGAACGAACACCAGCGAGATCGGCGTCGCGATGCCACCGACGATAGAACTGAAGAAGAGCAACCGGATCGGTGGGATGCCGATAAATGTAATCGTACACGAGACGACGGCAACGACGATCATAACGCCGTAGAAACGCCGTGCCTGAAAAAACTTGCGGTCGAGTTTTCCTGCCCATCCAAAAATTTCTGAGACGAGATACCCGCACGTTGCCAGGAGCACGGGAACTGCAAGCAACGCAGATCCAAGCAGCCCGATGCCGAAAAGCGTTGCTGCATTTTTTCCGGCGACCGGTTCGAGGGCCATTGCTGCTTCCTGCGCGGTTTGAACGGTTTTATGATGCACGCCCAGCGTTGCACCCGTTGCGATAACGATAAACCAAAAAGTAATGCCGGCAGCGATCGCGCCCAGTGTTGCTTCAACTTGCACCAGACCGAGACGCCGCAGTGGTGGCCGCTCCTCTTTGAACTCGATTTCTTGCCAAACGTAACAATACGCGGTGAGTGTCGTGCCGAGTAATGCAATAGCGCCTGATATAAAGTCTTTAGAATGCTCGAAGTGCGGAATGAACGAGCCTTTCAGAACGTTACTCCACGTTGGATGCGCGAGAAACGCCGCACCGACGTACGCAACAAATGCAAGGGGAATGTATACAAGTACGCGTTCGATGCGCGAATACGTTCCGATAATGAGCAATGCGAGCGCGAGGATGCACAGTGGAACGGTCCACACCAAGTAATGTATGCCGGTCAAAAGATCCAGCGCCGCGCCGCCTCCCTCGAGATCCGCGGCAAGCGTCAACACATTGACTGCAAGGACGGTGACGAGCATGACGATGGCCGCTGCCCGGCCGTAGCGCGCCTGAACGAGATCTTCAAGCCCTCTCCCCGTAGCCGCGCCGATTTGCGCGCTGATGGTCTGGACCGTGGCGAGCATCGGGATAACGAGCAGAACGAGCCAGCCCAGCTCGTAGACCGTCGTCGAACCAATGACTGCCAGTGTTGCGACAGTTGTCGGATCGTTGTCGGAGGCAGCACTAATGACGCTGGGTATCATCGCGCGTGCTCGCGCGAGCCACACGCGTGCCCGGGTTGCTCGCATGGGCAAGGTTTACCCATGCGGCGGCGGAACACCGTTTAACGATGACGCAAAAGATGATGCTGGCGAATCCGCGCGGATGTTGCGCGGGCGTGGATAGAGCGATTGCCGTAGTCGATCAACTGCTGGATCAACACGGTGGTCCGGTCTTCGTGCGCAAAGAGATCGTGCATAACCGCGAGGTCGTCGAACGTTTGCGCGAGCGCGGCGCCGTCTTCGTGGAAGAAGTAGAAGAAGCGCCGGAGGGTTCGATCTTAGTGTTCAGCGCGCACGGCATTTCGCCGGCTGTGCGTAAAGCTGCGGCCGATCGCAAGCTACGTGTTATCGATGCTACGTGCCCTCTGGTTTCGAAAGTGCACTACGAGGCGATCAAGTTTGCCAAAGCGGGATTACATGTGCTGCTCATCGGTCACGCCGATCACGATGAAGTCATCGGCACGATGGGCGAGATTCCCGATCAAATTACGCTGGTTGAAACAGCGCAAGACGTCGAGCACGTGAACGTGCCGGATGAAGATCGTGTCGCGGTCATCACGCAAACCACGCTCAGCGTTGATGAAACCAAAGAAGTTATGGACGCGGTGCGCCGGCGATTTCCGAACGTGCGAACGCCCGCGCGCGACGACATCTGTTACGCGACGCAAAACCGGCAAGACGCCGTACGCGCGCTGGCACCGCAGTGCGATGTCCTGATCGTTGTCGGCTCGGAGAACAGTTCGAACTCGCTGCGTTTGCGCGAACTCGCGCAGCAGCTTGGGACACGGGCGTATCTCATCGATCAGGTTGCCCAGATCGATCCGGCTTGGGTTGCCGGTGTGGCGCGCGTCGGTGTCACGGCAGGCGCGTCATCGCCGGAGTATTTAACGCAGGCCATCGTGACGCGGCTTCGCGAGCTCGGAACGTTCGAAATCGAAGAGTTCGGCCGTCCCGAGCCCGAGATTATTTTTTCGATGCCGCGCGAGATCTCGCTGATTTAGGTCGAGAAACTGCCAACCGGATAGGCGGTACAATAGCCGTTGTAGCCGCCGTAGTTGTTCTCATTCAGGTACACGTTCCACGTGTTCCCCGACGGCAACGTCGTGTTGAGCTGCGAATTGTAGTAGAAATCTTGCGTGAACGGATGCGGTCCGTTTGTATCCGGCACCGGGCTGAGTTGATTGCCGGTAAAGGTTTGTCCCGAGTATTGATTGACCACCGAGACGTTCCAATTCTGGTACGTGTTGGATAGCGTGTTGTTGTTGCCGCTGGCTACGATCTCGATGTTGCTGACGTTCGAAGCGTAGCTGCCGTACGCAGGCCTTGCGAGCTGAACGCTCGTTCCAGGATCGCAAGTTTGCTGGCCGATATTGCCGCCGCCGGGGCCGAAGATGTTGCCACCGCCGCCGCCACCGCACGCACAAAGCGCCGCGAGCAAAGCGCCTGCGGTGATGATTCGTAGAACTCTCATGCTGAATGTGAACCTCCGCACGATAAACGCGTGGAGGCGCTAAAACGTCCTGAGGATCAGCTGAGAGTGCGGCAGACCAAGCGCGCTCGCGCTACGCCGTTACCTCCTCCTTCATCATGCCGCGGATCGTTTCACGCAATTCGGGCGAGTCTTGATGCCCGTGCGTGGAGACGGCATGTTCGGTTGCGACTTTCAGAACTTCATCCGGCGTGCCGGAAATTGCCACCGTGCAGTTGATATCGCTGGGAAACTCACGGCAGTCGACATACATGCGATGCATACGTTCCCTCCCATATCGTAGCGGGGGAACAATTATAGCACCGCAAACGGAAGAATTTGTCGCTGCGTTCCAGGAGTAATCACCGTGCGCAATAGCGGGTCCTCAGCGTTCGTCTTTGTTGCCGCGTTAGCAGCGTGCACCGGCTCGGGAGCGATCGGCAGCGCGAACAACGTCGCGCCGCAAACGGCCGCCACGTGTCCGCCACCCTCGCCGGGACCTACGCCGATTGCTGCCTGGCTGGCGTACCCTCCCAGCGGGAGCACGAACGTGGCAACGTCCATCGGCGAACTCATCGAGAAGGGCGCCGCGCCTGGGAATGGCCTAACGATGGTCGTTTCATCGGCTGCCGGCAACGTGCCGCTCGGCGCGCCGACAATCGCACCGTCCCCATATCCGACGCCGTTCGCAACGCCGCCGCCTACCTTCGGGTGGTCGGGCCCATACGTAGCAGTTCCGCTACCGGCGCTCTCACCGGCGGCAACGTACACCGTTACGGACGTCTATACCGATTGGGCAAACAATCCGCCGGCGTGCAGCGCGCAATATACCCAACCCGTGGGAACGTTTACGACGCGTTAATTGTCTGGAGAGCTTGGGCGACCGCAGGATACACATGCGCCTCAATCTCGCGCACGACGAGGGCGAGATTCGTACAAAGGCGATCGATGTGCTCGCGATCGATTTGCTGGTAATGTCCCTGCGGAAACGTTGCCGATAGCGGAATCGCCATCGAACGTATCCACTGCTCGCTGCGAATTTCGAACCTGGCGTGGAAGTGGTGCGACCACGTGCCGGTATCGATGGTGATGCGCAGTTCGCCGCCGTCGACGGATTTGCCGAAGACGAGCGCGCCGCGCACTCCCGTGGCCGACATCGGTGCATAGGAAAGCGGCGCCAGCGCACGCGCAGCGGGCTCCTTGACCGATCCCGGATTTTTAGGCGTGACTTCGCCGCGTTCCGGAAACCGGATCTGCTCTAGCGGCAACGATGCCAAACGCTCCGGCAACGCTTCGCGTGCACGTTTGAAAACTTCGTCGACTTCCATGAGGCGCTCTTTGGTTTGCGTTGCAGGCTCGCCGGCGTCCGGCAGTGCGAAGACGTCGCCGGTTTTTATCCGGCCGATCCCTTACAGCAGTTGCTGCATCGACTCGGGCAGCTGCGGCTTTTTCGTGACGCGCCCGTTTGGCTCTAGCCGTGCGATTGCGATCACGTTAAGGCTGCGTTTGGAGCCCCCCACGCGGATGCTACGTAAATGCCGGGGTCGCCGAAACGTCCGATAAGGCGTCCATGGAATCCGGCCGCGCCGCTATCGGGGCGCGGGGCGTCCGGTTGAAGATCCAGCGCCGGAACGTTTCGCCAGATAAAACTTGCGTTGCCAAAATTGAAACGGCGCGGGATGCCGTGCGCGACTTCGATGAGCGTGGAAACGGGTACAGGCGGCCGTTTCGAGCCATCCGCGGGGATGTCGGTAACATACGTACCGCCGAGCGTGGCACGGCCTTTGGATACGGAGCGGTACGATTCAAAGATAGGAAAGCTTTTTACGAGATAGTCGATCGTCGAACGCGCGCCGGGGATGAACGGCTCGCTGAACGAGAACGACACCGGGTGCTGCGCAGAACCGGAAGCTTCGACTGCGCCGGCGATGCGCTCGATGAGGGTACCTGCAGTGTCGTCTTTATCGCGCCGGTATTCTACGCGGTAAAAGCTCTGCACGGCGAACTATCGCGTTTGAGCGCGCCACCGGCGTACGCCCTCGTCGCGTACGTCGACCGTTGTTGAATCGCTATCCCATTCGAGCGAGAAAATCGCGCCGTGACTGCGTGGACGGCGATGCGGCGGTAAGCTGTCTAAATGAATGCGCATCGGAATAGGAACACCTTCGCCCGAAACGATCGCCTGCTGCGTCGGTAGACTCGGCAGCGCAGCCAGAATACCGTGCGCGGCATCGGGAACGGAGCGTGCCACGAAGTCCTGATCGCGATCGTTTCCCAGCCGCAGCGCGAACACGGTTCCACATTGCGAGAGCGCCTCCGTCGAGACCTCCGTCGGCCGCTGCGATACCAGCGCGAGCGAAAGACCGTATTTGCGGCCTTCTTTTGCGATGCGTGTGATCGAGCGTGACGTTGCGGTAACGCCGGTGTGTTCGGCCGGAATATACCGATGCGCTTCTTCGCACACGAGCAGCACGGGCGGCACAAGCTCGCGCTTGGACCAAACGGCGAAATCGAACATCAGCCTACAGCATACAGAGACGACGACGTCGGTTACTTCAGATGGAACGCCCGAGAGATCGACGATCGCAAGCGGCTTCCCGTTCACGGGAATGCGCAACAACGTGCCGACGAGTTCCGGCAGCACGTCATGAACGGTCAGCGTTTCGGAAAACATGAACGAAAAACGGCGATCGCCGCGGAGCGCTTCGAGGCGTGAGCGCAGGCGCAAATACGCAAGTGTTGAGTCGGCCTTTTCGAGCTGGCCCATCGATTCGTTGAGAAAGCGCATAACGTCGGAAATTCTGAATGGCGCAGGCGTATCGACGGTGATCGAAATATTTTGCAGCTGCCCACCGGCAAAATGGCGGCGCGCGCGGGTGATGACGTCGCGCAAAATCAGCATTTCGGATTCGCGCTCCGCCGGCGTCCCGCCCCGCACGAGCACGCGAGTCAGTTCTTCGAAGTCCAGGAGCCAAAGCGGCAGCTGCAAGTTGTCGACGTTAATCACTTCACACAAATCGCCGAACGCCGCCGAGTACTCATTGTGCGGATCGAGCATCAGCACGTGCGCGTTTGGATGCCGCTCCAAGATCGCCGAGAGAATCAACGCAACCGTGCACGATTTTCCCGATCCGCTCGCACCCAAAATCGCAAAATGCTTTCCGAGCAGATCGTCGATCTTTACGTACGCGGCCTGGTTTTCGTTGTGGTAGAGCGATCCGACGCGAATGCGGCCTCGTCCCGAACCGGAAAAAATCGCTCGCACATCGTCTTCGGTCGCAAGAACGACAGGCGAACCGGGCGCGGGATGCTGGGAGACCCCGCGCACAAACGCGCGGCGTTCGTCGCTTGCGAACACTTCCCCGATGAAATCGACGACCAGCGCCTGACTTTCCGAACGCACCGCGTCAACTTTAACCGCGGAGACGGTGCCGAGCGCCTCTCGCGCACGGCCCGTGCACTTGACCATCGCGCCGATACGCATGTTCGGATCGTCGGCCGCTTCAGATGTAAGGCGAACGGTCATCTGCGACCCGCTGACCGCGATGACATATCCAATGACGCCGGTTCGGCTAAGAATCATGATGTTTGCTACGCTACTGGCGGTATGTGAAAGGCCCGGGGAATCTTTGAGAACGCCGTGAGAAGCGGCAAGAGTCTCCAATTTATTGGAGTACTCACTTGGCTGTGGACTACCAAGCAAACGCTCGCACTGCCCACATTGCGCTGACGGGCAGTCTGGATGTGAACACCAGAGCTGACGTGGAGTCGCTGCTACCCGATCCGGCAACTATAGAGCGGCTCATTATCGATTGCTCCCAGGTTGCGATCATGGAATCGTCCATCCTTACTGTGCTCATGCGCTACCGGCGGCGGTGGGAAGAGTTGGGCCGCGATCCGTTCGATATGGTCATTGTCGCCTCGCCGGGCGTGCGCCGCGTCTTTGAAATCACCGGTTTGAATCGGGCGATGACCGTCGTCAACGGCGGCGAAAAGCGACAGCCATAACAAAAAAGCCCCGCAAGACGAGGCTTTTTCATGTAGAAATGGTGTGCA
>CAZERJ010000049.1:409-19750 GCA_964514445.1 uncultured bacterium | reverse complement strand
TCTACACCGAGATGGTCTGCGTGAGCCCGGAGGGACGTATCTCTCCGGGCTGCACCGGCATGTACCACAACGCGCATGTCCCCGCGTGGAAAACGATCGTCGATTTCGTACACGAGTGGACGGGCGCAAAGATCTGTTTGCAACTCGGCCATAGCGGTCCAAAAGGCTCGACCAAACGCATGTGGGAAGGCATGGATCAGCCGCTGGACGACGAGAACTGGCCGGTACTTGGACCCTCGGCGCTACCGTATGCGCCGATCAATCAAACGCCGGCGGAGATGACGCGCGCCGACATGGATGCGGTCAAAGAACAATTCGTTCGCGCAACCCGCATGGGCATCGAGTGCGGTTTCGATATGCTGGAGCTGCACTGCGCGCACGGATACTTGCTTTCGAGCTTCATAACACCACTGCAAAACCGGCGCACCGACGCGTACGGTGGCTCGCTGGAGAACCGCTTGCGCTATCCGCTGGAAATCTTCGCAGCGATGCGCGCGATCTGGCCGCAAGACCAGCCGGTGTCGGTGCGGATTTCTGCAACGGACTGGCATCCTGAAGGCATCACGGCAGACGACTCCGTTGCCATCGCGCGTGCATTCAAAGACGCCGGCGCCGATTTAATCGACGTTTCCACCGGCCAAACGTCACCGGATGCAAAACCCGTATTCGGGCGCATGTACCAGACGCCGTATGCCGATCGCATTCGGAACGAAGTTGGGATCGCCACGATGGCGGTGGGCAACATCTACGAGCCGGATCACGTCAACAGTATTATCGCGGCGGGACGCGCCGATCTGTGCGCGATCGGCCGTGCGCATCTTTCCGATCCAAACTGGACGCTCCACGCTGCGGCGCAGCTGGGTTATAAAGATGCGGATTGGCCGGTGCAGTATCTTCCGGGAAAATCGCAGCTCGAACGAAATCTCGCGCGCATGGCCGAAGCCGCCGGACAAATATAGTGGAGCGTTTAGCCGGATCGATGTCGTGGCGTTCTATCTACTTGGGCTTGCGCTTGTGACCGGCTGGGTCATCACCGGTCCGAACGACGCACGCCTTCGCACCATGCAGCGTTCGATGGCTGTCGGTTTCTTTCTGGGATTTGGGCTTGGCTATCTCGCCTAATTTGCACGGGCGCCACGCCGTGGTTACGGGCGCCGGCGGCGGCATCGGCCTTGCGATTGCGCGATCGCTGCACTCGGCGGGCGCAACGATTACGGCGATGAGCCGCAGTACACCGGACACAGGCGACGCATTTTTCGCCGTCGCTTGCGATGTCGCAGACGACGGATCGGTTCGAGGCGCATTCGCAAAAGCGGTCCAACACAGCGGCACCGTCGATATTCTCATCAATAACGCAGGCATTGCGGAGTCAGCGCCACTCAAGCGAACCGACAAGGCGATGTGGGATCGGATCATCGGGACCAACTTGACGGGCACGTATCTTTGCACGCGCGCCGTGCTGGATGGAATGCTCGTGCAAAGTTGGGGGCGCATCGTGAATATCGCAAGCATTGCCGGGCTTTTCGGCGCGCCGTATATCGCCGCGTATTCGGCCAGTAAACATGGCATCGTGGGTCTGACGCGCTCGCTCGCCGCCGAACTGGAAGGAACCGGTGTCACCGTGAACGCGATCTGTCCGGGCTATACGGAAACCGCAATGATGGATCGCGCAATTCAGAACATCGTCAAACACGCCGGGCTGAGCGCCGAAGAGGCGCGCTCGCAGCTTGCACTCACGAATCCGGGCGGCCGTATAGTAACGGCGCAAGAAGTTGCGGACGCGACATTGGAGCTGGTTTACACCGACGGCAACGGAAACGAAATTGTATTGCCGCCGATGTAGCGTCATGCATGCGAGCCGCCGCGGAAAAACCCGGCTGCCGTCATCATCGTACATCGTTTGCGAGAGAATTGCACCTTTGCTCAATCGCCCGCAGCCCGAACTAGCGGCTTATGCGTGATACCGTATGTTTATGCGCCATACCACCGTAACGCGTGCCAGATGTACTGCTCGGAGACGATTGGATCGCTGCAAAGATAGATCGGTGTCGGCCCTTCGGCCGCAGCACGGCGATCGTCCCGAAAAAGGCCGATGCGATCGACGCGGCGATACAGTCGCCGCAGCTGCCGGTATTGCGACGCGCCGACCGCAACGATGCTCGACAAATTCTGCCCGCGTGTTCCCCAAACGTAGTATTGATTCTGCGAACTAATGGGCTGCGGCAGCGCGAACTGCCGTCCATAAAACTCTAAAGCCGCAGCGACGCCATACGTATCTGCAAAAAGTGGTAAACCGCGACCGTGCGCAGCATACGACTGCGCAACCGTTGCAGTGAGCTCGCGCCAGCCAAATTCGTCGGCGAGCAGCGGATTCGGCGAGTGAACGTTCGCCGGTAAGACGGGAAGTGTCAGCGGCGCGAGCGCAACGCCGCCTGAAACGATCGCGATTGCCAACCCTTTGCGTGCGTTCGAAGACCAACGTTCGACGGCTGCACCGCCCGCGGCAAAGAGCGCGGGATAAACGCCGATGACGTAATACCCCTTAGCGGCAAGGACAAGCGATGCTGCGATGAGTGTGGCGTAGCTTACCATTAGGAACGAGCTGCGGCGCAAACCGGCAATCCAGAGTGGCGATGAAAAAAGTCCTGCAAAGAGCAGTTGCTCGAGCAGGAACAGCGGCGCGTTAATAAGCGGATTGCTGAACTCCGGCTGCAAGCCGGAAGCGAATGCGTGCCTGCCAACGAGATCGCCGTGAAGTACGTCGAGGATTGGAAACTGATGCTGTGCCTGCCATACGATATTGGGCAGCAGAAAAAGAAGACTGAGAACCGCTGCGCCGGCCAGAGTAATCGCCGTGCGCCGTTCATGCAATATTACTGCGGCAGCAATGAGGCCAAACAGCAGTAAGAATACCGAGTATTTCGCGTACGCCGAAACGGTGCAAGAAGCAACGAGCAAAGCAAACCATGGCGCACTCCACTTCAGGCGCAGCTGAAGTGCGCAAAGAACGATAAGCGTCCACGTGAGCGGTTCAAGCGATGTTGTTGTTAGCGTGTTGCCTAAGAACAGCGAACCCGGCATAAGCGCAACCGCCGCTGCGGTGAGCGTGCACCCGCGCTCGCCCGCTCCGAAATGGCGCGCCACTATAGCAGCAACAATAATGGCGCCGGCGGCGGCCATGAGCGCGGGCAAGCGTAAGGCGACGATCGAGTTTCCGAAGTGTCCGGCGATGCTTCCCAAAATTGGCATCAGCGGCGGTTGATCGACGTAACCCCAGGCTAGCCGCTTCGCGCATGCTAAAAAATACAGCTCGTCGCGATAAAAACCGTACCGGGAGAGCGTGAGCGCGTGTGCGACCGCTGCTGCCGCAGCGATTGCGAACGCGCTTCTAAGCGCTCGCGCGGTCGTCACGTGACGCGAAGGCAATCGCGCTTAAGAACCACGCAATCGTGACGCTTTGGATCAGGATGCCGGTCGCGAAGGAAGCATCCCACCACAAACGCTGCAAGAGCGCCGTGAGCAGGAGTTGCACGCCGAGGAAGACCAAAACCGGCGCGCCGGCAAAGAGTGCAAGCAGTGACTGACGTTGGCGGATGTGTCCGAAACCAAAGCGCATCAACAGCGCGTCGGCAACCGCACCGCTCATCAACGCGCTGATAAGGACGACGCCCGTCTCGCCATACGAAACCGCGTTGGTAAAAGCGATGAATAGCACGCCGAGCAACATCAACAGCGAACACGATCCCGGCGCCAAACGCAGCGTCCGCACCGCCCAGAGCAATGGTCCGGCAACGAGCAACGCCTGCAGCAGTGCCGCGACAATGGCGCCGCCTTGCTCGTATTGATGCAACGTTTGCAAGGTAAGCGCGTCCGCTGTTAGTTGATGAGGCAACGGCGTCGAGTACATCGCTGCCGCGTTCAAACGGAACAGCGGGTTTGTCACCCAATGCAGCAACTCGACGAGCATTGCGAGCGAAACGATCGCCGGCCACTGCTCGCGCAGCATACGAGCTTGCGGCAGCGAAGGCGAACGCAGCGGCGTCGCGACCGCAATTGCAACTCCGAAGCCAATCGCGAGATGCGTTGGGCTGACGAGCGCGTCGAAATCATGCTCGATGCCGAACGTCTGATGCTTGATCATGTCCGCGATGCCCCCGGCGGCAAAAAGCGCGATGCCCCGGAGTACGCCGGCATCGCGGCGCTCGCGCCGCCCCAGCAAAACAGCGGCGAATAAGACGACGAGGCCCGAGTACAGAATCGCGTGCTGCGCGGTAAAAAACGTGTCGACGTGGTGGCGGATATGCCAGCCGAGATCGGTGTATAAACCGAGTACCGTCCAAAAGCCGGCCACCACGATAAGACGGTCGAACACCAGCCTAGGATTCTCAAATCCGGCATCCGAACCTGCGAACGTGCCGTTTAGTTCGCCGCCGCCACCGCGCGTAATGCCGCCGACTGCACCGGCGGTCATTCAATACGTGAAGTTCTCATCGACCGATGTGCGCCGGAACACCTGGTGGCGTGGGCGCTTTATCACCAGTACGAATGTCGCTTCGCTCGTCCTGAGCTTACCATTCTTTTCATTCGAGATCCCGCGGCAAACGTTCGGTGATTTCTCGTTCAATACGTTCGTGGAAACGGTGCCGGTGATTTATCGCCAGGAGCTGCACGGTGAATTGATTGCATATACGGCCTCCGGCGAGCAAACTTCGATCCCCGTGGACCTTCGCTTCCGATGAACGGTTTGCGATGGGAGATCCAGGACCGCACCGCCATCGTCACGCTAGATCGCGCCGAACGTAAAAATCCGCTCACGTTTGAATCCTACGCTGAACTGGTACGCCGGTTCCGGGCACTTGCCGATGACAAGAGTGTTCGCGCCGTCGTCCTGACGGGTGCGGGCGAAAATTTCTGCAGCGGCGGCGACGTACACGAAATCATCGGCCCGCTCACGCAGCGCACATCTGACGGGCTGCTTGAATTCACGCAAATGACCGGCGATCTCGTCAAAGCGATGCGCGCATGCCCTCAGCCTATCGTAGCAGCGGTCGACGGCGTTTGCGCCGGTGCCGGTGCGATTTTAGCAATGGCCTCCGATCTGCGCTTCGGCACTGCGCGCAGCCGCGTTGCATTTTTATTTGTTCGTGTGGGCCTCGCCGGCTGCGACATGGGCGCGTGCGCGATGCTCCCGCGCATAATCGGGCTAGGCCGCGCATCGGAGCTACTGTACACCGGACGCGATCTTCCCGGCGAAGACGCATATGCGTGGGGATTTTACAACCGTCTGTGTGAGCCGCAGAATGTTCTCTCTGAGGCAATGGAGCTTGCGCGTTCTTTGGCGAACGGCCCAACATTCGCGCACGCCATGACCAAACGCATGCTGCACGCGGAGTGGAACATGCCGCTCGACGACGCCATTGACGCCGAGGCAAGAGCGCAAGCCGAATGCATGACGACAAACGACTTCCGTCGCGCATACGAAGCCTTCGCCCAGCGCAAGCGCCCAATCTTTGAGGGCAACTAACATGCCCGACCGTTCATTCCTCCGTTGGCCTTTCTTCGAAAATCACCACCGCGAATTTTACGACAAAATCTTTAAGCTGCACGAGGGTGCGATGTCGTCCGAGGGTCCAAAGTGTCATCGTGAGGTATCGAACCACGGCCGAGGCATTGAGGCCCCCCGAACCACCGTAAAGCACTACCTCGAAACTCTCGCCATCCGCGGCTTACTCCAACCCACCCTCGATCTCGAAGTGCGCACGCTGTGCCTGGCGCGCGAAGCTCTCGCATACCACGACGCGCTCGCCGACTTCGCGTTCGCAATGCAAGGCCTAGGCAGCGCACCAATTTCGCTCTTCGGCACGCCGGAGCAACGCGACGAATTCTTGCCGCCCATCGCGCGCGGCACGCAGATCATGGCGTTCGCGCTTTCCGAACGCGAAGCCGGATCGGATGTGGCTGCAACGGCAACGAGTGCAACGCGCGACGGCGGCGCGTACATCATCAACGGCGAGAAAACGTGGATCTCGAACGCCAATATTGCGGACGTATACATCGTCTTTGCGCGCACTTCGCCGGATGGCGCAAAAGGCCTCAGTGCGTTCATCGTCCCGGCAGACACTCCAGGATTACGGGTCGTTGAACAGATCGATACGATCTCGCCGCATCCGCTCGGCACGTTATCGTTCCAGAATGTGCGCGTGCCGGCAAACCGGCGCGTCGCAGAAGAAGGCCAAGGCTTCAAAATCGCCATGGCGACGCTGGACATCTTTCGCGCTACCGTCGGCGCAGCGGCACTAGGCTTCGCGCGACGTGCGCTCGACGAATGCGTGGTGCACGTGACATCTCGTCAACTCTTCGGCGCGCCGCTTTCCTCGCAACAGCTCACACAGGCCGCGCTCGCCGACATGGCAACGAAAATTGACGCATCGGCTCTGCTTGTGTATCGCGCAGCATATGCCAAAGATTCCGGCGCTGCGCGCGTGACGCGCGAAGCAGCCATGGCGAAATGGTTCGCGACGGAAGCGGCCGGCCACGTCGCGGACCGCGCCGTTCAACTCTTCGGCGCGCGCGGGGTGACCCGCGGAGAAGTTGTCGAGCGTATTTACCGCGACGTTCGCGCGCTTCGCATCTACGAAGGCGCAAGTGAAATCCAGCAGGTCGTAATCGCACGAACCATCCTCGCGGAGAGCACCGTTCCCGCCTCATGAACTGGGAAGCCGTTTCGGCGATCGCGACGCTCTTCACCGGACTTGTTATCGCGGTAACGGCGCTCGCAGCGCTGCGCGAAGTGCGCCTGTCCGCCGACCAAACCGCCGCCACGCGCGCACAATTGGAACATTTACGCAACGCGACGCGGTTCGAAGGTTTGCTCGCTGTTTTTGAGGAGCTCGACCGGCCTCACCAGATCGATGCCCGGCATTTCGTGCAATTCGAGCTTGCCGAACGCATGAAAGACCCGCAGTTCCGCCATGAAGTGAGCCTCATCGCCGGTGCGGACGAACGCGTGCATAAGGAGTTGACCGTGTTGCGGTTCTTCGAGCGCGTGGGATTTTACGTACGCAAAGACTTCGTTGATTCGGACGTCGTGTACATGGTCGCATCGGGACGCGTCGTTACCACGTGGAGCGCCCTCGAAGAGGTCGTGAAGATCCACCGCGATGTGGCGGGTCCATTCTGGACGAATTATGAGGATCTGCGCAATGGCTGCATTGCGTGGATGCGCTCGCACGGCGTCAACATCGATGCGCTCACAGAACGGCAAACACGCCACCCCGAACCGGTGCAGGAGCGCCGGTCTCCATGACCGCGCACGTAAACGAATTCGTACGCGCGATGCTCCCGCCGCACGAACAGTGGCCGCACTTTCTTTTCGACGGGCCGGATCTGGAGTTTTCCGCGGAACTGAATTGCGCCGATGAGCTGTTGGACCGCCATATCCGCGACGGCCACGGCGCCGCGCGGTGTATTGTCGAACCCGCTCTCGAATGGACATACACGGATTTGCAAGTTTATGCGAATCGCATCGCGCGCGTGCTCACCGAAGATATGGGCGTGGTACCCGGCGACCCCGTTTTACTGCGCGGCTACAACTCTGCAATGCTCGCAGCGAGCTGGTTTGCCGTCATGAAGGCCGGTGCAGTCGCCGTGACAACGATGCCGCTGTACCGCCGCACGGAATTGCAGAGCATTCAAGAAAAACTGCAAATCCGTCACGCGCTCTGCGATGTACGCCTACGTGATGAATTGGATGCTACGGAGAATTCGGTGAACCTGAGCATGCGCTGCTGGGGCAG
This sequence comes from uncultured bacterium, assembly GCA_964514445.1. Taxonomy (GTDB): domain Bacteria; phylum Vulcanimicrobiota; class Vulcanimicrobiia; order Vulcanimicrobiales; family Vulcanimicrobiaceae; genus DASSRQ01. The sequence goes on along the minus strand of CAZERJ010000049.1, from coordinate 11,954 downwards.
CGGCGAGCTGGAATCGGCGCTTGAGAGTAAAGCGACGGATTTTGACACCGTACGCACGGCATCCGACGATATCGCGATCGTTGGTTTCACGTCCGGTACGACCGGCAAACCGAAAGCGGCCGCGCATTTCCACCGCGATATTCTAGCGACGTGCCGCACGTACGGAACGCACGTTTTGCAACCGCGCACCGGCGATCTCTTTACGGGAAGTCCGCCGCTAGGATTCACGTTCGGCCTGGGCGGTCTGCTGCTGTTTCCATTGTATTGCGGCGCGGCAACACTACTGCTTGAAAAAGCGCCGCCTGAACCGTTGCTGCAAGCGATTCAAGAACACCGCGTCAGCGTCGTTTTCACCGCACCGGTGGCGTATCGCCTCATGGCGGATCTTGCGCCGAAGTACGATATCGGCTCGCTGCGCAAATGCGTTTCGGCCGGAGAGACGCTGCCGAAGCCCGTGTTCGACCGGTTCCACGACGCAACGGGATTGAAGATCCTCGATGGAATCGGCAGTACTGAAATGCTGCACATTTTCGTGGGTTCTCCTGAAGATCGCGTCATCGCCGGCTCTACGGGACAAGCCGTTCCCGGGTATGTTGCACAAATTCACGATGACCACGGCAATGAATTGCCGCCGGGCGAAGTCGGGCGCCTGGCGGTAAAAGGCCCGACCGGCTGCCGGTATCTCGATGACGAGCGCCAACTTCAGTACGTGCGTAACGGCTGGAATTATCCCGGCGATGCCTACCGCATGGACGAAAACGGATACTTCTGGTACGTCGCGCGCACCGACGACATGATCATTGCTGCGGGGTACAATATTTCGGGCCCGGAAGTCGAGCAGGCTTTGCTCGCGCATGCCGACGTCAAGGAATGTGCCGTCGTCGCCAAACCTGATCCTCGCCGCGACACGAACATCGTCAAAGCGTACGTAGTATTGGTTGAAAGTGCAGCGCCGGGTGACGAAACAGCCGCGCAGCTCCAAGAATTCGTGCGCTCGCGTATCGCCTCGTTCAAAGCGCCGCGCGAGATCGAGTTCGTGAGTGAACTACCGCGAACGGAAACCGGCAAGGTGCAGCGATTCCGTCTGCGCGAACGCGCTGCTACCGAGGAATGATCGCGGTCGCCTCGATCTCCACTTTCGCGCGATCTTCCAAAAGCGCGCCGACTTGCACGAGCGTCATTGCCGGATAATGTGAGCCGAGAATCTCACGGTACGCCTGCCCCATCGCTTGCGTAGCCTGGAGATACTCACGCTTGTCCGTAACGTACCACGTCATGCGCACGATATCCGACGGTGCGCCGCCACCGGCGCGAACAACGGCTACAACGTTGCGAAGCGCTTGTGCAGCCTGCTGCGCGAAGTCATCAGTTTCAAAGACGCACCGTTCGTTCCAGCCGATTTGTCCAGCAACAAACAGCGTCTCACCTTCGCCAGCGATCCCGTTGCTGTAACCGCTGGGCCGTTTCCATCCATCAGGCTGAATGCTGCGCGTCATGCGTAATCTGCCGCTGCCGTTAAATCGCGCTCGGGCGCAGCGTTCCACAGCGGTGCGAGCAATGTTCCCGCGGTCGACACGGCCAAGTTCGCAATGAGCGCGTAAAAACCAACGTAACCGGCCAGCACGAACGATCCCAGGTGCAATACGTACGTTCCGCTGTAGCCGTTTGTGTAGCCCATGTATGCCGCCGTGCCCATTCCGACAACCCAACCCGCAACCAGCGCGGGCGCACGAAACCAGCGTGTAAACAATCCAAGCGAACCCGCCGGAATCGTCTGCACCATCCATGCGCCACCGAGCTGTTGAAAATTGATCGCGAACGCCGGTTGCACGTTGATTGCCATAAAGAGCGCAGCGGCCAGTACAACGAGTGCAAGCACCTTTGCATTGAGCGCCGGTAACGCCGCCTCACCGTGCAGACGCACGCTGAACGAGCGGAAGATGTTGCTTGCGAAAAGATTTGCCGCGCCGATCGCCATGATGGCTGCCGGCACTAGCGCACCGATGATGATTGCCGCAAAGGCGATGCCGGCAAACCACGGGGGAAAGAATTTCGCAAACAGCAGCGGGACCGCGAGATTTGGTTGTTTGCCCACATTGATGCCGGCCGCCAAGGCACAGAATCCCAGCAGCGCGAGCAATCCCAGCAGCAGCGTGTACGCGGGCAAGAGCGCCATATTGCGCCGCACGACGTTGACATTCTTGGCGCTCAGCATGCTGGTGATCAGATGCGGATAATTGAAAAGCGCGAGCGCCGAACCGAAGACGAGCGTTGCGTATGCAAAGTACTGCGCCGGCGGAATGACAATCGCGCCCGGTTTTGGTTTTGCTTTGAGCGCCGTTTGCGCCGCATCGAAGATGTGGTGCCAGCCACCGAGCTGTGAAGGAATGTAAACGACGGCCGTGATGACTGTCGCATAAATCAAGATATCCTTGACGACGGCGATCAGTGCGGGAGCGCGCAAGCCGCTCGTAAACGTAAAAGCCGCCAGCAGCGCGAATGAGATCACGAGAAACAATTCCGAGCTTAGCGCCGCAAATCCCAAAGCCTGGAGCACCGCTTGCATACCGATGAGCTGTAACGCAATGTAAGGGATGAGCGCCAGCAATCCGGTCACGGCGATCGCAAGCTCCAGCGCCCGGCTGTCGAATCGTTCACGCACAAAATCTGCCGTAGTGAGATATCCCCGCCGTTTGCCGATGGTCCACAGGCGCGATGCGAACAAGTACGCAAGCGGATACGTGACGGTTGCATACGGAACGGCATAAAACGCAAACGCACCCGCGCCAAACGCCAGCGCGGGCAGCGCAATAAAAGTGTAGGCGGTGTACGCATCGCCGCCGAGCAAAAACCAGTAGATCAGCGTGCCGAAGCGGCGCCCGCCGAGCGCCCATTCTTCAAGCGAATGGATCTTCACGTTGCCCCAACGCGCAGCCCAAAACCCGAGTGCGATGACAGCGGCGACGAGCACCAAACAAATGATGCCGGCGGTATTATTCATCGGGCGTCTCTCGCGTGCGCGTAAAAACGAGCCACGTGATGCCCGACGCCAGCAGTACCCACAGCAGCTGGTACCAGTAAAAGAACGGAAAGCCGAGCAGTTCCGGCTGCGTGCGCGCGTAGATTGGGGGAATCAGCGTCGCGACGAGCGGAATGGCCAGCAGCAAATACCACCAACGGTTTTCCACGTTATGCGGTTTCGCGCTTTAGCGTTCGACGCCTTGCGTGCGCTGCGCCCACAGCGCAAGCAGCGATTGTTTGCCGAGCAGCTGCGAGAGCGCCATGCCACCAATGCATATCAGCGTACCTGCGATCTCGTGCGGCTCGATGCGCGCGTGCAGTAACGCAACGCTAAGCAATCCGGCCAGAACCGGCGTGCCGTATTGAAAAAGCGACGTGCGTCCGGCGCCCAAGCGCGAAATACCGTAACTCCACACGGGATACGTCAATAAAATTGGAAAGATCACGGCGTAAGCAAAGATGCCCCAGTCGACCGCCGGAATGTGCGCGAAGTCTTGATGAAACATCGCCAGAGCCGTACCGGGCAGAATCATGATCGTTCCGATGAGCATGGTCATCGCCACGAACGCCATAGGCGTATACCGATCCAACATTCGCGCGCTCACGACGTTGAAGATCGAGAACAGCAGCATGGACCCGATCGTCAGAGCATCGCCGATGTGAAACGTGATGTGACCGGCAAACAAACCCTCAAAGACTGCAACGCCGAACAGCGCAACGACGGCGCCCAGCCACCGGCCACTGCGCACGCGTTCTTGCCCGAGCGCGGCAACGAGCGTCAGCGTCATCACCGGCGTCAAGCTGCCTAGCAATGCCGACGCGAATGGCGTCGTATGGTCTAAGCCGAGCACCCACAGATATTGATACAACCCGTACCCGCATGCGCCGCATACGATCAGCAGCGGCAAGTCACGGCGGTGCACGCGCACGCGCTCGCCCAGCATGCGCGCAAGCAAAAACGCAAGCGGCGTCATGAACACGAAACGCAGACCCATCAGCGCCAGCGGATCGAACGCGTTAAACGAATATTTGAGGATGACCGTATTGAGCGCCCAGCAGAAGACGACGTAAACCAGGCTCAGATACAGAAACGCGCGGTGCCCTAACAACCTGCGCGAGTTACGGCGTAGCGGTTATCCTCGCCTGCGCTCAAGGCCATCCAGGTGGCGCACCAGATGTTGTACTGAACGATGCGTTTGAAAACGTACCGGCATCGCTGCACGCGCTGGTTGCTTGATTGTTGTATTGCACACGCACTTCTGTGTCGGCGCTTGTGCCCGCCGCAGCGGTGCTGCAGGGATTCGGTGTCGCCGGTGCCATGCCGCCATCGTCGCCCTTATTGCCGGCCAGCGTTGCATACGGCGGTGTTTGCGTCGTTCGCACGGAAACGTTTTCACTTCGCGCCACCAGGACTGAACCGCCCGCCGTACTGATGGTTGCGGTGATGCGCGCGGTAATGCGGTTCTCCGCGACGTATCCGTTCGTCTGGATGTCTTGCGCGCAATTCGTCTGCGAGGTATCGCAGGATGCGCCGTTCTGAAGTGCCGAGGTCTGTGTAAGCGCAATGGTTGCGCCGGTGCTCATCGAGCAACTCGCATTAGCGCACTGCGACGGAAGCGGGGAAACGGACGGCGCAGGCGAGACGGATCCGGTGGCTTGCATTTGTGCGGCAACGGTTTGCAAAAGCGAGGCTTCCGCACGATGCAGCGTTGCCGGAACAAACGTTTGCGCGCGCGCGATCTGCGCGATACGGGCGCCGGCTGCGCCAATCGACAGAATCGTAAACGCCGCAATCGCGGCGATTGCGGTATACCACATCGAGCCTAGGAGCGTCATGGCGTCGGCGTCGCGGACGGATCGGGTATCAGCCCGGGCCGGGAGACTTGCGATCCCGGCAGCGGACCACGCACTGTTGCCGGTGCGGCGATCGAAACCGTCCCGGAGTCTTGGTGATTCGGATCCGGCGTGTAAACAACGGTAACGGTGATGGTCGTTAATCCGCCTGCGGAACTGCTCACCCTCACCGTTGCGGGTGATGTTCCCGGCGGCACCGGGAGCGAGGTGGCAAAGCCGCCGTTGATGCTTCCGGGCGAACCATACTTCCAGCTTGTCTGCAGATCGTGCATCGTGGATTGCGCCAGCGTTTGGGCGGCGGTGTGTGCCGGTCCGCTGGCGGATTCACCGCTGAAGCGCGCAGCGCCGCCGATCGCAAACAACAACGCTGCGCTTGCAATCGCAATGATCGCGCAACCCACGATCGTTTCCAGCAGTGTAAAACCCCGGCTCATGCCCGGGGCAGTGCCCCGATTCTGCGCAGCGGCGACAACGCGGCCGCCTTGAAGCGCTCAAGCGGGATGGACAAAATGGGCCGCTCGAATGCATACGTAACGGCGGCTGCGAAAACGACGGTCACAACGAAAGCGATAATCGAGTACCGCAGCTGCCAGACCGGGTCGAAGTGTTCGTTGTTCCCCGCAAAGGGCGGTATGCGCCACTTGAACAACAGCCGCGCCAGCGCTTGATGGTACAAGTACAAGTTGTAGGAAATGACCGCAAAGAACAGCAGCACGGGGTTTGCGAGCAGCCGCTGCCACCAGCGGTACGCCAGCAACGATCCGAGGGCCATGAGCGCGAATACGAATGCGGACGGCGTGCGGTTTGCGATCGCCCAAGCCGTCGACCAGTCCGGCTGCGCACGAATCGTCCAAAGCCCATGCAGCATGAACGCGAGCATTGCGAATCCGGCGGCCGCGGCAAGCGTCGCGCTGCCCTTGGCGATGTTGCCGCGCCAGTTTTCGCGATAACGCACGTAGATGTACGCGCAGATCATGCCGAAGGCGAACGTGTCAAGGAAAGACGGCAAGTTCTCGATCATGATGAGCGCACTGGTGTGCAGGCAGCATGAGAACGCGTACTGCCGGAAAGCGTTCGCGATGAGGATCATCACCGCAGCCGTGACGTACGGCCATCGGCGGAACGCGAGCCAGATCAGCGGAAAGATCGCGTAGAATTCAACCTCGACCGCGAGCGTCCACAGTACGCCGTTGATGCCGCCGGCGGTATCGGCAAACCACGTATGAATGAAGAGAAGATGCGTAACGATTTGTTTGAACGCATCCTGCGGCGAAGCAAACTGCACATAGCCCAGCGCCATAACCAGCGCGATCGACAGCGCGTATGAGGGCACAATCTTCAGTGCGCGCCGGTACGCGAACGATATCCATGCCGGCTGCACGTCTTTGTTGATCAGCGCTTTCACGAACGGATAGACGATCACAAAGCCGCTGATAAAGAAGAAGAGATCGACCCCGATAAACCCGGTCTCCGGGATAAACTGCAGGCCCGGCAGCGGCGCGGGCAACCACGAGATCTCCCAAATGTGATACCAAAGCACCAGCAACACGGCAATCCCGCGCAGCCCATCCAAAACCGCAAGCCTTGTCTGCGCCACTTACACTCTCACGCTGAGGGCTGAAGTTGCCACCATGGCACGCGAACGGCGCAAAGGCGCACGTGTCACAGTGAGGTATCGAACCACGGCCGAGGAGCGCAGCGTATCGAGGCCTTTGTATCATGCCATTGACACAAACAGCCACTTTGTATTACCGTCCTAATACAATGAATGAAGGGCATACCGTCTACCTGCAATGGTTCTGGACCGCTTTCTTTGCCGGCTTTGGCCTCTACCTGTTGTGGCGGCCGGATTTTATGACGCGGACGTCACCCAAACTTTTGTGTGTAACGAATTGCGATGACGAGCAGCGAGTCAAAGACGCCGTCCAACGGCGAGCTTCAATCGAACGGATCTCCCATGCGACCGGCTATGCCGGCGCTACGGGTGCTTTCATCATCGCCGCGCTCTGCGCACTGCGCGTCGCTCCATCGGCGGTGTTGTACGGAGTGTTCTGCACATTTTTGGCGCTCACCAGCGCGTCGGTGTATTGGCAGCTTCGGAACCGGCAAGAACGCCGCGTGGCCGTCTTACAGGCGCGCAGCGCTATCGACGTTATTCCCGCGTGGCTCCTCGCGCTTGTAACGCTCTCCGCTTTCTCGGTGTTAACCTACGCGAGCGTTCCCGCGCTACGCATTGTCAGCGTCATTGTTACGATTTCGACCCTGATCACGATCGCCGCCGCGTGGCGGCTCACGTCGCTCCCCGCCTTGCTTCAGGGCGTCGATCTGAACGTTGAAGTTGCGATCGACGAACGCGTGCGCGTCTCGCGAACTGCCGGTGTGCTCATTTTTGCGTGCGTGCAGCCATTCGTGTTCGCCTCGCAGTCGCTGGCAAATGCGAATGCCGTGCAGCACATAGCAGACCTGGTCACGATGGCGGGATTCGGTGCGGTATTCCTGTGGGCGGCGCGCCGCCTCCGGCGTCCGCTGACAATCGCGGTTTAATGAATCAACCGATCATCGCCCTCGACCCCTCGCTCGAGATTCCGCCATATCAGCAAATCGAGGAGCAAATTCGCGCGGCCGTTCAACGCGGTGATCTCGCTCCGGGCACCCTGTTGCCGACGGTTCGTCAACTCGCGGACGACTTGAGCGTTGCACCAAACACCGTTGCGCGTGCATATGCCGGCTTACAAAATGAAGGCTGGCTCATCAGCGAAGGCCGGCGCGGTACACGCGTCCCGGATCGGTTACCGAGTGCCGATAAACGCGTGCGCGCGAACCTCCTGCGCGACGCGCTCGCGCAAGTCGTCGGCTCGCTCCTCGGCCGCGGCTATTCGCGCACCGAGATTCTTAGCGAAGTGCGGCGTCTGACCGAGAGCTAACCGCGCAGCGCGCGGTTAGCAGATGGCGTCTGTTCGCGGCGAAAAAACAGCATGTCGAGTTGATCTTTCGCGGCCACGTCGATCACGCGGTTCCGTTGAGAACGCGCAATCCACCCGCGCTTCAGGAGCGCTTGCAGCAGCGCTTTCCCCAGCGGACCAGACATATGCTGACGCCGCCGCGTCCAATCGATGCACGACCGTACGAACGGCGGATTACCCTTACACAACGCGCGCGCATCGATACCGAATGTAGCGAAGAAAGCCACGCCGGACGGCGTGACGATAAAGCCGTCGTCGAGCCGCTGCAGATCACCCCGCGCCACGAGCGCATCGGCAATTCCGACGCCGAGTTCTCCGGCGAGATGATCGTAACACGTGCGTGCCTTATCGAGCCGCTGCACGCGCAGCGATTGGTTGAGCGATCGCACTTTCGGCAGCGGCGCAATTGCGCTAAGCGATTCGACAGCGCGCGCAATTTCGGCCGAGGCAAGGCGGAAGTACCGGTGCCGGCCTTGGCGTACGTCGTGCACGAACCCCGCTTCTCGCAGCTTCGCCAGATGCGTGCTCGCAGTTTGTGGCGTAACGCGTGCGACGCGTGCGAGGTCGCTTGCGGGAAGCGCGCGTTCATCCATCAGCGCGAGAATCATTGCCGCGCGAGCCGGTTCGGCAAGAAGAGCGGCCACTCGTGCTAGGTCGGGTTCACCATCCATACCGTCAGCATAGCGCAAAAGTACTTCGATGTCGCTCGAATACTCTGCGGCGGAAGCGACAAGTCTTCCGCGTACGGCGCCCTACGCCCAGAATGCTTCGAACGTTTCCGTGTCGATACTGTATACGCCTATTTCAGCGATCAGTCCATGGCGCATGTGATAGATCTGCACTTGCTCGGCGTCGACGGTGCGCCCGTCGGTGCGTTTGGCGTGCACAACGCAGTAGTGCGCGACGATGTCATCGCCGCAGTCATTCAACCCAATGGTCTCGAAGCGGAATTCGCCGCCCGTCATTGTGAAGATGTCGGCAAAGAATGCCAGCACGGAACCAACACCACGATATACACGCTCGAAGGTGCCGCCCGACGGACCTTGTCTGAAAAGGATGTCGCCGGTAAATGCGCCTTTCACCGTATCGATATCCGCGCGTTGGAACGCGTCCAATCCGGTGCGCACGACGGAAACATTTTTACTGACGGTTGATGTATTCATGATCAAAACGTACATCCGCGCCATGGGAGCGCGCCATGGCCGGAACGAACCAGTTTTACCGGCGTACGTTGAGCCGGGCAACGACGCGCGTACCGTCGAGCAACAGATACTGATCCGCTGACGGGGCGGCGGCCACGAAAAGTTCGGCGGTCTTTCCGTTGACCTGAAGGCGTCCAAGCGGCGTAGTGCGTGTTCCTTGCTTAATTGCCACGGCGTACGCGCGGCCGGGTTCAGCAATAAGGTAGCGCCACGAGCCTTGCCGGCCAAAGATCATCTTTGCCCGAGGTGCGTCCGGTGTGAGGCGCGTGAACGGTGCATGTACGAAGTGCCCTTCAACCAGCGCCAGCACGGCGGCGTCATGCGCCTGTTGCGCCGGGGGCGCGGCGTGGTTCCCGGCAAAAAACCAGAGCGACGGTAACAATCCAAGGACGAACGCCGCAGCAATCAGTGCACCGGTCCCGCGCGGCGCTCCCGCCGGCGAAAATGCCGAAGAGATACGCCGCTCGAGCGCAAAGCTTGGCTGCTGCGGAACGATCATTAGCGCGATCGCGTCTTGCGCCTCGGCAACACGCCGCGCGCACTCGCTGCAGGACTCGAGATGACGTTCTACTTCTGCAGCGTCGTGCGGATTAAGCGCTCCCAGCGCGTACAGCTCCGCATTCTCGCTCACATGCGCCGTCACGATCGATCGTCCTCCGCGATCGCGATGCGCATCTTGCGCAGCGCATCGGAAAGCCGGCTTTTGATCGTACCGAGCGGGATGCCGAGTTTTGTTGCGATTTGTTCGTGCGTGAGCCCATCGAAATACGCCAGCTGGAGCGCTTGGCGCTGTGGCGCGCTCAGGGTTGCCAGACCTTGCTCGATCATCATGCTATCAATGGAATGTTCTTCATGCGATGCTTGCGGTGAGCCGGTGAATGCTTCGTCGATGCGCCCCCGATTGCGCTCCTTACGCAGACGCGAGAGCGCTTCGTTGCGCACGCATACCGCCAGAAACGAACGTAAGTGACCGCGATTAGGGTGGTAAGCATTGCGGGCGTGCCAAAGCCGCACGAGCACGTCGTGCACGCAATCTTCCGCATCGCGGCGATTGTGAAGCACGCCGTAGGCCGCACCAACCAGAATGTTGCCGTAAGCATGGTATGCCGCTTCAAACGACCACACTTCGCCACGCGCAAATGCTGCTTCTAAAGCACGCGCGGCTTGGGCGTCATCCGGCGAACGTGTCGTCGGCGATGACGGAACGTCCATCGTGTGCAAGTTCGACGGTCCTGTAGCCGATTGCATGCAAAAGTGCATCGGGAGGTAGCACGAGCGGTCCGGGCTTTGGCGCTTTTCCAGGCTGCGGTTGCGGATACGCAGTGGCGTTTGCGCTTGCAAACGTGATATTGCCTTCGACGTGGCGCACGACTTGATGGATGTGACCGCTCAGCACCGTCACGCGGTCGAATCGTTGCAGCAATGCTAGCGCTTGGGAACCATCTTGCGTGCTCCATCCCCACTGCGGATAAAGCGCATACAGCGGCACGTGCGCGAAGACGACGATTGGCGTTTCTTTCCGCTGCGCTGCAAGATCTTGCTTGAGCCATGAGAGCTGATCTTGCCCGAGCAGACCCATCGTCTCAAAGTTGAAGACGTTGACCAGCCCGACGTAATGCATTCCGTTTGCGTCGAAGGAAAACCACGGCGTCGTTTCGGCCATCGATGCAAACACCTTGAAGAAGGTCTTCGTGCCGCCGATGACGTCGTGCTCGCCTGGCAACGTGATGAGCGGCGCGCGCAGTTGGTGAAGAATATCCCGCGCCGCATGCATCTGATCCGGTGTCGATAAGTGCGTAACGTCACCGGTATGCACGACAAACTCGGGCTGCACGGCAAGCGCATTGATCGCTTTGACGGCGCGATCGAGCGTTGCAGAAACGTCCGGATTCGCCGCCTGATGGAACCCGATGTGACTATCACTGATCTGCACGAAATATGCACCGGCCGGGGCCGCTCCAACCGGCGCGGCGGACAATATCCCACCCGCCGTTAGCGTGTACGCAATTCCGGCGCCGGTCCAGCCTACGTGCTCGAGAAAGTCACTGCGTTTCACGTCTTGCGTCCCTTCGCAGGCACGACGACGATCGTGCCGGTCATGAATGGATGCAGTCCGCAAATATAGTGATAGGTGCCCGGCCTCGTAAGGCGGACGCTCCAGTTTGCGGTCGTGTCGATTCCGGGCGAATTCAGGGTCTTGTCCGTGCCGCTAGACACCACGGAATGCGCTTCTTGATCTTTGTTCTCGAAGCGGACGGTATCGCCGGCCGTAACGGTGATCGTCGAAGGCGCAAACTTAAAATCGTTGATGACGACCACCGCTAAGAGCAGTAAATGTATCATGCTCAAACTATGCGTGGGCGCCGCGTTTAGTTCGCCCCGGCAGCAAGGATTATGCTAAAGCAAGAGCCGGCACACCACTACGGGAACGCATTCGTCCCGGCGATCTAACCGGTCGTGGCCAGTGGCGAGAGCGGATAACCGAGATGTGTTAGTTTGTCCGGA
>CAZERJ010000049.1:0-399 GCA_964514445.1 uncultured bacterium | reverse complement strand
AGCGGCAATCTCCAGCGCAAACGCATTGATAAGACGATGCTCCTGATCGAAAAACAGTGCACCGGGCGAGCCGTTGATCTCCGCGCGCTGCATGCGTATGCCGTATTGCGCGAATTTCCCGAAGATCCCAGTTGTAAGAAAACGGTGAACTTTGTCCGCGCCGAAGAGCGGCTGTGGGAGGCCGCGGCCTTTCCCTCCACCATCGCCGTAGAACGCAGCGTTCGGTGCGAGGAACTGTATCAGGGCCTCAAGGTCACCGCGCTCTGCCGCCGCAAAAAAGTGATTCGCAAGTGATTCTTGCTCGCTCCTCGACGCCGTAAAGCGCGGTTTGCCTTCTTCGACGTGCTTGCGCGCGCGCACGAAGAGCTGCCGGCAATTCGCCTCGCTCTTCTCGACGAT
>CAZERJ010000048.1:0-19915 GCA_964514445.1 uncultured bacterium | reverse complement strand
AAGGCATCGCCGCGTACAACGAAAAGCGCATGGCGAAATTCAAGTACAAATAGGCCCGGGAGTTTACCGATAACAATGACGCGCGCCCAGACGCTTTTGCTGCTGGGCGCCGTTGTTTTCGCCAGCCTTTCGGCGATCAAAATCGGCGGACATCAACGTCCGTTACTGGCGTTGGTGGCGATCGGGATTATGCTGCTGGTGGGTTATCTACGCTTGCGTGCCAGCTTATCACGCGGAAAGCCAAAGCGCTCATTCGACGCTTACGATCGCGCGCTGCGGATTCAAAAGGATCGCGATAAACGCTTTTGGCGGTGAGGCCTACGCCGCGCGCGATACCGCACCGCTATTTGCGGTGCCTTACTTCGCCTTCACGCAATTATCGTTGCCGGTGTTGATGCCGTGCGCGGTTTGTTGGCGGAAGTGCATCGTGAAGCGGGTGGTGCTGACGCGATCGAAGGTGTCTTGCATCGTCGCGTCCGGATAGACGCTTTTGTAAGCAACGTGCGTGAGGCCGGTATCGGCGGCTTCGAAGACGGTGACGTTGCCGTTGTACTCGCTCACAACCGCGCGCCACAAGCGTTTGCCGGGAATGTACGTAAAGACCAGCTGGTCGCCGCCGTTCGTCCAGGTGTCTGTTTCTTGCATCCATGTGTTGCCGACGGTGTACGAGAAACGCGCGCGGTACGTTTCGCTCTTGCCGCCCGAGTGCACCGTGCACGTCCAGTCGCCGACAAGATAGCTGAGCGCGGTCATGGGATTCAGGGTTCGAACCGGTGGACTCGCCGCAGCCGTCGTCAAGAAAAAAGCACCAAGAAGAAGTGCCAATCGCCGCATCATAAACCTCCTTGCGTTATGCCTTCGCGCCGGAGCATTTCGGCATAAATCTCGCGCACCCGTTCGATGTTGTCGATTTCCTCCGGCGGCTTATCGTCGCGCAGACGCACGATTCGTGGAAAGCGCAGCGAAAAGCCGCTTTCGTGCAAATCGCTTTCCTGGATGATATCGAACGCCACTTCGAGCACGATCTTCGGTTCTACCGGTATCTCACCGCCGCGCGCACGCTCGCGCTGCGCGCTTTGCGGCAGCCGGTGCTCCAAAAACCACAGCGTGAGCTGCGCAATTTCCGCGTCGGTGAGCCCGGAATACGCTTTTCCGATGGTAAGCAGTTCACCGTTTGTGCCGCGCACCGCGAAGGTGTAATCGGACAGAACTTTCGCCCGTTTTCCGTGACCCCACTCCACCGCAATCACGACAACGTCCAGCGTTGAGAGCTCGCGTTTGAGTTTGAGCCACCATTTGCCGCGCCGCCCCGGGTGATACGCGGAGTCCGTGCGTTTGAGCATTAACCCTTCGTGCCCGGCGGCTCGCGCTGTTTCAAACTGGTCGTGCAACGCCTCCGCGGTTGGCGGATCGGGTAGCCGCGTAAACGGCGCGACGTGCACGTTGGGCGCAGGTGTAATGAGCAGCGCCAGCCGTTCGCGTCGATCGAGCAGCGGCGCGTCGATCAAAAACTCATCGCCTTGCGCTAGCAAATCGAACGCGACGTACGTAACGGGAACCTCACTGACGAGCAGATCATCGAGCGTTTTGCGCGAGAGCCGCGCCTGAAGGTAGCGGAACGGCAACACTTGTCCGTCGCGCTGCGCGATGAGTTCGCCGTCCAGCATGAAATCGCCGGGCACCGCGCGCAGCGCAGCGGCGACTTCCGGATACGAATGCGTTACGTCGTTCAGCGTGCGTGAAAAAAGCCGCACTTGTGTCCCATACTTGTGCGTCTGTGCGCGAATACCGTCGAACTTTTCTTCAACGATCCACGCCGCTTGGTGAAGCTCTTTGTACTCCGAGCCGTACATCACGGGCGTTGCCAGCATAAAGCCGATGGGCGCACCGTAGGAGATGTGCAATTCGTGCAAACGTTGATGACGTGCCGCTACTGCCACCACGCCAACGTCGCCAGCTAGCATGACGGCGCGGCGTATCGCGTGTGCATCCGCACCGAACGCCTTTGCGAGCGCATCGAGGACCAGGCCTTCGCGTAAACCGATGCGCAAATCGCCGGTCATAATTTTGATCACGTACGTCGCTTCGACCGGTTCGCGGCAGGCGCGAAAAATGCGCTCGCACAACGCTTCGCGGCGTCGTCCGGCGGCCTTGCCTTTTGCCGCCGCGATCTCTTCAAAAAGCCCGTACAACATCGCTGGGCTCAGCGTTTCCGAGAACAGCGCGAGATCGAATGACGGACGCACTTGCGGTCCGAGTGCTGCGCCTAAATCGCCGTGTTCGCGATAGGCCGACGCGAGCGAACCTTCGCGAATGTCCCATGCGCGCCGCGCGGCTTCGACGATCGTGCTGCCGCCGATGTTCAGACTGCGCTCGTCGCGCGCGGCAAACGGATTGCCGGTGAAAAAGCGCGCCGCAGCTTCGAGATCGCGATCGTCGAGCGATTCAAAATATTCTGCCAGAAGCGCAATCTTTTCGAGCTTGCCCGCTTTGGATGCAATGGCGGCGCAGGTTTGCCCGAAACGGATCACTTAGGCGTTAGCACTCGCCGATGCTGTACAGATCCGCCGTCTCCGCTGAATGGAATTCATGCAGTTCGCGGCGTCGCCACTCCGTGAGATGCGCCCAGTCGACGCTCATCTTCTGATGAATGACGGCAAGCTCGAAGAAATCGTAGTTACCGGCACGCACGCAAACCGCGCGCTCGCCGAACAATGCATGCGGACCTTGTTCGTCCCGGCCCGCGATTAAGACGTACGGTCCGGGCGGCACGTTCCAAAAGCCGAAAAAGCCATGAACGTCCGCGCTGACGACGGTCGAATATGCGCGGCCAATCAACGCGACTCTAGCTTGCGGAACTGCGGCGCCGCGCGCGGCCGAATGCCCGTCGCGCACGTAAATAATGCCGCGAACGCTGCCGGTGCTCTGCGCGAAGGCCGCAAGCGGCAGGCATGCCAGAGCCAGCGCCAGCATCAAGCGGGGGAGGAAGCGAGCGAGGCGAACCGGAGCAGCCATGGTTACGGCGATCATTCTCATCAATGTCGAGCGTCCCCGTCTCAAGAGTATTGCGGACGACTTACTGGCCATCGACGGCATCACGGAAGTCTACAGCGTCGCGGGGCCATTCGACATGATTGCGATCGTTCGCGTCCAGGAACACGAACAGCTCAGCGATCTCGTGACGGAAAAGATCGGCGCGCTCGACGGCATCACCGATACCGAAACGCTGATCGCGTTCCGGGCATTCGCGAAAAAAGATCTCGGCATGCTCTGGGACATCGGCATCGACTAGCAGCCGCCTCCCCGGCGTCTGTGCAGATTAGCAAGGACCATTGAGGAATGGCGCCATCCTGTTCGCTGGTTCTTGCGCCGGCCCCAATGCCTCTATACTATGCGCAACTATGACGAACGCAGTGCGCTTACTCGTGTGTCTTACGACGGTTGTCTCGCTTTCGGTCCTGACATCGTGCCAACACGCCGGCGTGGCGCCTGCGGTACAAGCGGTAGCCGCTCAGGGCCCAAGCGCGATGAACGCGCCGATTACGACGGCCTCCATAACTACGTTGCCGGATACGACGGGGCGGTTCGCCCTCACGCAGATTTTTGATTGGGACGGTACATCGCATCCACCGCTGACAGCTTCGCAGATCGAAGGCGAGGCGCCGCACGAAGACAGCGTGTGGGGCGCGTTCTATCCGCAATACTGGAACGCGACGCACTCCGGCATGTTGCTCTCGCGCTACATGCTTCCCGTGGAGGACGACTACAGCATCTCCGGTCACACGCTTTCATGGTGGCAGAGTCATTATCCGACGTGGATCCTCTATGCTTGCGATAGCAGCGGAAATCCGACGAGACAACTGGCCTGGTCAACCGACGGTTTCCCCGATGTGCCGCTCAATTTTGCAAGCAGCGCCGTCATCAATTATCAAATGAATTTGTTGATCCCGTACTTGAAAGCACACGGCTATACCGCGCTCGCGGCAGACAACACGGATTTGGTCAACTACCTGCGCGGCGGCAACCCCGAGCTCGGCCAGAAGTACATCAGCGGCTATTATGGCTGCGGAACGTACAATAGCAACGGCACATTCAACCGCGTTTTCGGGCCCGGAACGGACTCGCGGTTTATTTCGGCGATGGTGAACTGGGTTGCTGCGGCGAGCACCGCTTTGCATAACGCCGGACTCAAGCTCATCATCAACCATCCACTCTACAATCCGCCGACGAATACGAACGAAGCCGCTATGCTCTCGCACACAGACGCCATGGTGTACGAGCGCGGTTTCACCGACTACGGGAAGTATAAAACCGAAGCGGCATCATTGCTCTCGAACGCCTTTACGTGGGCAAACTACGCGCAGGCGCATCACGTGGCATTTTTGATTGCAGACTATTTATGCACGGGCTGGAACGGCACGCAGCCCTTTAATAACAACGCGGCGTGCCCGACCGATCCGGCACTGATTCCCGCGCCGCAAGTTGATTGGGCGCTGGCCACGTATGCGCTCATCAATCAAGGCGGCGCGGAAGTGTACATCTCGCCGCAAACCGGTCAGCGGTTATCGTACCGTTCGGAGTACAGTACACGATACGGCTCAGCATGCGGTGCCTATACTCAAATCGCAACAAACGTTTTCGAACGCAAATTCAGCGGTGCGCTCGTCGTGGTGAATGCAAGCACGGCAGGCTACTCACTGCACCTGGCCACAACGCATTCGTATCATGACATCGAAAAGCGCACCGTTACGAATCCGCTGTACGTGGCGCCTTCTGATGCGTACGTATTGCTCACGACAAACGGTTGCGCGCCGTAGCCCGGGACATCGGCGTCGACTAGCGTATTTTAACAGGAGCGGCGCTGCCGGACACGGCGTGGAGCGGTCACGATAGTGTGGCGTGAAATGTAGACGGCGGCAGCGCTTGCCTTATAGTTTTCCGGCGGCGCGTAAGCGCCGATAAACGCTCATCACGAGCTGGCCCACTTTGTCTTCTTTTTTGTTGGGCTGGCTGTTGATGCCGATTGCGATAATCGCGTTCGATTTCGGCAAATACACATAGGTCATGCGATACCCCAGCGTTTCGCCTTCGTAAAACCACACGTGGCCGATTGGCGGCATGAACATGGCGCCGACTCCAAGCCCAAAACCGCGTGACTCTGTGGCAGTTGTCACGGCAAGCGCTTTGCCCGACGGCATCGAAACTAACGTTTCGAGCTCGGCGCGCTGTTTTGGGCGAAGAACCGAACCCTCGTACAGCGCTCTACACCAGCGCGTCACGTCTTCCGGCGTCGAAACGATCGCGCCGGCGCCCTGCGCCCACGAAAGACTGAGCATCCGCATATCGGCTCCTAGCAGCGGCGCCAGGGCTGCGTTGTCGGGATCGGTGCTGAAGAAATATCCCGACGTCATGCGCTGCGCTACCGGCGCCGGCGGTAAATTCGCCACGTAATACGTTGAATTCAGATGGAGCGCCGGATTGCGGATGAAACGCCGGTCGATCTCGCTCGCGTAGCTGTGGCCGCTCGCGCGCTCGACGATCATTTGCAAGAGAATATAGGCGGTGTTGGAGTAGAGCCAACCCGCGTTCGGCTTGCGTTGCGGGTACACGACGGCAACGAGCTCTTGCGCCGTCCAATCCTTGGTGGGATTTGCCGCATACGCGGCAAGCATCGAAGGCACGTCGTCGTATGTTGGTATGTCGCTCGTCATGTTCAGCAGACGCCGGATAGAGATGTCTTTCCACGCCGGATATTGCGGCAGCCATTTTCCTGCCGACTGGTCGATGTTGAGCTTGCCCTCAGCCTCTAATTGAAGAATCGCGGCCGAGGTGAACGACTTCGTATTGCTGCCGATTTGGTACAGTGTTGCCGCAGTGATGGGCGTACCGCCGGTGCCGTATTGCGATCGGCCGGCCGTCACGTTGATGTTCGGCACGCCGGGCGAGAGCGACACGCTGAGCGAGATGGCCGAAATGTGCTCGGGTTTTGCCCGTGCGGCCAGATACGTTGTCAGGTCCGTGCGCAGTCCGGACTCGAGCGTGGAAACCGCGAGCACAACAGCGACGAGGCAAACGAACATAGCGACCTCGCAATCTA
This sequence comes from uncultured bacterium, assembly GCA_964514445.1. Lineage (GTDB taxonomy): Bacteria > Vulcanimicrobiota > Vulcanimicrobiia > Vulcanimicrobiales > Vulcanimicrobiaceae > DASSRQ01. The sequence goes on along the minus strand of CAZERJ010000048.1, from coordinate 13,818 downwards.
TGCTGATGCGTACGGCCGCTGCGCTGTACGGCCCTCTTGCGCCGGCGCGCCTTAAAGATACTGTTGCACGATACGTGCCGTGAGATAATTGAGCTTAAAAGAACGCGAGCTGTGCGTTTTCTTCCAAGTATTCGGCGTCGATGCCCATGCGGCGCAGGCGGTAGGTGAAGTCACGCCATCCGTGGTTCAGCAGCACTTTTTTCGGCCGAGCAAGTTCGATGTAACGCAGCAAAGACGGATAATCGGCATGGTCGGAAAGTGCAAAGCCGCGATCGACGCCGTAGCGGAACTGTGCGCTGCGGTCCATCGTCCAGCCGGTGAGGATCGCGGTGCGCACCGCCTTGTTGCGCAGGCTCTTCGGCAGCGCGCGTCCCGATGGCGGCCAAACCATAGCGGCGTTGCCATCGAATGACCCGTCGTATCTCTTGTACGGTGGAAGCTGAACGCCGCATTGTTCGTACACGGCGCACATCGACGCAATCGCCCCGTGCGCCACGACGGGCAGCGACGCATTGCCCAGTAGCGCAATTGCTTCTTGGGCTTTGCCGAGCGAATACGCGAAAAACACCGGCACCGCGCCGCTCTCGAGTGCATCGCGCGCGAATGCGATCATCTCGCCGGCAACCTCCTCGCGCGATGGGAACGCGTATTGTGGACGTCCGTACGTGCATTCCATCAGCACCACGTCGCAAGGTTTGACCTCGGCGGGCTCGCACGTGAGCGGCGGCGCAAGCTTGAAATCGCCGGTGTAGACGAACCGGCCGCTCTCGCCCTCGATCAAAATCTGCGAACTGCCAAGAACGTGCCCAGCGGAAAAGAGCGTGATGAGATGTTCGCCGTCGGACCAAGGCACGTTGTATTCATGTTCTTCAAAGTCGGGCGGCGGTTTTGGCGAAGAGATCTCGCCGAACAGCGATGTCTGTGCGGCCCGCGCCTCCCGTTTGGCAAAACGGTGGCGGCAAATCTTGGCGGTGGCCTTTGTCGCTACGATAACTTCATGCTCGCGGGCATGATCTGAGTGCCCGTGGGAAACATAACAACGCCGGCGAGACCGCATGGAATCTATCCAAAGGTCCATCGCCTCGACATATAGGGATTTGTCCGCCAAAGAGAACACAGTCGAATACGTGTTCGAAGGGCGTGCAACGCCTGCCTGTCCACGTAGGTTACAGAAAGCACTATGGCACGAATTTATGAGAATCTTGCCGATACGTTCGGCAATACGCCGCTTGTAAAGCTGTCGCGCATCGGCAAGGGATTGCCCGGCACGATTGCCGTCAAAATGGAGTCGTTCAATCCGGCCGGTTCGGTCAAAGATCGCATCGGCGTCTCGATGATTGAAGCGGCCGAACGCGAAGGCCGCCTGCGCCCGGACACGGTGATTCTGGAACCCACGTCCGGCAACACGGGCATTGCGCTCGCGTTTGTTGCCGCCGCCAAAGGCTATCCGGTGATTCTCGTCATGCCCGATACGATGACGATCGAACGCCGCAACTTGCTCAAGGCGTACGGTGCCCAAGTCGTCCTTACACCCGGCGCGCAAGGCATGAAAGGCGCCATCGCCCGGGCGAATGAGATCTTTCAAACGAATCCCACCAAGTATTTCATTCCGCAGCAATTCGAAAATCCGGCGAACCCGGAGATTCATCGCCGCACCACGGCCGAAGAAATTTGGCGCGATACCGACGGCGCGATCGATATCTTCGTTGCTGCCGTCGGCACCGGCGGTACGATCACCGGTGTTAGCGAAGTGCTCACGCCCCGCAAACCCAGCCTAAAAGTGATCGCAGTTGAGCCCGATGCATCGCCGGTGCTCTCCGGCGGCGAACCGGGCCCGCATAAAATTCAAGGAACGGGCACGGGCTTTATTCCGAAAGTGCTCAACACGAAATCGTATCAGGAAGTGATTCGCGTCACCGACGCGGACGCTATCGCCACAGCACGGCGCCTTGCACGCGAAGAAGGCATGCTCGTCGGTATTTCTTCCGGCGCAAACATTTGGGCTGCGTTGCAAGTTGCGAGCCGTCCGGAATCGCAAGGCAAACTCATCGTCACGATAGGCGCCGACACGGGCGAGCGCTACCTCTCGAATCCGGTATTCGCAGAGCAGGAAGCGACGATCGTGGAACCGGCGCTGGTCTAGCGCACGAATTGCTTCAAGGCGAACCTCTCGTTCACGTCACCCGCGGCGGTCTTGTGGAGTCGATCCACGAGATCGCCGCTTGTGCGATCGATGCCGGCGGCGACGTAGCGTACAGCGCCGGCTCGATTGACGTTCCGGTCTATTTGCGCTCCACCGCCAAGGCGTTTATTGCGGCTACGGTTATTTCTGCGGGTGCGGTCGAACGGTTCGGATTCGATAGCAAAGAGATTGCCGTCATGGCGGCTTCGCACACCGGCGAGCCGTTTCACATCGATGCGGTGCGATCGGTTCTGCGGAAAATCGGTTTGCATGAGTCCGTACTGCGGTGCGGTGCGCATGCGCCGTACAATGCGCGAGCAGCGCAAGAACTGCACGACCGCGGTATTGCGCCGAGTGCAGCGTACAACAATTGTTCGGGCAAACACGCAGGCATCTTGGCTTTGTGTTTGCTGCTCGGCGCCGACACGAACACGTATCTCCAGCCGGACAATCCGGCGCAGCAGCGCATCTTGGCATTTTGTGCGCGGCTTTCCGACGAAGATCCGGCAACGATGCCCATTGCGATTGACGGCTGCGGCATTCCGGTGTACGCGACCCCGCTGCGCAATGCGGCGCGCTCGTTCATGCGCTTTGCTACGTTGACGGAAATGGACGATGCCGATGCCGGCGCGCTCAAAACCGTGCGCGACGCGATGATTGCGCACCCGGAGTATGTCTCCGGTACGCACGAATTCGATACGGAATTGATGCTGGCGGCGCGCGGGGCGCTGGCCTGCAAGTCGGGTGCCGAAGGCGTGCATGGTACTGCCGCGATCGATCGCGGCGGGCTCGTCGTCAAAGTCATCGATGGAACCTCGCGTGGCCGCGGTCCGGCCGTGCTCGAAATCTTGCGCCGGTTGGATTGGCTTGACGAATCGCGCTTTGCAAAGCTGCGCGATTTCGAGCGCGTTGCGTTGCATAACCGCGCGGGAACGCCCGTGGGTGAGGTCTTCGCCGTTGTCTGAGTATTTGCAAGCGCTGGCGCAGCGCGTTTTGTTGTTCGACGGCGCCATGGGCACGCTGCTCATGGAAGCAGGCCTATCCGATGACGATTTTGGCGGAACGCAATATCACGGTTGCAACGAAGCACTCGTGCTGCACCGCCCGGATCTGATTCAACGCATTCACGAGCAATATTTCGAAGCGGGCGCGGACGTTGTGGAAACGGACACGTTTACTGCATCGCGTTTGAAACTCGACGAGTACGGCTTGGGCGAGCATACGGCCGCCGTGAATTACAACGCGGCGCGGCTGGCCCGCGCGGCCTCCGAGAAATTCTCGACGCCGGATCGGCCGCGTTTTGTCGCCGGATCCATGGGGCCGACGGGGATGCTCATCTCTTCATCCGATCCCGCGCTCTCGAAAATCACGTTCTCGCAATTGGCAGGCATTTACGCAGAGCAGGCGCGGCATTTGGTGGAAGGCGGCGTCGATCTGCTGCTGCTCGAGACGATGCAAGATCTGCTCGAACTTAAAGCCGCGATCGCCGGCATCACTCGCGAGTTTGCCAAAGGTTTGCGGCGCGTGCCGATTCAGGCGCAGCCGACGCTGATTACCGAAGGACGCATGCTGCTCGGCACGGACATCCGGGCGATTTGCGCAACGCTTGGCGCGCTACCGGTTGACATCATCGGACTGAATTGCTCGACAGGGCCCGAGCAAATGCGCGATCCGGTGCGCTATTTGTGCGAGATGTCGGACAAGTTTGTGAGCGTCATTCCCAACGCCGGACTGCCGATCATGGGCCCGAAGGGCGAGACGATTTATCCCGAGACGCCGGATGAGCTCGCGAAGGAACTCGGTGCGTTCGTGCGCGAGTTCGGCGTCAATGCGATCGGCGGGTGTTGCGGAACGACGCCGCAGCACGTTCGCAAACTACGGCAAGCTTTGGACGAGATCGCTCACCGTGAGGCGGGCGTCGATCGCCATCGCGCGTATCACGATGGGCGTAAACCGCAGTACGTGGCGTCCGCGATGACGGCGATTTCACTCGAGCAAGAGCCGCGGCCGCTGCTGGTTGGGGAGCGTATTAATTCGCAAGGGTCGCGCAAGGTCAAGGCGATGCTGCTCGACGATCGCTACGATGATATTGCGCTTATCGCGCGCGAGCAGGTTGAAGGCGGCGCGCACACGCTCGATGTGTGTTGCGCGCTCACCGAGCGCACCGACGAAGACGTGCAGATGCGCGAGGTCGTGCGCAAACTCGCGCAATCCGTCGAGGCGCCGCTCTTTATCGACTCGACGGAGCCGCGCGTGATCCGAGCGGCGCTGGAAAATTATCCCGGACGTGCGGTGGTCAACTCCGTGCATTTGGAAGCCGGGCGCGATAAGATGGACGTCATCGTGCCGCTTGCCGTCGAACACGGCGCTGCCGTGATAGCGCTGACGATCGATGAGACCGGCATGGCGAAGACCGCCGCGCGTAAACTCGAAGTCGCAAAGCGAATTTACGATATCGTTTGCGGCGAGTACGGCATTCCGCCGGGGGCGCTGATCTTCGACGATCTCACATTCACGCTCGCGACCGGCGATGACGAATACGTTAATTCTGCGGTTGCAACCATTGAAGGCATTCGCGCCATCAAGTCGGCGTTGCCGGGCGTCCTGACTTCGCTCGGTGTAAGCAATGTGTCGTTTGGATTGAAGCCGGCGGCCCGTGCCGTGCTCAACTCCGTGTTCCTGCATCACTGCGTAGCCGCAGGGCTCGATATGGCGCTCGTGCACGCCAAAGAGATCAAACCCTACGCCGAAATCGATACCGTCGAACGCGACCTGTGCGACGATCTCGTTCTCAACCGCCGTCCCGATGCGTTGCAGCGGCTCATCGAACATTTCGAGACTGCGGTTGCGCGCGATGCCGGCGCCGGCGAAAAGAAAGACGACGACAGCGGCGCGCCGCCGGAAGTGCAGATTCACAATGCGATTCTTCGCCGGCGCAAAGACGGCATTGAAGCCAAGATCGATCGCGCGCTTGAAACGCGCGACGCGGTCGCTGTGCTGAACGATACTCTGCTTCCCGCGATGAAGGAAGTTGGCGATAAGTTCGGCGACGGCGAACTGATTTTGCCGTTTGTGCTCCAGTCCGCCGAAGTGATGAAGAAAGCCGTCGCGCATCTGGAACAATTTCTGGAGAAAACGGAAGGCTCGACGAAAGGCAAAGTCGTGCTGGCGACGGTGTTCGGCGACGTTCATGACATCGGCAAGAACCTCGTGCATACGATCTTGCAAAACAACGGCTACACCGTCGTGGATCTCGGCAAGCAAGTTCCGATGAACACGATCCTCGAGGCTGCCGTCAAAGAAAACGCGGACGCCATCGGTCTTTCCGCTCTGCTCGTTTCAACCAGCAAACAGATGCCGATCTGCGTGCAAGAACAGGACGCGCGCGGCTTGCATTTTCCCGTGCTTGTTGGCGGCGCAGCGATTAACCGCGATTTCGGCCGGCGCATCAGTTTGCTGGAAGATGGTCAGCGGTTCTTTGAACCCGGCGTTTTCTATGCGAAAGATGCGTTCGAAGGCTTGCAGATCATGGAGCAGCTCTCGCAACGGCAAACGCGCGAATCGCTGGTCGAGCGCGTGCGCGACGAAGCGTTCAAACTGCGTGCAGCGCAAGACGGGTCCCGCCCGGCAACCACGCCCCTCCAATATTCGGCGGTAAAATCGGAGCTTGCGCCGGTGCCGCAGCCGCCGTTCTGGGGATCGCGCACGGTAAATGGCGTTGATTGGAAAGAGTTGTGGGACTGCTTCGACCTGCGCAGCTTGTACCGGTTGTCATGGGGCGCCGCGAACACGAAAGGTGAGGCGTTCGAGCAGCTCGTGCGTGAAGATTTCGAGCCGCGCCTGGAGCGTTACCGGCACACCGCGATCGAGGACGGCATCCTCGAGCCGCGATTCGTGTACGGTTATTTTCCGGCCGCAGGCGAAGGCAACGACGTCATCGTGTACGACCCGCAAGATCGGCGCAAGGAGATCGCACGGTTCGCGTTTGCACGTCAGCCGGGCGGCGAGCATCTCTCACTCGCGGACTACGTACGCGCGCCCCAGGACGGCGGCGCATCGGATGTGATCGCGCTGCAAGTCGTCACCGTCGGTACGCGTGCGGCCGAGCGTATTGAAGAGCTGCAAAAAGCGGGTGAATACAGCGAGTCGTATTTCTTGCACGGCTTCTCGGTGCAAAGCGCCGAGGCGCTCGCAGAGTACGCGCATCGCATGATTCGCCGCGAACTCGGCCTGGAGAACGAGCGCGGAAAGCGTTACTCATGGGGTTACGGCGCGTGCCCGGATCTCTCGCAGCATGAAACGGCGTTCCGCCTCCTCGATGCGAACAGCGCCATCGGCGTGATGCTAACGGAAGCATTCCAAATCGTTCCGGAGCAGTCAACTGCCGCAATTGTCATGCATCACCCGAAGGCGGCGTACTTCAACGCTGCCGCCACGCGCGAACTGTCAACGGCCTAACGTGATGTCAAACTGTCATGGTGAGGAATCCACCGCTGCGTGGATGCTCCGCGCCAAGGGCGCTGCGCTATCGAACCACGGCCGAGGCATCGAGGCCTGCGTGCCACGCGGCTTCGACGTCGCTTCGCTGCTCAGCGGGGTTCACCATGACACATACGGCGCCGCTCATTCGCACGAAGACCTAGTGATGCACCAGCGTTACAATCGCCACTAAGAGCTCCAGCGCGATGAGCGCGATGATGATGAATTCCAGAAACGTGTCGCGGCTGTTGCGCGCCTGATCGATGAAGAAGCGGTACATCTCACCGACGCTGGCGAGCTTCGCGTCGATCTGCTGCTGCCAATCGGAGAGGCCGAGGCGCGTTGCAGCGGCCCGGTAAATGCGCGCATAGTACGCATCGCCGACGATCTTTAGAGCATTGCTCGAGCGGTCGATCAGTTCGAGCACGTCGACGATGAGGTAGCGCAGCGTCGAAGCACGCTCGGACTCCCGCCGCCCGCGCCAGGAGCTCGCCGCACGGCCGGGCTGGAGTTTGTAAATCGTGTCGAGCTCGCGGTCCAGCAGCGCATCGTACGTGCGCAGTTCGAGCAGCTGCGAGTTCGCGAATTCGAGAATCTCGGCAATGGCGCGCGCGCTTTCGGGACGGTCGAACACGAACGCGGTATCCCATTGCACCAGCGTGAGATCGTCGTCATGGTATGAAAAGCGCGAACGCAAGATTTCCGTGCGCTCCGTCTCGGAAAGCGGCTTTCGCTCACCGCTCAGCACGCCGGCAAGTTCCCCACCGTGCTGCTCGAACAGCGCTTGCGCGCCCGGCTGCTCCTCGAAGCGGTTTACTTCAACGATAAAATAATCTTCAATGAGCGGTTCGTGCGGCTCGTCGAAGGCGCGCGCGTATTGCTCGAGGATCCGTTTCACGGTTTGCGAGGCGTAGTGCAGCACGCGCTCGTCGCCGCGAGCAAGATCCGCGATGGCAACGACGGTTTCCCATGGACCCGCAGCATCGAACGCGAGAAGCACCGACAGTACGCCGTAATCGAAAAACTTCAGGCGAACGCGCGCGCGAACGCCGGCTACATCTGCGTCCGGCAACGCAACGGAGAGCGGCGGTACGGGGAACTGCAAGTACGGCTGCGGGACTTGATTGCGTTCGCCACCCAGTTCCGAGAGTGCGGAGAGATCGATCGTGTCGGCAACGTCGAACAAGAAGTATGCGCGCAGCGTGCCTTGCGCGACGCGCAGTCCGGCGTTTTTACTCGGCTGCAATGGCTCCCGCGCCGACGGCCTGTTCGGCGCCATGTTCGATGATTGCCGAACGCAGCATCATGATCGACGTGTACAGCACGACCGCTACGACAAGCCACAGCACGACGGTAATGTCGAGCTGTTTGACGATGTACGCAGCAATGAGCACGCCTGGGACACCGCCGATGGCAAGACCAAGCGCTGCTCGTAGCTCGTACGCGTCGAAACGGATGAAGCGCGCACCGGCGATTGGCATAAGAAACGCGCAAGATCCCATCATGATCGGCCACGCGGTTTTGATGTCCATGCCCAAAAGGCCAATCATGATCATTGCCGGCGCATAGAGTCCGATGCCCAGCGTCATCAGCGCGCCGAGCAAAAAGTTTCCGGCCAGCGCGACGCAAAGCAGCGTCCCACTCAAGCCCATTGCATGTCCACCGGCGGGACCGATGTGGAGATTTTTCAGCGAAAAAAGTATGGCCGCACCCAGAAGCGCGCAGCCCATACCGACTTGCACGTACCGCCGCGGCCAGCGCGCAACAATTCCAGCGCCAAGCCAAGCGCCCGCCATTGCCGCGATGATTAGGAAAATCAGCGTAAGCGGGTCGACGGCGATAAGCAAAATGATGGCGAGCGCTTCGGCGATCGTTGGAAGTGTGTGACCCACGTTGAGCGTTCCCGGAATGCGTTCGTCCGGCACCAGCTTCATGACTTTGAATGCGGAGGTCGTCGGTGCGAACGACCCGATGCCGAGCGTATCAAAAAAGTTCGTGATGAACCCGATCAGATATTCGACCGGCTTGGGCCGAACCCAACCGCCAACCCGCGCTATCTCGCGGCCCCAAAAATAGATGAAAGCCGCTCCTACCAGACCGAGGATTGAAAGCAGAATATGCAGCGCGTTCATTCCTCGTAGTACGCCGCGGCGCCAAGCAGGTCATTGTTCGCCTGTGAACACCGCCCGGGGGACGTTGGGCTAGCTGCCCTAAGCGATAGGCCTCTGCGCACCAAGGCGGCTTTCGAGCAGCGGGATACAATCGGACTATGCGGACGTTCAGGTATCTCTTCGCGGCATGTGCCGCCGCTGCGCTTGTATGCGTGGTTTCGTGTTCGAACCGAGCCACCGCGCCAATCGTTCCGATGAGCCAGGATCAAGGTATTACTGCGCAATCGTATTACGCGACGCCGGCACCAACGCTGCCGCCGAGCCAGACCATCGGCAGCGGTTACGTTTACGGCACGGATAACTTGTTTAGCCCCAACGACGGCGACACGTCCAGGGGGGCACAAGGGCAAACTGTCGACGGCATGCCGTGCGCTTCCACAATGCCGAACACGTATCACGTGCACGCGTTTGTCGGCATCATTATTAACGGACGTCATTACGCGCTGCCCGACGGTATCGGCATGAAGAATCCGGGCGGCGACATCACCTACGCCGGCTTCAACAATTGGACGGAATACGCGAGCTGCTATTACTACATGCACACCCACGATGCGTCGGGCGTGGTGCACATTGAATCCCCTCAGAGCGTGCCACCGACGACTAGCATCTACACCGTGAAAAATTTCTTCGATGTGTGGGGACAGCCGATTTCGTCAACGCAGATTGGTCCGTTCACCGGTACGGTTCGCGCATATGTCGCGCAGGTGCCACTGCATACCTCGCAGATCACGCATGCCATGTATACAACGTACACGGGGAACCCGGCGACGATTCCACTAAAATCGCATACGACCGTGTGGCTGCAAATCGGCCCGATGTACTATTCAACATCGCAGCTGTCGGTGTTGAACTATTACGAGTCGTATTAAGTAGTTAGGCTGCGGCGGGTGCGCCGATCTCTCCGAAGACCGGCAACCCGCCGACCATCGTTCCCGTTACGGTGAACTCGGGATCCCAGAACGACAAGTCGGCGCGTAAGCCCGGCGCAATGAGCCCGAGGTCGCGTTGCAATCCGAGCAGTTTCGCCGGTGCATACGTTGCGCCGGTGATTGCACGTTCGAACGGTAGCTCGGTGTACGCCATGTAGTTGCGCAGCGCAACGTCCATTCGCAGCGCGCTGCCGGCAATTGTGCCGTCTTCAGAGCGCATCACGCCGCCTTCGATGTGGTAACCGGGACCCGCAGGCGGCATGTTGTCCGTGGCCAGCACGATACGCTCGCCGAGCGTGCGGTGAAGCACGTCAACCATGACGGGCGAGACATGATGCCCGTCACAGATCAATTGCACCATCGTGCGCGTGTCTTGCATAAATGCCGCCAATATCGACGGATCGCGGTGATCGAGTGGCGGCATAGCGTTGAACGCGTGCGTTAGCGAGCGGAAGCCGAGGCCGATGGCGAGCATGCCTTCGCGGTAGTGGGCCGACGTGTGGCCGGCGGAACATACCACGCCGTGCTCGAGAAAGACGCGAACGGCATCGGTCGCGCCGTCCATTTCCGGCGCGAGCGTCACCATCATGCAGGCGCCTTTCGAGGCAGTCAAAAGTTCTTCGGCGCGCTCTTTGGATGCTGGAATAATCCACTGCGCTTGATGAACGCGGCGGAATTTCGGATTGAGGAACGGACCCTCGAAGTGAATGCCTAAGCATCGCGCGCCTCGCGGCACGTCCTCCTCGAGCTGGTGCGCCGCTTCAACGACTTCGCTTGCCGCGTGCAGCATCGATTCCCACGGTGCGGTCATGATGCCGGCCAGATAGCCGGTTGCACCTTGGCGCGCATACTCGACTGACGCCACGGGAACGGCGTAGCCCTGATCGCGATTGAAAAGAAACTCTCCCGCGCCGTTGGTATGAACGTCGATCATCCCTGGTGCAATGTGCGTGCCGGGCGCGACGCGATAATCGCTTGGTCCGTCGCCCGGCAAAATCTCGGCGATGCGGGCGCGTTCGACGACGATTCGTCCGAAGCCGGAGGTTCCGTCGCCGAAGGCGATTGTTGCGGGGCCGAGGACAAACCGTTGGGGCATAGTGTTAGGCATCGTGAACGTTGTTATCGTTTCCACAAACGGCCGAACAAGCCTAGCCGTTTGTTGCCTTGCGGCGAGGGCTCGGCGGCAGGTGTCTTCACCGCAGCAACGGCGCTCGCGCGTTCGAGGCGTTCGAGCCGCGCCATGTGTTCCTCGGCGTGCGCGCACACCGTTGAGATGAGCGCATCGAGCTCGTTCCACGGAGCAGGCGCACGTGACTCGCGGCGAGCTTGCGCGTGCTCGAGCGTAGAGACGGTGAAAATGCGCGTTACCGGAATGCTGCGCTCGCGCAGATATTGCTCGGCAAGCGTCACCACTCCACGGCGTTCATTCGGCGACTCGTTATCGGCGAGTGTATGCGCGAACATCATCGGCTTACCGAAATCGGCAACTCGTTCGTAGAGCGAGAGTTCGCGATCGGACAGTTGACGCGAGAACAAACACAGCACTTCGCTCGCTTCGCGCGCGGCCACGAGCGAGACGTCTTCCAGCATTGAATCTCCGGCGTCAAATGCAGGAGCGTGCACGAGCACGAGTTCGCGCGGCAAATTCCACGGCGTGAGAATCAGCACGGGGTTCCGCGTTGCTTCTTCGAGCGCGCTTTCGATCTCGATCTCCCGCCATTCGCCGCCGTGTTCCAGTGCAAAGGCCTGCTCCTCTTCGCCGTAGCGAACGTGCACCGGATACGCAATCGCGCCCGCCACTTCGTCGGCAAGCACGCGGCGTCCGGCGAACGCATTGATCAGGCTCGATTTTCCGCGCCGTAACGCGCCGAGTACCGCGACGCGCCAACGCTGGGGACGAAGGCCTTTGCCGTAAGCCGCGCGATCGAACGTTTGCGCAATGTGTGCGCGCCGAACGGTCTCCGCGCCGGCATCGGCCGCGGCGATTTCTTCACCGCGCTCGAGAAACGCATTCGCGACGCTCCCGATTTGGTCTGCGATTCGTTCGATGCTTCGTTCACGCTCGGTGAGCCCGGCTTCGATCTCTTGCGCCGGGGTCGGCGAGGCCAGCGCAGCCAGTGCCCGTTCGATGCTGCCCACGCGTGCGTCGCGTTCCAATGCGAGCGCATCGTCGAGTGCGCGCGCGTAGTCGTCATGCACGCGTGCCAAACGCTGGGCAATGTCTCGCGCGAACGACTGCATCTGCGCAGCGAACGCGGGCCAAATCTCTGAACGCAGATCCGCGGTGAGTTCGCGCTTCATGTACGTGCCGTGCGGTGCGCGCGCGAACCGCGAGGCAATGTCGGAAACCAAAGAAATCGCTGGACCGCCGATCGCTTCAAGAACGATTGTAGAAGCCAGGGCGCGGCACGCATCCTCGGTCCACTGGCTGCTCGTGCCTTCCGAACCAAATGCACGCGCTGCGGCGCGCGCGAATGAAAACCGCACGGGCAGCTGTTTACGAGTTTGCTCCAGCGAGCGATCGTACTCGGCATAAACGGCGGCGGCAACTTCGTCGGCGAACGGCTCGATCGCCGCGGCGAGCGTGCGGTCGATGATGATGTGCAGGCGTTCGCGATCGCGCAAGCGCGCAATGTCTGCAGTGTCGAACGCTTGCCCCAGCGCACGCTCCGTTTCGCTGGCAAGCGCGCTGCCGCGCTCACGCAACGCTGAACGCAAGCGCTGCGTGCCGGCGAGCGATGCTTCTCGTTTTTCGCGTACGAACGTCTGCAGCATTTCAATGCCGGGTTGCGCTTCACGCAGCCGCGCGCGCAGCGCCGGTTCGCTCTGCGCGAGCATGGCGAGATCGCGTTCGATACGTTCGCGCTCGTCCTGGGCAGCCTGAAGTGCTGCGTCGCGCACGCGCGCGATTCGCGCGCGGCCGGTATTCCGTACGAGTGACGCATCGAGTGCCGCCATGAATTCGCGAAAGCGCGAGCGCTCGATCATGGCCTCGTCGCCTTGCTGGACACCTTCGCTGTACAACCGCGCCGAGAGCGCGTAGACGTACGCACCCGGAGCATGCACGGCAGCGAGCTGTTGAATGCGCTGCGCCGCAACCTCCCACGCCGCGCGTCCGTCTTCGCCGCGCTGCTCCCACAAATCGATCTTGGTTTGCACGATGAAAATCGTGTCGAGATGCGAGCGGATGATGTTGAGGAACGACGCATCGCCTTCGGAGAACGGCTGCTGCGTGTCGATGAGGTAGAGCACCGCATCGGCACTTGGCAAAAACTGAAGCGTGGCGCGGCGGTGCGCCGGATTAATCGACGCGAGGCCCGGCGTATCGGCGACGCTGAATCCACGTTGCAAGAAACCGGAATCGACCTGCACGACAACGCGCAGCGGCGCGTCTTCATCGGATGCAACGAACTTGGAAAGACGGTCGACCGGTACGCGCGCAACGCGGCCGCTCTCATAATACGCGTGCGCTTGCGTTTGCGTTCCGTATTCGAGTTCGGTGATCGTCGCGGTCGACGGGTTGATGTCCGTTGCCAGCAAGCCGAACTTGCCGAGCATCGCATTGAGCAGGTACGACTTACCGCTGGAGAATTCACCCACCACCGCAAGCACGAACGCCGAACGTTCCAAACGTTCGCGCACGTGCACCAGCGGCGTGACGGCTTCACTGGAAAGCTGCGCCTCCAGCGAATGTACGAGACCTAAGAGTTCTTCACGCGCCCGGCCGTAGCGTTCGAGCGCGGATGTGTCTATCAGCTGCGGATCAGCTCCAGCGCTTCGTCGCGATGGCGCTCCATCAGCTCTTTCGTGTCGCCTTCGACGTTGAGGCGCAGCAGCGGTTCGGTGTTGGACGGACGCACGTTCATCCACCAATGCGGATACGAAATGGTCACGCCGTCCAGGTGGTCGATCTGCGCGTCCTTATAATGATCCTCAATCTCTTGCATCTTGGCCTTGGCGTCTTTGTCGCTGCTGTTGATCTCGCCCGAGCGGAAGCGGGTATCGATTGGCTTGATCACTTCGCTGACTGGTTTGTTCGCCTCGCTGAACATTTCCA
>CAZERJ010000047.1:0-20161 GCA_964514445.1 uncultured bacterium | reverse complement strand
ACGGGACGCACGTTCTACGTGCTCGACGAACCCACCACCGGCTTACATTTCGCGGACATTCACAAACTGCTGGAAGTGTTGCAGCGATTGGTGCAAACCGGCAACACGGTACTGGTGATCGAGCATAATCTCGACGTCATCAAGACGGCGGATTACCTGATCGACCTGGGGCCCGAAGGGGGCGACGCCGGCGGTACCGTCGTTGGAGTCGGCACGCCGGAGCAGCTCGCGGCGAACAAGGCGTCGTATACCGGAGCGTATCTCGTCCCGGTGCTGCAAGATCAGCGCGCTGTCGGGCATCACGTGCCGGATCAGCAGGCACTCGACGCACTCGAACGCGAGAATTTGCGCGTCCTGGGCGACTTGGCAAAAGGCGGACGGGTAGCAGTCGAAGCATAGTCTCCTCGTGACCACGTTTTGGGTAGCCATGCTTGTTTGCGCGGACCTGGAGCGTTCGCGTGACTTCTATCGCGGCGTCTTAGGACTGCGGTTGAAGAGCGACAGCTCGCCGCACTGGATCGAATTCGAACTCGAAGGCGCTGCGAGGCTGGTGCTGCACCCGAAAACCGAGATCGTCGCGGTGCGTCCGGGTTCGCTGCAACTTGGCTTCAAGGTCGAGAATGTCGATCGTTTTGTTGCCGACTGCGCAGCGTTCAACGTTCCGGTGTTTCAAGATCCGTATGACGAAGCGTTCGGGCGCATCGCCGTGATCGGCGATCCCGACGGCTATCCGATTCAAATCATGAGCCCGCTTCGCCGTTCGCGTTCGCATGATGAATAAACTCGATCCCGCGGAGCGCGCCTCGCAGCTGCGCGAGCAGCTCGAGGACGCCAACTACCGCTACTACGTTTTGGACGATCCGCAAATCGCCGATGCGGAATATGACGCGCTGCTGCGCGAGCTCATCGACCTGGAAGACCGCTATCCCGAACTGCGCACGCCGGATTCGCCGACGCAGCGCGTCGGTGCCGCGCCGTCGCAGCAATTTCCGCCATTTGTTCACGAGCGTCCGATGCTGAGCCTCGGTAATGCATTCGACCAAGCGGAACTGCGCGCGTTTGATGAACGCGTGCGCAAACTCGCCGGATCGTTGCCGGTGGCGTACGTGTTGGAACTGAAAATCGATGGGCTTGCCGTCGCACTGCGGTACCGGGATGGGCTTTTCGAGCGCGGCGGCACGCGCGGCGACGGCACGACCGGAGAAGAGATCACGCCGAATTTGCGTACGGTCAACGGCGTTCCGCTCCGCGCGCGCGGTAAAAACGTTCCGCACACGTTCGAAGCGCGCGGTGAAGTGTATTTGAAGAAAAGCCGTTTTGAAGCGCTCAACGCGGCGAGAGAACGCGCGGGTCTTCCCGTCTTTGCGAATCCGCGCAATGCGGCGTCCGGCGGCGTGCGCCAACTCGATCCCCGCTTGACCCGCGAACGTGGCTTGTCGTTTTTTTCATATGCGTTGGAAGCGCCGGGAATCGAAACGCAGTGGGATGCGCTCGAGCATTTGCGCGCGATGGGCTTTCCCGTCAACCCCAACGTCACTCGATGCGAGTCGATCGACCAGGCCATCGAGTACTGCGTTCAATGGGAAGCCAAACGCGATGAGCTCGATTACGAGATCGACGGCGTTGTGATCAAAGTCGACAGTTTCGCGACGCAAGAGCGTCTCGGCGTTGCCGGGCGTGAGCCACGCTGGGCAACGGCGTTTAAGTTTAAAGCACGCGAAGCCACGACGAAGCTCGTCAATATCACTATCACGGTCGGGCGCACGGGCACTTTGAATCCCAACGCGGTGCTCGAACCGGTGCAAATCGGCGGCGTCACCGTGCAAAATGCAACACTGCACAACGCGGAATACATTCGCTCCAACGATATTCGCGTGGGCGACGTCGTGCGCGTCGTGCGCGCCGGCGACGTGATCCCGCGCGTTGTCGGGCCGATTCTCGAGGCGCGAAAAGGGAAAAGGCTCAAAGAATTCGTCATGCCGGATCGGTGTCCCGTGTGCGGCGCCGACGTAGATCATCCCGAGGGCGAGGCGATGTCACGCTGCACGAATGCGTCGTGCCCCGCGCAAGTATTCGAGCGCGTGCGTCATTTCTGTTCGCGCGGCGCCATGGACATCGAAGGCATCGGTGACGTGCTCGCGCAGCAGCTCACCGAATCGGGCCTGGTGAAAACCATCGCCGATATTTACGATCTCACGGGCAAAAAGCTCGCGACGTTGCCGCGCATGGGCGATAAAACGATCGCGAACATTCTTGGCAATATCGAAGCCTCGAAGCGGCGCGGCCTTGCGCGCGTGCTCGCCGGCCTGGGCATCCGCTTCGTCGGCGCGCAAACCGCGAATATTTTGGCTGCCGACTTCGGCGACATTACCGCAATCGAAGCTGCAAGCACCGAAGAGCTGCGTGAGAGCGAAGGCATCGGCACGGAGGTCGCCGCGAGCGTCCATCTCTTTTTCCAGCAGCCCGAAAACCGGAAGATCGTCGAGCGCATCCGAGCTGCCGGCGTCGATATGACCGCGCCAAAGCGCAAGGCCTCAGCCGGCATCTTCAAGGGAAAAACATTCGTGCTGACCGGGACGCTTCCGACGCTCACGCGCGAGCAGGCGAGCGAACTCATCGCCGCTGCGGGCGGCAAAGTCAGCAGCTCGGTGAGCAAGAAAACCGACTTCGTCGTGGCCGGTGAAGAGGCGGGCAGCAAACTGACCAAAGCGCAGACGCTGGGCGTGGCGATTATAGATGAAGACACGCTGCAGGGTATGCTCAAGGGGTGAGCGTTCTCACGATCGGCGTCATCTCCGACACCCACATGCCGTATATGGCAAAATGGCTGCCGCGCGCGGTCGTCGACGGCATGCGCGCCGCAGAGATCGACGTCCTGGTGCATTGCGGCGACATGCTGGATGCAAGCGCTTTGCCGGAGCTGGAATCGTTCGCCCCGCTCGAAGCGGTCGCCGGCAACAACGATTCCTGGGATCTACTCCGGCGCTTCGGCGAACGTAAAATTTTGGCATACGGCGATGTGCGTATCGGCGTCGTGCACGGGCATGGCGCGCCTGGGCGGGCGCGTACGCCGGACCATGCGTTTGCGCAGTTCCGCGACGATCGGGTGAACGCGGTATTTTTTGGACATTCGCACATTCCGCTCTGCGAATGGCGCGAGGGAACATTATTATTCAATCCGGGATCGCCCACCGACAAACGGCGCCAGCCGGAGTATTCCTACGGCATCGTTCGCATTGACGGAACGCGCATCGATCCGCAGCTGCATTTCTTTTCGAGTAAGGAACCGTAATGCGTTGGCTCGATTGGCGTCTGCTTACCGACTGGCACTTGTATGCCGGTCTTGCATTTCTTGGCCTGGGCGCCGTAGGTGTGCTGACGAACGTAAAATGGCCCGCGAAGAGCGCTGCGTCGGGCGCCGTGCGTGGAGTTTACGGGCTTCTGAATCAACGTCCGCTCGTCAAACCGTTTGACAAACGCGCGCGCGAAATTTACGACGAAAACAGATAACCGAGTGATTCATAGACGTCGCGTGCAATAACGCCGCGCACTCGCGTGCGTTGTGCGAATTGCGCAGCTTTGCCGTGCCAGTAAGCCGCGGCGCGCGCGGCGTCTTCCGCACTTAATCCCTGCGCAAGCAGCGTTGCAATGATGCCGGTAAGGACGTCGCCCGTTCCCGCGGTCGCAAGCGCCGGCGTGCCCGAGGTGTTCACATGGACTTTCCCGCCGCCGTACACGAGCGTCGGGTCACCTTTGAGCAATGTCGTGACGCCGGTGCGATCGACGAATTCGCGCAAGCGCGTTTCACGTTCGACTTGCGCAATCGTCCCTTTCCCCGACAGGCGAGCAAACTCGCCGGCATGCGGCGTAAGAACAATCGCTTTATCACGCAAGATATCCAGTTGTTTTGCGAGATGAAAGAGTGCGCTGGCATCGGCGACCGCCGGCAGCTTTGTGCGCCGTAACACGCCGCGTACGACTTCGCCCGTCCAATCGTCCAAACCAAGGCCTGGACCGATCGCAATGCTGCCGTTGCGCTGCGACATGTCGATGAGGTCGTCTACTACTTGCGCCGGCGGCGCGTTCGTATCCAGCGTCACAACGACTTGTTCGATCAGATGCATTCGCAAAGCCGGAGCTGCGGCGGCGGGCGTCGCGACCGTTACATACCCCGCCCCGGCACGTGCAGCACCCATCGCGCACAAAATCGCCGCGCCCGGAAACTGCTGCGAACCCGCGATCACCAGCGGCGCACCGGCGCTTCGCTTGTCGGACTGGCGCGAACGTCGTGGGAGCATGCGCGCAAGCTGCGGATCGTCGAGTGCATCGTACGTATGCGCATGCGAGAGCAACAGCTCCGGCGACATGCCGATCGGTGCAACGACAATCTCGCCGGCGACGGAACGATCTTCCGCCAGCACTAGTCCACTCTTTGCAGCACCCAGCGTTACGGTTGCCGATGCCCGCAACGCGGGCTCAACGATTGCGCCCGTTCCCCCATCCAAACCGGGCGGAATGTCGATCGCGATTGCCGGCAGAGCGTGCACGTTTAGTGCCCGAACGAGCGCTTGAAATTCGGCGGGCAAAGGTAGGCGCGCCGCGGTTCCAACCAGTCCGATAACTACCAGACGCGCACCGTCGAGCGCTGCATCAATCTGCGCGGTATCGCCGGGAAACGCGTGCATTTCAACGCCGTTCTGTCGCGCACGCTGCTCGGCATCAGCGCGTGCAGCACTCATCTTCGCCGCCGGCTGCGCATATACGATGCACTCGTATTCCGGAAGTTCCGCGAGCGCTGCAAACGCATCGCCGCCGTTGTTGCCCGGTCCCGCAAAAGCAACGATGCGTCCCGGCGCGCAATACCGCCGCACGCTCGCGGCGATGGCTTTGCCTGCCTCTCGCATCAACGCGACGTCACCGCTCTGCGCGCACGCTTGCGCATCGGCCTCGCGCATTTCCGCGGGCGTAAGGACGATCACGTGCGCTCCAAGATGACAACGGCTGCCGCCGTCGTTGCCGTGTGCGTGATCGTGAGGTGGATTTGCGTGACACCGCGGCGCTGCGGCAATTGCGCTGCGCGTCCGAACAGCTCGATGCCCGGCGCGCCGCTGCCGGCATGCGTCACGCCGATCTGACGCCACGGAATTGCATGGCCGAAGGCTTTGCGCGTGGCTTCCTTCGCAGCGTAAAAGCCTGCGAGGCGTTCCTGCCAGTTCCGCTTGCGCATCGCATACGTCATTTCTTCATCTGTGTATATCTTTCGCGCGAACCACTGCAACTCGCGCTCACCGAAGTCGTAACGAGCCACCTCGGCCAAATCGATCCCGATGCCGACGATCATGCGGTTTGCGCTCGGCTCTGTTTCGACCACGTACAATAGACGCCGAGCGCGCTCCTATATAACATAGCGGGTCGCATTCGAGCTTGCGTCGAAAAACACTACCCGAGCATGAGCACGCTTTTGCACATCGTTCCGGTCAATGCGATCGATCAGGAGTTTCTTTCGCGTTTGGGTCTGTGCCTCGAAGAACGCTTCTTGGTGCGCGCCCGCGTGGAACGTTCGCTGGTCATTCCGCAATCCGCGCTGAACAGTTCGCGTGGACAACTGTTCGTGCCGACACTTATCGCGCGGTTGTTGCGGCAGCACATCGACGGCGAGGGCATCATCCTCGCCGTTACTGCATTCGATCTTTACAAGACCTCGCACCGGTACATCTTCGGTGACGCCGACGAACACCGGCGCATTGCCGTCGTCTCGATGCACCGCCTGCGCGCCGAATTTTACGGCGAAGAAACCGATGCCAATCAACTGTTTCAGCGCACGCTCAAAGAAGCGGTGCATGAGCTCGGGCACGCCACGGGCTTGAAGCATTGCTACAATGCGCGATGCGCGATGTACTACTCCAATTCGATCTTCGAGACCGATAATAAGGTGCCACATTTCTGCGAGGTGTGCGCCAAGCGCAGCCGAACGCGCAACGAACGCTAGGCGGCTGTATGGTGTCCGCTTGACTACTGTGCTGGACAGCAGCCCCTTTAATGCTAAAATAATACTCGATAATGGCCGTAAGACGTTATATGGCTGCCCGGCTTTTTTATTGGCGATCTCACCTTAGTCCGGCCGCGCGTTTCGCATTGGCGGGAGCGATTGCGCTCCTATGCTTTGCGGTCGAATGGCTTGGCGGCCGTTACCCGGGGACCGAACTCATCGTTCTCACGCTGGTTGCCGTTGCGGCCCTTGCCGGCGGCGCCCGCGCCGCCTCAGTCGTTGCCGTTGCAGTCGCCCTAGGCGACTTTTTCATTCGCCGCCAACAGCATCTGCACGGCGGCGTCGCGATGGCGCTCATTCTCGGCGTGACCGGTGTGGTCGTCGCGTTGCTCGTGCCTGCGCCGCAAGAAGAGGAGCACGACGCCGATGTGTTTCCGGCGCTCTTCGGCGCAGGCCGCACCGCGCTGCCGCGCGCCGATAGCCTCCAGATGTCGATCTCGGCGCTCGCGTCGGGTATTCGCGAAGTCTCGCAGGGTGATTTCACCAAGAATCTCGCGGCGTCCGATGCGTCGCTCACCGAGCTCGCGATAGCGCTGAACAAACTGATTTTCGGAATGCGCGAGTTCCTCGGCAATCTACACGACAATGCCGCGCAGCTCGGTAGCGCCGGCAGCGAACTCTCGACGACCGCCTCAACCGCGCTTGCGGTCATCGAAGGCGCCGCCGTCGCGCAAGGGCAGCTGGACGACGGCATCAACGAGCAGTCGCGCATCGTCGAAACCGCAACGCACAAGGTCGCGCAGCTCACGGAAACGATTAACGCGATCGCAGCCTCGGCCGAAGAGCAGACGCGCAGCCTTGACGAGACCTCACTCGCCGTGACGAATATGGCGACGTCTATCGAGCAAGTGACCGCGCAGGTAGACTCGCTCTCGTCGATCTCGGTCCAAACTTCACAAACCGCGCAGGCGGGCGATTCGGCGATTCACACGATCGTCGAAGGCATGAACACCATTCGCGGAACGATCGACGATCTCGGATCGGATATTGCGCAACTGGGCAGCAACTCCGAACAGATCGGCGATATCGTCAAAGTGATCGACCGCATTGCCGAACAAACGAACCTTTTGGCGCTCAATGCTGCCATCGAAGCAGCCCGCGCCGGCGAACATGGCCGCGGCTTCGCGGTCGTCGCAACGGAAATCCGCAAACTGGCAGACGGCAGCGTACAGGCGACTAAAGAGATCGCCGGCCACATCATGTCGACGCAAAATGTCATCAACGAAGTCGTCGAGGCGATGAAACGCCTGACGGAGCGCGTCGAAGAAGGCGTAAACGGCACGAACTCCGCCTCGGGCGCTTTGCGCTCGATCGTCGAGGCCGTGCTGGCAGCCAATCAGCAGATCGGCGATATCTCGTCCGTTGCGCGCGACATGAGCGCCAACTCGTATCAAGTGATCCGTTCGATCGAAGAAATTACACGCTCCGTGAAACTCAACATCTACTCAACACAGCAGATGTCGATGCACTCGGATGAAGTGAACGCTGCATTCCGCAACATCGCCGAGATCTCGCAACAGAACGCCTCGTCCGTTGAGGTGCTCACGTACGTCAACAAGGAAGTCACCGACGCCGCGCAGCGCATGCTCGGCTCCGTAAATCAAATGAACGAATTCGCCGGACGCATCGATTCGCGTCTGTCCCAGTTCAAAGTCAACGAAACAGAATCCGAAAGGGAAACCGTATGAGCCTGCGTGTACGACTGCTCGGCACCATTGTCGGCGCCATCATCCTCTTCTTCGTGATCAGTGTCGTCGCTGCGCGGTTGACGTTGCAGCGCGACCTGACCGAACTCGGCCGCAGCCAAGTGAGCAGTGGTTCGAGCGCGTTCAATGGTTATTGGGACTCGCGCAAAGATCAAGTGCGCTTGCTCATTGCGCAGGACGCGGTTTCCGAAGCGCTGCGCAAGAATCTTCAGACGAAGAACTCGGCAGCGCTCCAAGACCAACTCTCGAACATTGCCAGAACGTCGGGACTTTCGTTCCTGACCGTGACCGACGTAAAAGGCAAGGTTGTTGCGCGCGCAACCGGCGCAACGCCCGGATCGCTGGCGGGCAATAAGTTCATACAGCGTGCACTGGATGGCGAGACGGTCACGACGGCGGCGCTCATCGACGGCAAGGAACTTGCCGGCGAAGGTTTGGCCAATCAAGTTGAAACCGACGTCAAAAATGAAGCCGGTGCGAACGCCGGCCACGTGAGCAACGGCCTTGCGCTCATTGCCGCGGCACCGGTGAGCGATGCCTCGGAACGTACGCTCGGCGTCATCTACGGCGGCGTCTTGATGAACCACTACTACGATCTGGTCGATCAGAGCACGCAAGCGCTGGGCGGCGCGACCGCCATCCTGGATGGCGATGCCATCATCGCCGGTACGATCAACGAGAAAGATCAGACGCGTCACATCGATGCGCAAGTCGCTGCGTTCGATGCGCAAAAGGTATCGGCCGGCAACTCGTACGTTGGTTCAGACGTCGAAGGCGGTACGGAATACCTGGCTCGCATCAGCCCGATCCGCGACGATCAGAACAACGTGATCGGTGCGTTGTGGTATGGTACGCCCATGGCGCAAATCACCACGATCATCAACCACATGACGGAAACGTTCATGCTGTGGGGCTTCCTTGCAATGGTGCTGGCGCTCGCCGTGGCCGTGCCGATCGTGCAGCGTCTTTCGAACGCACTGGCTAAGCGCAGCGAGCAAGTCAGCGCGGCTGCAAAAGAACTCGGTGTGGCGATCGTCGGCGGCGAGGTTTCGGGCGATCACGTCGCGGCGACGAAATCCGCAGTGGAGCGTGCCGGCCAACTCATCGCGCAGCTCGGCGACGGCTCGCAAGCGGTTCAAGAGCTCAAGGCGGTCAACGAAGAACTGCACGGCGACATGATCGTGATCGATACGCTCTCGCAAGAGATGAGCAACCGCCTGCAGCAAGCGGTGACGCGCGTGTCGGAGCTCAAGGACGTTGCATCGGGCCTCGATCAATTGGTGCACGGAAACCCTGCAAAGTAGAGGAACTCTGTGGCTGACGTTATTCTGTTCTTCTCGAGTAACGCCGACACGATGATCGCCACTAAGGCGCTCAAAGATGCAGGCGTTTCCGCGAAGATGATCCCGAAGCCCGCGACCGTGGCTTCGTCATCGAACTTGTGCCTGAGCATTGACGGCAGCGTCGAAACCGCCGCGGTCAGCGCGCTCCAGACGGCAAAAATCGCGCTTGGCGGCGTGGTGAAGTAAGATCTAGCGCAGAACGCGCGCGTCCGCCAGCGTGACGTTCTCCTCGCGGCCGTCGCGCTCCACAACGAGCGCTCCACCGGATACAACACGAAGCGCAGTTGCATCAAACGGCTGCGCTTCGTTGTCTTTCAAGATTCGATACGGCCTGGGTAACTGCGCGTCCCGCTGCCACGCCGCGACCACGCCGCGCTCGTTTTCGATCAGATCGTACATGTCGTTCGCATACCCTGCGATGCGTTCGAGCACGTGGTCGACGTCGGTGTGCACCGCATCGCTCACAAATGCGGGCGGCGCTTCGATCTGCGCAAATGCGGACACATCGTTCGGGCGGATGACGTTGATACCGATGCCGCAGCCAATCCACGCGAGCTCACCGAAGACGCGTGAAACGCAAAGAATGCCGCTGATTTTGCGGCCCTCGAAAAGCACATCGTTAGGCCATTGAAGTACGGTGTGCACGCCGAGCGACGCGAGTGCTGCATGCACAACCAGACCGGACCAAAAGGGTGCGACCCATAGGTTGCGCGTGCGCACCGGTTCGGGAAGCGCCATCGTGCATAGCAGCGCGGTGTTCGGCGGTGCAACCCATGCGCGCCCCCGGCGCCCCGCGCCGGCCGTTTGATACGCGGCAACCAAAATGAGCCCGCGCGCGCGCGGTTCGCCGAGCATGGCGGCAACGTCGTCGTTCGTACTGCCGGTGGTCGCAACCCTAACGATGCGTGAAAAGCGTGGCACCTGCGGCGCTTTCGGGGTGCAGGCCCCGCTTGCCCGCGGCCCGTAACAACGGGCCGTTATGGCAATCCAACGTACACTAATTCTGTGCAAGCCCGATGCCGTTGGGCGCGGCTTGACCGGTGAAATTATATCCCGCATCGAGCGTCGCGGATATCTCATTGTCGCGATGAAGCTCATGCAGCTCGACGGCGAACGCGCGCGCCGTCATTACGGCGAGCACGAAGGCAAACCGTTCTTCCAAGGCTTGGTTGACTTTATCACCAGCGGCCCGCTGGTCGCCATGGCCGTTGAAGGTGAAGACGCCATCGCGGGCTGCCGGCAGCTGATGGGCGCAACCAATCCGCTCAACGCCGCGCCGGGTTCGATCCGCGCCGACTTTGCATCGACGATCGGGCGGAACCTGGTGCACGGCAGTGACTCGCATGAGAGCGCCGAGAAAGAACTTGCGATCTTTTTCAATGAGAATGAATTCGTCTCGCGCCGCCACGATCTCGAACGCTGGCTCGTGGAGAAATAAACGTGTCGATCGAATCGCTGCGCGGCGGCGGCCGCCCTCTGATCGAAGCGGTGCACGCGCGCGAGGTTTTGGATTCGCGCGGCAATCCCACCGTTGCGGTTAGCGTTGCGACGAGTTTTGCGTCGGTGGAAGAAGCGATGGTTCCCTCGGGCGCCTCAACGGGCGCGCACGAAGCGGTGGAACTGCGCGACGGCGACAAGGCGCGGTACAACGGCAAGGGTGTTCTCAAAGCTGTCGCATCGGTCAACGACGTCATCGGGCCGACACTCGAAGGCCTCGACGTCACCGCGCAGCGTGAGATCGACCGGCAACTGATCGATCTCGACGGTACGCCGAATAAATCAAAGCTTGGCGCAAATGCGCTGTTGGGCGTTTCGCTGGCGGTTGCACGCGCGGCGGCAAGCAGTTTTTCGTTGCCGTTGTTTCGTTACTTGGGCGGCCCTTGCGCGGCGACGCTGCCCGTGCCGATGATGAACGTGATCAACGGCGGCAAACATGCCGAAGGCGCGTTGCAGTTTCAGGAATGCATGATTGTTCCCGTCGGCGCGCCGACGATGCACGATGCGGTGCGCTACGGCGCGGAAGTGTTTCACGCACTCGGCGCATTGCTGCACGATCGCAACCAACCGACGACCGTCGGCGACGAAGGCGGCTACGCGCCGCATCTGGATACGCTGGATCAGGCGATGGATATGCTCATGGAAGCGATCCGCCGCGCCGGCTTCGAGCCCGGCGAAGATATCGCCATCGCGCTCGATTCGGCCTCGACGGAATTTTTCGAAGACGGCAAATACTATCCGCTCACGCGCGATCGCGCATTCAGTGCGGACGACATGGTGACGTTCTATCGCGAACTGATCGACAAATATCCCGTCGTGTCCATTGAAGACGGTTTGGCAGAAGACGATTGGAACGGCTGGGCAAAACTGACCGGCGCGATCGGCGACCGGTGTCAATTGGTCGGCGACGATCTCTTCGTTACGAATACCGAGCGTCTGGCGCGCGGCATCCGCGAGGGCGTTGCCAATTCGATCTTGATCAAAGTAAATCAAATCGGCACGCTCGCCGAGACGCTTGACGCTGTCGAGATGGCACACAAAGCCGGCTATACCGCCGTCATTTCGCACCGCTCCGGTGAAACGGAAGATACGACAATCAGCGATATCGCCGTCGCCACAAGCGCCGGACAGATCAAAACGGGATCGCTCTCGCGCAGCGATCGCACCGCGAAGTATAATCGTCTCATGGCAATCGAAGAAGCACTGGGCGCTGCCGCCCGGTATCCTGGAGAATCCGCGTTTGCGGCACTCCGCTAGGAGCATTGCATGAATGAAGCGCTGCCGGCGAATTTTCGCAACAACGAGAACGACAAATACGGGACGCTACGGCTGATCGACATTCCGGCCGAGGTTGCAGCAAACGCGCCGTGGTTCAATCAGACGCTGACGACGGTGAATGACGCCGTGGTTCGGCTCGGCATTTTCGAAGGCGAGTTTTCGTGGCACAAGCACGTGGAGCAGGACGAGTTTTTTCTCGTCCTCGATGGCGAAATCGAACTCGACGTCGAGGGGCGCGAGCCGTTGCGCCTGGGCGTGCACCAGGGATGCACGGTACCCAAGGGCGTGATGCATCGTCCGCGCTCGCCGAAGAAATCGGTGGTGCTGATGATGGAATCGGTGGGAATCGTCGCGACGGGCGACTAGCTCGACGCCGCGATCACATCCAAAACCGCGACACCGGCAACTGCCGCCATCGCCATGGTGACTTTCGTCTTGTCGTTTTGTTTGGCGAGCAATGCGCGTCCGAGCAGCGCGAGGTCCATCGCATCGCCGGCGACACGTGACCACAGCCAGCGTTTACGCTCCTTTTCCTGCGCTAAGATGCCAACGCCGCTCGCGAGTTCCCGTACGCCGAGACCTTGCGTTACCACGGTATTTTGCTGCGTTCCGGTGAGCGTAGATATTGCGGACGGAACAAGTCCTTCGAGCAGACCCAGGCCGACGCTGAACCATCCAAGGCCGATTGCTAATTTGTCGCGATCCATTGCCGCCTCATACCCATACGGGAGAGACCGGCCCGTGGTGTGAATACGCCTGCATGCCGGGGCCCGTAGCTCAGCGGTAGAGCGGCCGGCTCATAACTGGTTGCGCGTAGGTTCGAATCCTACCGGGCCCACTACAGCTGTTTGAAGCCGCAACAGTTTCGGAAAGACTGCAAGCATGCATACACTTCCGACGTTGCGTTTGCCGTTGCTGCTCACAGCAGCGATCTTCGCGGGGTGTCAAGGCGCGGGAAATGGCGCCGCTTCCGGACAAACCCCGGCGCTGCCCACGCCGGCATCCGTGGGAAATTCAACACAAGCGCCCGAGCAGCCGCTGACAAAAGCGCCCGGCTCGAAGTTCTTCGCGCATTCGTATGCGGATAACGGCGTGCTTTTTGAGATCTGGGCAAACGGCACGCCCGTCACTTCGCTTCAATGGCCGAACAAAAACGTCGATATCACCGGCAAGATGCGCGGGCATGCCAACCAAATTGCAATCAAGTGGACGAAGCTGAAAAAGAACGGCACGGGAACGCTGTCGATAACCGACGCGAAGGGCACGAAATTGATGACGGCGGTCGTGACGAACGCATCGCCGGCGAAGGCGCAAATCACGCACCTGATCATGGCGCCGCAAGCTCCCGCCGGAAGATAATCGACGAACCATTCGCGGTTGATACGGCCGCTCGCGCGGCTTACGATCGCGATGGTTTCGTGCATCTTGCGGCTGTTCTGGATCCCGGCGTGCTTACGTACTATCGCGAGCATCTTTCCGCCGAAGTTGTGCGCCGCAATACAACAACCGCGCCGATTGAAGAGCGCGACACGTATCACAAGGCGTTTTTGCAAGTTACGAATTTGTGGCGCACGAACGACGTTGCGCGCGAATTCGTGTTCGGAAAACGGCTTGCTTCGATCGCGGCGCAGCTGCTTGGCGTAGAGCGTGTGCGCTTGTATCACGATCAGGCGCTCTACAAAGAAGCCGGCGGCGGTATTACGCCATGGCACGCGGATCAGTTTTACTGGCCGCTTTCAAGCGACAGAACGATCACCGCATGGGTGCCGCTGCAAGAGACGCCGCTCGAGATGGGGCCGCTCGCATTTGCGGCCGGCAGCCACCGAATGACGTTCGGGCGAGACTTGGAGATCAGCGACGAAAGCGAACGCAGCTTGCGCAAGGCGCTCGAAAGCGGCCGGTTCCGCGACGTGGAGCGGCCGTTTGCGCTAGGCGACGTGAGCTTTCACTCGGGCTGGACGTTCCATCACACCGGCGCCAACCGCTCGGCGCAGCCACGCGCGGCGATGACCGTGATCTACATGGCGGACGGTATCCGCCTGACGCAGCCGGCGCGCCGCCAGCACGTGCTGGACTGGGAGGCCTTCATGCCGGGCGTCCAGCCGGGGGAAGTGGTTGACAGTCCGCTTAATCCCGTGTTGAACTAAGTTTCGTGTCCATGGCGCCATCGTCTATCGGTTAGGACACTGCCCTTTCAAGGCGGAAAGACGGGTTCGATTCCCGTTGGCGCTACCAATACAGCTGCGTGTTTACGCGGCTTTTTCGTTGCGAATCGCGCGATGTCTACCCAAATGTCTACCCGCGACGAGGATTATTCGCTCCTTGCCTGCTTAACGGCACAGGTGCATGCACAAGCGCTCTACATGCATGCACGGGGGTGACATTAGTCTATGTCCCGCCGCCGATGCGCGGACGTTCAACTCTGTTGCAAACGCCGCAATGACGCGTGAAGGCGTTGGAACGCAACGCCACTTTGCTGGTTTCTTACTTTAACAAAGCAGATGCATCGCGAACGATGTGACACCGCTGTCGCCCTAGCTCATGCAGTAAGTACGGCGAATCGTTACATTGGAGCTGATCCGGTTTGGTGGACTGTTGCGGTTTAGACATCAGGCGGCTTGAGTCATCCGTTTCCAGTATTGTTCTTCAAATCGTACCGGCGACATATTGCCGATCGACGTATGCCGGCGGCGTGGGTTATAAAACGCTTCGATAAACCGGAATATTGCGAGCGCTGCTTCTCGTTGAGACTTGAATCGATGTCGAGCGAGCAGTTCGCATTCAAGCGTAGCCGCCGCCGCAACTAGTGCGTATATTTCGCGCGTTAGCGCATACCAGTGCGATTTGGAAATGACCTGCGGCTCGATCGTTTGATTTTGCGCAAGAGAGATCTTACTAAAAACCCGGTCCCGCTGTGATGGCGAAATAAGAGCACACGACTCGCGCAGCATCCAGTTTGTTGGCATTCCGCCAACAGGTGCGAAGAAGAGGCGTTCTATTCCGTTCCCAAGCGCTTGCACGAGATGGCCTATTATAAAAGCGAAGATCAAAAAGATGCCGAATTCTCCGAGCGAGAACTCCTTTGCCAGCAGAACTTGCTTTGCTGCTGGCCACTGCACGAAGAGACCGATCGCGATTACGGCTCCCGGCGCGATTACACCAACGTATTCGTAAGGGTCGAAGTCCTTCATGCGGCAGCCAGTGCGGGACTTGCGCACGAGCGAACCTCCTATCGGTGAGTGTTCGCCGCGATTTTCCGGTTATCCGCGGAGTAAGAACTTGGGAGAAGAGCCCAGCGGCACGTTGGCGTTAGCGTGCTGGGTACGATGACCGCAACGCTCGGGCATCGTTGACGGTCGGGCGGTCGTTGTAGATGTCGTGCCGTGCAACCTCCAGAGGACTGATTCCGGCGGCGAGGGGAAAGGCGTAGATCTCGCTCGAGCAGGCCGCGAACAGCGTGGATCCGACGATTACGAACGGAGCTGTCGTGAACATCTGGTCGAACGACACCGTGCGGATGATCCTGCCGGTTCGTTCGTCCAGCGCATAGAGGACGCCATTCGTATCGCCGAAATACACTTTGCCGCGGTACGCGACCGCGCTCATCTTGACGTGCGCCCACGTCGGACGACGCCACACAAGCCTGCCCGTGCGCGCATCGAACGCGTCCACCTCCGATCCGCACCCGATCGAATCGATGAAGAGCCCGTCGCTTATCGTTCCGGCGATCTCATGCTCGCCGGATCCCACGAACGTGCATGGACCGGCCGCGCTGGTCCACGACCAACGCGTTTTGCCGGTGGCTTCGTCGATCGCCGCGACGGTAGACGTTCCGCCCTGATTGAACGCGCCCGGTGCGGAGAGGTTCAACATGGTCGTGAACACTTCGCCGTACGCTACGGCCGCCGAGGCGTCGGCGCTGCCGATTGCGTTGCGCCAAAGGATGCGGCCGGTGGACAAGTCCAGCGCGTCAGTCTCGCACTTGTGCGGCGCCGCGCGGCAAACGCCGATGAACGCGTCGTCGCCGTCCACCGTCGCCGAATCCATGCTTGCCACTCCATTCAGCGGCGTGCGCCACTTCAGTGCCCCCGTGCGCAGATCCAGGCCGTACGCGTGAAGGTCGCCGTTGGCGAACACGACCGTGCGGTTCGCGATTGCGGGCGACGCCATGTCGTCGCCGACCGTGCGAAACGTCCAAAGCGGTCGACCATCGCGGGCGGAAATGCCGTACACCGCATCACCCTGCGGCCGGCCCCAAATCTGGCGCTCGGGATCGCCGGCTTGCGGATTGAGCCACCCGTCGCGGCCTGAACCGACTACCGTGATGCCGTCCGCTACGACCGGAGTGCTCATGACCACGTTGTCGACCAGCGTCTTCCAGCGCAAGGCGCCGGTGCGCGCGTCCACCGCATAGACCGAGCCGTCGAAGTTGTCCGTGACGAGCAGCCCCTTCCACAGCGCCATACCGCCGTTCGTCTTGTCCGGCAACTGGATGTTCCAGCGAGCGGCGATCGCGGGATGTGCGAGCACGGCGTTATGCGTGCTTGAAAACTGGAACGTCGTCCACCGGGCGGGCCAGGCGATTGACGCGCTTGCGCCGATGCGGCGCATGGAGTGAGAACTTGCGCGGCGTTGGGCGACGACGGCGGGCGCGGAGCAGGCTTGCACGGCGCTCGCAAGCAGCACGCAGCACGCAAAATGAAATCTCGGCATTGGGATCTCCTGAGGTACCGCGACGGGGCGTAGCGGCCTAGTTGCCGGGGCCATAGCCTTCCTAGCGGGGAACGCTCGTCGTCCTGTATAATTCGCACTAACCAATATTGGCTAACGCGGGGGAGGAAGCCTTATGAAGACATGGTCACTCGGAGTCGTTCTTGCCACGGCGCTCGACGCGTGCGGAGGCGGCAACGGCGCGGCCGTCGGCAACGCCGGCCAGCAAGCCATATCGGCATCGCCGTCGTCCGCCACGTACACCGGAAACAGCGGGCAAAGCACCTCGATCGCGGTTTCCGGCGGCAGCGGCGGATACACGGTCTCTACCGACAAGCCATCGATCGTGGCGCTCTCGACTGTGTCGGGGTCGTCGTTCGTAGTGACGCCCGTCGCGGGGGGTACGGCGGCCGTGGCGGTCAAGGATTCGCAGGGCGATTCAGCGACGGTTTCGGTGAACGTGAACGTTTGCGAACCGCCCACGCCGGCGTTCGGCCTCGAGTATCCGGCGAATCAATCCAGCGTCTCAGGGAGCTTCGGAACACTCTGGGTGAGCGTCCGCAATGGTGACCCGGTGAACTCCGTCGTGCCGCAGTTCTACCCGAGGCTCATTGCGGCAAACGGCACCGTCGTCAACGGCGGCGCGTTCACGATGACGTCGTCGCAGCCGCCGGCAGGATCCACGCTCCCTGTGGGCGGGTACACCACCTACGCGGTCTCAACAATGCCGGCTTTGGCGCCCGGCGCGACGTATCAGATTCAGATCGCGGACGCGAACTATCAGTGCATTCCGCCAATCATGATCGGCTCCGTTTCGACGTAGCGTCCGTTCCGCACGAAAAAGAGAGCGGGGCTCCGTCCCGCTCTCTGTCGTGTTCCTGTGTCACAGGCAACTCAGCTTGCAAGTCGGTGAGGGCGCCGGGCGTGGAGTCGGTTGCGGCGTCGGCGTTGCGGATATCGAAACCGTCGTCCAATAATCCGAGCGTTGCGTGTCGCCGGCGGAGGCTTGCGCTATGTGCGCCCCGAGCACCATTTGCGAGCTTCCCGGTATTGGAGTGAAGGCGTCGATCCAGTCGACCCAACGTCCGGCGTCGGCGGCACTGGGCACGAACGAGCCTTGCGCCAATGCCGTATTGAACTCGATCGTGTTCAAGTCAACGTTCCATTGCGCCGCCATGACGCCCGGATAGAACGACGAATCGCTGGCGTCGTACGCCACAAGTGCGCGGTTGTACGTGAGAGTGGTAACGAGCGGCATCGTGATTTCCGACGACATGGCGCCCCATCCCGTGCCGCCGTAGATGTTCATAGCCGTCGCCGCGCCCGCGTCGGAAATGGCGACGTTCACGATCTGCGACGCGTTCGAGTACGCGGCGTCGTTGAACACCGCTGTCGACATGATGTAGGCGTGCCCGTCGGTGAAGGTCCATACGCCCGACGAATGCATCCACCCCTTCGGCCACGACGCCGTCATGCACCCCGCGCAATTGGGAGCGTCGACGGTCGACGGGGCGCCTGAGGCGGGGAAACTCGTCGTGACTTGATCGGTGCCCGAGTAGAACACTGGAGCGTCCGTCGAACCTTCGATGTGCGAATACAAAACCGCCGCGTAGCCGCCGCTCGTGATCGAAGCGGTCAAATACTCCCGATTGTTGACCGTCGGTCCATACGTCAGAACCGGATTGTCGCGGTTGCCGTTTTGGACCGGGTCGTTGAATTCGAACCAATTCGTGTTGAGCGTCAGCGCGCCGCCGGCGTACAGATTCGCCTTGTCGAACACGGCCAGGCCGGGATTTCCGGAGTTGCACGCCGACGTCACGGCGATCCACTGGTTGTTGAAACCGATATGCGGCTGGTCGCTCTTGTCGACGGTGTCAGTGCTTCCGCACGCGGGAAACTGGTAGGTAGACCACGCGCCGGTCGGATCGCTCGACTTCGAGACGGCCAGCACGACCGTCGCGACGGTGTTGTTGCCGTACACCCACAGCGCCGTCGTCGCCCACCGACTCGAACCGTTATCGTAGATGATGCGGTTGTCGCCGGCGAAACCGCCGGCGGAGCATATCGGCAGCGGGTTCGTCCCGCAGTATAGCTGCGAGTAGGTGAACTGCTTGCTGACGGCGCCGGTCATCGTGTAGACGTAAAAGGCGCCGCTGCTGTTTCCCGCGAGAATGTACGTACCGTTTGTCGCTCCCGGAAGATCCTGGTCGCCGTTGCCCGTAAAGCTGTTCGTCGGCGAAATGTTCATCGTCCGGCGCGCCGCGCTCAGAGTCGAACGCACCTGCGACGATGGAGAAGAGGGGGCGTTGGCGTCGCCAAACGATGCGTCCTGGCTTTGGATGACCTGCGCGGGCGACACGCGGAGCTGCTGTGCGTCCAGCACCACGTGATCTCGTTCATCCGGAGGCGTATGGTTTGCGTTCCAATTCGACGGAATGTCGGCGTTTTGCGGCGCCGAAGAGAACGGCCCGGCGCTGCCGCCAGAGCCCTGCCCGGGAACCGGGTCGGTGGGGTTTGCCATTGATGGAAACGGATGAGTGGCCGCTGCCGTACGGTATCCCGTACCGCTCGGCATTGTCCGAAGCGGCGCCTTCGAACCGCCGCCACACGCGGACATCAGCAACGCTGCGGCAATGACGGCCGCAGTGCTGGCTTTCGATTTCATGCTTCGCCCCTCTGTCAAGAATGCTCGCTGCTGAGCATTTGAGCCATTGCTCGCATTCGCGTTTCGACCCTTTTTGGCTAGCTCAAAAAGGCCGAAAAGCCGAGCGGCGCATTCGCTTCTAGATTCGTGAACTGAGCGCCAGCATCGCCGCGAACGCTCCGCGGCATTAACGGTCTACTCGCCAGCGTTTCGGCGGGAACCAGTGTTTTTGCCTACCAATGTGGTGATGCGCGCTCCCTACAATGAGAACGCTCGCGCCGCGCCGGCACAAACGAGAATCGCTAACGAGGCGCGATCTTTAGAATATGGGACTCGCCGGCGATCGGCCCGCTGACGACGGTTTCGGTGCGCACCGTAAACGCGGACGCAGCCCAACGTGAGTTCAATGCGACCGGACGCGAAATCGTTTGGGCGGTGATCGATTCGGGCATCCAAGGCGACCACCCGCATTTCAAAGCTTTCCGCAACCTGGATTTGGAGCCTCCGCTCAGACACATGAGCTTCGTTGCGGGGGAAACCGATCCATTAGTGGATCCGGCGGCTAAGACGGACAAGACGTCCGATAGAAATGCGATTCTTTTGGGGTGTGGATTCCTTGTCGCGTTGACTATTGGCGTAGTTAAAGTGTCCGGCGCAATGGTTGACGGCGGTTCTAGCTCATCCAAGGCTACTGATAACGGCACATCAATCATGTACTCATCGCCTGCCCCAGTTGTCGACCAGAATGCCGATCGTCGTTACGCGTTTCGCAAATACTGGAATACGGTCGCCAATACGGTTCGGACGTGCGGATACGCGATCGGTTTTGCGCAGGCATCAGCCGAGGCCCAAAACGATGATTGGAGCTGATCCGGTTTCGTGGACACTTTCGGCTTAGCCGAGAAGGGTCCATCCAATGCGAAAACACCCCCGG
>CAZERJ010000046.1:0-20402 GCA_964514445.1 uncultured bacterium | reverse complement strand
ATCGGGATCAACCCATCAAAAACCGTCCGGCCATCTTCATCGGCATTAAACCCTTGGTAGAGAAATTGCCGCAAAAACCGGGCCGACTGTGAAATGCCGTAGCCGTATGCTCGTGAAACGTGAACCGGTGCCGCGGGATCGTGCTTCAGCCACGCCACCGCGTCGCGTTCGGCGGCAAATCCAAGACCCGTGACCACCGGATCTTTTGCCCGATAGACGAGTTCGTAAATTTTACCCGGTTTGAAATTGCCGTCGAGAGCGATGTCGTGATCGTTGTTCACGAAATGCCATTTCGAACGCGAAATGATGCGGCGAGGCGCGAGCAGATCATCTCGTTCCGTTAAAACGTTCGCCGATTCGTTCTCATCGGCGACCGGATAAGGTGTGTGGCCACGATGCCCGATCTCGTGCGTGGCAACCGTCTCATCTACGAGAAAATCGCTATGAATCATGCCAGTGATAGTTCGGCCGCGATCGTGAACGACCGGCGCCTCAAGGCCCATCAATCCCCGGGTTTTGGGCACGTCCCACTGCCATCCGACCCACATCATCGTGAACCCGTGCCGTTCAAGAAATCCGTCGCCCCAAAACTGCGGCGATGCGGGATCGCTGCCCGGCCGCGCCTCATTCAAATGCGAAACCATTCCCTTACCGCCGCGATTATTTATCTCAACGATGACCGAGCCATTCGCCGCTGACAGTTCGTTCGGCCGAATAATCTCGACGTCGGCTGTAGCCTCTACTTCACCATTGCCGTTTACCGGTGCGAGCCCGAGATCGACGATGCGAGAGTTTGCAGCGGTTCCAGGACGTTCGGCGAGGTGCAGTTTTCCGATAATGCGCTCGTAGCCGTACGCAACCTGCGAATGTGATATCAGTTCAAAATGAGCAACGCGTGCTTCTGCTCGCGCGGTTGTGAGTACGAACAGCGCGCAAAGACCGAAAAGAAGCGCTCGTTTCACTCTGCACCTCGCGGCGTAACCCGTTGAAAAGTAAGATGCGCCGGTTGTCGCTTCCCCTCGCGCATAGGAGTTAGCGTGAGCCGATCTGCCGACACCTCGAACGCACGCTCGTAATGTTTACCGATCTCCTCAGGACGTAAGCTCGCCTCAATACGATGCGTAACGATGCGGTTGCTCATGTCGACGTCATACTTACCGTTGTACGCATAGAATGCTTCATACACCGCTTTTAGTTGTTGTAAATTTGCTTTGTCGTATCCAGCCGCAAATGCCGGCTGCGGTGTGCGCCAAATCTGCACAGCCATGTAGCCGGTTGGCGTATACATAATTACGCCACGTGAGCCTCGCCCGAATGCAAACGATGGGTTCGGTACGCGATGGTCTTCAAGGGCGATTAACTGCCAACTGCCTACTAACGGGCTGCTGTTAGCTTTGCCGGCATCCTGGCTCCATGCGCGAGATGGCCCGAGAACGGCGGCGGTCGAAATTCCTATAAGAGCTGTTGCGTGCCGTCGGTTCATCGCTTAGCCTCCAGTAGACGTTTCCTTCACCAGCGTACGCGGTATGCGCCCGACTGAAAAGGCTCCTTTTGCCTAAATGGCAGTTCTGGCGACTATTTCGCACACCGGACATGCGTGCGTCGTTTAACCCCCCTGTACGACGACGCGCCGCGCTGCGGCGTTCCACACAAAGTACGACAAAAACGAGAACAATGCTAACCACAGGAGCTGCGCGCTGATATACCGGCCGTAGTCCTGTGGGTGGATGACCTGTACGTAGATAAGCAGCGGCGTTGAATAAATCGCGGCAAACGGCAATGCGTACACGATGCGGCCTAGGATGCCCGGAAAGAACATGAGCGGGATGAGTTGCCCGCTGAGCAAGTCCGAAACCCATCGCACGATAAGCTGCACGGCAAACGTTTCCAGCGTCCAGAACGCGACCGCATTCATCAGAAAATTCACGAAGAAGTTGACGAGATAGCCCAAGAAAAACGTCAGGAGAAACACACCGAAGACCGGCGCCGGCGGCAGGTCGATGTGCACGAGCAGCAGGGCGAACAGCACGGACGGTATCACCAGCAGCGCATGCAGTGCCGTTTGGCCGACGCCGTCGCTAAAGAAGTAGAAAGGCACGACAATCGGCTTCATCAGGTCGGTGGCGATCGTGCCTTCGCGCAGTTTTTCGCGAATCAGGCGCGTGCCGTCCACTTCCAAGATCAGGGACATCAGCATCGCCACCGTGGCGTAGGTAATCATCGCGTGCAGCGGCAGATTGACTGGCGCGGCGTTTTGTGCGTACAGCGCAGTCCAGAGCGAGCGCAACAAATAGACTCGGATAACGAGCGAGCCGACTTCGGTGAAGACTTCGAGGCGGTACGTTGCTTCGCGCGCGAAGGCTTTGCGCGCAAACTCGATGTACGGCCGGAGCGCTACTTCCGTCCCTTTTTCTCCCGCGCGATCGCGGCTTCGCGGCGCAGCCGCGCTTCTTCGAGCTCCACAAACATCACGTCGACGACTTTCTCAACCTCAACGTTCTGCGCCGGCGGCGGCTCCTCAGCGGTTTTTCGTGGCGCAGCTTTCGGTGCCGGCTTCTTTGGCGCATCGGGAATGACGGCGTCTTGCGCATGCGCCTTTCGTAGAAATTTCGAGTACGCTTCCGCCGCCTGCGAACGCACTTCGGGCGAATTTTCCAAATTAAACACGTCTTGGAAGAAATTCATCTGCTTGTGAATTTCGGGCGCCTCACGCGGCGGATGCACGGTGGCGGGATCGCCAAACGCGATATGCTGCATCGGCACGTGCTGCCCGCTCTGGACCTTCGTGTTGACGTGCACGATGCCGCCAAGAGCGACGCTGGTTTGTTCGCCGATGTGCGCGCCGTTGAATACTTTGGCACCCGCGGCGATAAAGCAGCCAGGTTCGAGCGTTGCACCGACGACGTACGCGCCTGGACCGATGATGCAGCTCTCGCCAACGGTGAGCGGAAACGACATGACGCTGCCGCCGCTGGATTTGAGCACGGCGTTTTCCATGACGACGGAGTTGGCGCCGACGACAATCGGCGCGCCTTCGGCCGTAATGACCGCACCGTACAACACGGCGCAACCTTCCTCGATCGTCACGTCGCCACTAATAACCGCGTTCGGCGCGATGAACGCACCGGCGTGCACATTTGGTTTCTTGGCGCCGCTCGAGATGATCATACCGTTGTTTTCTCCTGTTCGTAACCTTCCGTGTAAATGCGTCGAATGATCGATTCCAGCTCGGGCTCTTCGATGCTGACGTCGCGCAGGTCGTACCGGTCCATCGCCTGGCGAATCAGCTGATCGGCGCGCATGCGCCGCCGGTCGAAACTGTAACGAACCACGCCGCGTTCGTTCGAAACGATCTCGGCGCCGTCGAGCACCGGATTGTCGTGCGGTGCGGTCAGCGTGACCACCAGCGTGCGATGGGTCCCGTACTGCTCTTTGATGCGCTCGATGCCGCCGTCGTAAATGATCCGGCCGTCGTCGATGATCACGATCCGCCGGCTGAGCCGCTCCACGTCAGCCAGGTCGTGCGTTGTCAGGATGACCGTCGTGCCGCGTTCGGTGTTGATGTGCTGCACGAATGCGCGAATCGCTTCCTTTGCGATGACGTCCAGGCCGATGGTCGGCTCATCCAAATACACGATACGGGGATTGTGCAGCATCGCGGCGGCAAAATCGCCGCGCATGCGCTGGCCGAGCGAGAGCTGTCGAACCGGCGTGCGCAAAAACGGATCCATTTCCAGCATCTCGGTGAACGCGCGCATATTTTCCTTATATTGGGCGTCCGGCACGTTATAGATCGCCCGCAAAAGTTCGAACGACTCGATCAGCGGCAAGTCCCAATACAGCTGGCTGCGCTGGCCGAACACCACGCCGATGTTGCGCGCATTTTGCCGGCGCTGCGCGGACGGAACGATTCCCGCGACTTCGAGCGTGCCGGATGTCGGCACGAGAATGCCGGTGAGCATCTTGATGGTCGTCGATTTTCCGGCGCCGTTCGGCCCGATGTACCCGACCAGCTCGCCCGCTTCCAGCGACATGTCGATACCGCCGACTGCCACTTTTTCTTCATACTCGCGCGAAAAGAGCGTGCGCAACGCGCCCGCTGCGCCCGGTCTGCGTTTGACCGTACGAAAGACCTTTCGCAGCCCTTGTGCGCGGATGATGGCCATGGGGCGTCATGTTCCGCGAGGCCTGAGCGGACCCTCGGAGGGAATGATGACCCTGTGATCGTCACCATTTCCAATCTCTACGGCAGTGGCGCAATCGCCGTTGCGCATATCGTCGCCGAGCAGCTCGGCTACGACTACATCGACGAGCAGCTGCCGGTCGTCGTCGCCAAACGGCTACAGACCTCGCCGCAAGTCGTCGAGTCGGCGGAGAACGCGCTTGACTCGGTGGGCGGCCGAATGCTGCGCGCGCTGGAAGCGGGCACGCCTGAAACGGCTGCAGCTCCTGCGGTGGATTTCAGTAAAGAGCTGCTGCGCGAAGTGCAGGAAGCCGTTCGCGACTTCGCGCGTCAGGGCGACGTCGTTATCATCGGTCGCGGTGCGGGTTTTCTGCTGGGCCGGCGGCACGACGTGCTGCGCGTCTTCATGCATGCGCCGCGCGATTGGCGCATCACGCATATCGCCGAAGGGCATAACGTCCAGCGCGAGATTGCCGAGGCCGAAGTTGCGCGCATCGATCGGGCGCGTGCCGATTACATCGAAACACATTATGCCGTCCGGTGGACGGATGCGCGAAATTACGACTTGACCATCGACGTTTCGGAAATCAGCCCGCAGGCTGCCGCGCACGTGATCGTTGCGGCCGTGCGCGCGCGATGATCGAACGCCGCCCAGCTCCTTCGCAGGTCACGATTTTTTCATCGCTGCAATTCAAAGACTTCCGTCTTTTGTGGCTTGGGTTGCTCGTATCGAACCTGGGCACGTGGATGCAGATCACCGCAACCGGCTACTTCATCGCCAAACTTGCCGGCAATGTGCACACGGCATCGCTGTACCTGGGTTTTCAGGGATTGGCGCGCGCCGTTCCGGTGCTCGTGCTCTCGCCGGTTGCCGGCCTCATTGCCGATACGCGACCACGCAGGCAGACGCTGTTTTTTACGAACTTCGCACTCTCGCTCATTGCGCTCATCCTTGCGATCTTCACGTCACTGGGATGGATGAACATCTTGGGCTTGCTGCTGATCAACGCCGCATCCGCCGCAGCGCAATCGTTCGATGCACCCGCGCGACAAAGCTGGGTGCCGCTAATGGTGCCGCGCGAATATATCGGCAATGCGATCGGTCTGAACTCTGTTGCATTCAATGCACCGGCGGTTGTCGGGCCGGCGGCAGCTGGCGTGCTGATTTCGTCGTGGAGCATTGCCGGTGCGTTTTACGTGAACGCGATTGCGACGCTGGCTGTCGTCGTCGCGCTGATCTTCATGGCACCCGCGCCTGCGAGCACGAGCCGGCGGGAACCGTTCTTACCGTCCATCGCTCAGGGCTTGCGGT
The DNA here is from genome assembly GCA_964514445.1 of uncultured bacterium. Taxonomy (GTDB): domain Bacteria; phylum Vulcanimicrobiota; class Vulcanimicrobiia; order Vulcanimicrobiales; family Vulcanimicrobiaceae; genus DASSRQ01. The sequence goes on along the minus strand of CAZERJ010000046.1, from coordinate 14,907 downwards.
TTTTGCTTTCGCATAAAATTTTGGGTTGGGTGATCATTCTGTTTATCGTGACGGCGCTGCTGGTGCGTCCATACAGCGTGCTGCTGCCGGCGTTTATGGTCAATACGTTGCACGTCACGGCAAAGGGCCTCGGCATCGCGATTGCGGCAACCGGCGTCGGCGGATTTGCCGGCGCGCTTGTTACCGCGTATTTAGGAACGCGCGAGCGGCGCGGCGTTATATGGGCAGTCTCGGCCCTCATCATGAGTCTCGGCGTTTTTTCGCTGGGCTATATCTGGAATCTCTGGATATCGCTGCCGGTGCTGTTCGCGATCGGCACGGCAACGATGACGTTCCTGGGCGCCTCAAACACATTGATCCAAACGCTTTCGCCCGACGACGTGCGCGGACGTGCCATTGCGGTGTACTCAATGGTCGCGCTCGGACTTGTTCCCGGCGGCGCGCTGATTGTCGGATCCATCGCCTCGGTGATCAACTTGCATCACGCGTTCTGGCTCGTGGGCGGCTTCGCGGCGGCCATCACGATCTGGGGCTGGTTCCGCCACCCAATCTTGCAGACGGTATAGCGTTCGCTAGCGCCTGGCGGTACCGGCTAATCAGGTCGTCCAGATCCTTTACGTGCTGAATCGTCAATTTCGCCAGCACCATCTGTGATTCGGTCCGCCCCATTGTGCCGTACGCGTATTCGCCCCGCGAGTGCAGCGCGCGCAGATACGCCTCCCGGTACGAATTCCATACGCGTTCGGATTTTTTCAAAGCGTCGGTAGCTCCGCTGATGGGGGTAGAAAGCAGCAAGGCCCGCTTGTAGCGTTCCTGCCATTCGTAGTTGGCGCGCGCCAATTCAGTATCCGCGCACTTATGCATGCTGAGCTGTGTCATCGCGCGTGCCATGCACGCGTCAAAAGTCTTGGAGTACTGCGCCATCGCTGCCGGCCGGCTTCCTACGCCGACCATGGCGGCCATAACAACGACCTTGCTAACCTGACGAAGACTCAGCACGCTACCTCCTTGGTGTAAAAAAAAAGCGCGCCGCGAGCGGCGCGCATAAAAAAACCGGAAGAGTGATATTAGGCTGCTGCTGCAGCTTTCTTCCGGCGAGTGGTCTTGCGACGAGTGGTGGCTTTGCGAGCCGTCTTCTTGCGGCCGGCCGTTTTGCGAGCTCCGGTCTTCTTGCGTCCTGCGGCCTTTTTACGTCCGCCGGCTTTCTTGCGACCCGTGGTCTTTTTACGTCCGGTAGCTTTTTTGCGTCCGCCCTTGCGAGCAGCTTTGCGACGCGTCGTCGTCGCTTTACGTGCGGTGCTCTTGCGTGCGCCCGCTTTACGTGCGGTGCTCTTCTTCGCAGCCGCTTTCTTTGCGCGTTTGACTGCCATGTAGTTGGAGTCATCCTTTCTCTGGTCAACAAGCGACCAGGGTTGTTGACTATGTTATACACAATTACGGGCGTGAACGCAAATTTTGAGTTTCACAGCTCCGGATCGAGGATGATGCGCGTAACAGTTGATGGCGTAAATTTGGATATTGCAGTCGGCGGATCGGGCGACGCAGTCGTGTTGTTGCACGGCTTTCCGCTCTCGAAAGAGATCTGGAACGTTCAGGCTGCGCGGCTGGAAGATCGCGCGCTGGTGATCTGTCCCGATGTTCGCGGCGCGGGTGCATCCAGTGCGCCGAGCGGTCCGTATTTGATGGAAACGCTCGCCGGCGATCTTGCCGCGATCCTGGATGCGATGCAGATCGAGCGCACCTCGATCGTCGGTCACTCGATGGGCGGATACATCGCGATGGCGTTCGCGCGCATGTACACCGAACGCGTGAACAAGCTCGCACTCGTGTGCAGCAAGCTGCGATCCGATACAAAAGAGATCGCAAACAATCGCGAGATCTTAGCGCAGCAATCCGAGCGCGACGGAAATGCGCAAGCCGTTGAAAACGCTTATATTACAAGGCTTTTTGCGCCGCAATCGCTGGAAAACAACGATGGCGCCGTAGGTTTTGCGCGCGAGCTTTGCAACCGGTACAAGCCCGCCGGCCTGGCCGGCTTACTGCGGGGGATGGCCCAGCGCCCAGACTCGAGCGACATCGCCGCCGACCTTGACCTGCCGGTCCTCATCGTGGCCGGGCGGCACGACCAAATCGCTCCGGTGGCAGAGGCCGAGGAGACGCGGGCGACGTTTCCGCAGGCGGATCTGTACATCATGGGCGCCAGCGCCCACGTGCCGATGCTGGAAGAAGCTGAGGCGCTCGCCGATGTACTGGCGCGGTTCTTACCTTAAGTAAGTTGAGCCGGCCCCCGTCTTCTGGCAGCGGCGGCGGAACAGATTTATAAGGAAGAGGATGGCAAACACGACGGCCGCCAGTATCGCCGCCTTGATCAACAGCGGGATGATGAACGCCACGATTCCCAGCGCGACGAGGACCACCGCAGCGATGATGACCAGGCGAAGATAGGTGTTGAACATGCCCTTTACTACCGATAACCCGAAGACAGGTTTCGCAGCATGGAGGTCTTGTGGACGCCTTATCTCTGAGTTCGGACCTTTCGTCATCCGCGGTTAACGCCCAGATCGGCGTTGATGTGCTGCGCTCGGTCCAGAACCTCGATAAGACCGCGATGGCCGAACTGTTCGGCTCCATCGGCCTGGGAACCGCGATCGACGTGCGCGCCTAGCACAAGGCAAGCGCCCACCGCACCGCCAATTTAGCACCATGAAACACGCTCGCTACGCCTTCTTGACGGCGGTTTTTGTATTTGCCGCCGCGTCCATTGCGCGCGCCGACGATCCCAAACCGATGCGCCATTTAGTCTATGATTTCACGGTGACGATCTCGTCGGAGCTCACGCTGCACAGCTTCGGTACCGGCGCCACCGAGACTCGTGGCGGAAACAGCGATTCCGGGTCCATCGTTGCCGACGTGCTTGCGGTGCAGCCTGATAGCGGCCTGGTCGTGCGCATCAGCGAGAGCGGGCGCGGTTCGCGCAGCAGTGCTCCAACCATGTGCGTTACGTACGGAACGACAGGGTCGGTGATTTGCGACACAACGCGCGGCATGCCGAACGAGGAAGAATATTCGCTGCTGCGCGTTCTCGGAAAAGACTTCGTGAACGATGCGATGATCGATGCCAAACACCATTGGCGCACATCGTCCGATGCCTCAGGCGGCAACGAGACGAACGACTATACCATCGATAGCCGCACCGGCGACACGGACGCCATTTCGTTCCAACGCGTGCTCGACGTGCAAGGCGTAAACGGGTACAACGCGTCCACCATGGGACACATCACCTACAACGTCAAGGCGAGCGTGCCGACGGGCATGAGCGAAAACACGACCACTCGCCGCAACACCGGACAGGGGAATTACGAGACCATCGATCAGAAGATGACGTTCACACTGGCCTCGGATTCGCTCGCGCAAAATCACTAGCCGGTAAAATTTCGTCTGGAAGACAGGGCGTTCCAAGCGGAACGCTCTGTTTTGTTTGCGAACAAGTGTTCGTATCCGTGGATGAAATCTTCGCGCGCCTGCATCCCGACGTCGCCGCTTGGTGCGATTCGCAACTGCGCGCGCCAACGCCGCCGCAGCAGCGCGCACTGCCGCCGGCACTCGAGCGCCGCAACGTTTTGATTTGCTCGCCGACCGGCACCGGAAAAACGCTGGCTGCATTTTTGCCGGTGATCTCGCGCCTGGCGTACCGGCGCGACGAAGATCGTCTGCACCCGCGCACGTATGCGCTCTACATTTCGCCGCTGCGCGCGCTGGGCTATGACGTCGAGCACAACGTTCGCCGCCCCATGCGCGAGATGCACTTGCTGGAACGTCCGAATACCGAGCGTGCTACGATGCGCCGCGGCCGCATCCGCGAGAGGTTCCTGCGTACCGGTGTGCGCACCGGCGATACGCCCAGCGAAGAACGGCGGCTGATGCTCTCGCGTCCGCCGCACATTTTGGTCACGACGCCTGAGTCCCTCGCAGTGATGCTAGCCATGGAGTCGTACCGCAAGACGCTGCGTGATCTGGAGACGGTGATCGTCGACGAAGTTCACGCGCTTGCAGGCAACAAACGCGGCGCGCAGCTCTCGTTGTTGCTGGAATCGTTGGAACAGCTGTGTCCGGATGGATTCAACCGCATCGGGCTTTCGGCAACGATAAGTCCGCTCGAGGAAGTCTCGAAGTTTCTCGTCGGTAGCGAGCGAGAGTGCGAGGTGGTCGATGCGCGTGGTTTACGATCGATCGCCATTGACGTTGTCGCACCGTTCGGCGGCGCGATGGCGCCGCTGGCTAAGGTTGCGCAGGCCGCCGCGGAGCTGAGCGAACACGAGCGCACGACACTGGTCTTTACGAACGTGCGCAGCCAGGCTGAACGCGTCGCACATGCGATGACGCAGCATTTCGAAGCAAAGACCGTCGAAACGCTCGACGCCGATCGTCAGCGCGAGAAGCAGTACGACGCGCGCATCGGCGTTCACCACAGCGCGCTCGAACGCAGCGTGCGTCACCACGTCGAAGCAGCGCTGCGCGCGGGACGTTTGCGCACCGTCGTGTGCAGCTCGAGCTTGGAATTGGGCGTCGATATCGGTTTCATCGACCGCGTGCTGATTCTGGGCGGCGCGCGCGGCATGACGCCGACGCTACAGCGCATTGGGCGAGCGGGTCACCGGCCCGACGCAGTTGCGCGCGGAACGGTGATCGCGCAAGATCGCGACGACATCATCGAAGCGGCAGCGACAAAGCGGTGCATTTCTGAGGGCGTCATCGAAGACGTCCGTATTCCGCAGGCGCCGCTTGACGTGCTCGCGCAGTGGCTTGTGGGCAGCGTCTGTTACGATCGGCGGCTGGAGATCGATGAGGCGCTTACGATCGCGCGACGCGCGTATCCGTTTGTAAACCTACAACGCGAGCAGCTGGAGCGCTGCGCGCAGTATCTCTCCGGCGGCGGCGTTGGGCCTGATGAAGCGCACGTGCGGCGTATGGGCTACGACGGCACCGCGGTTTACGGCCTTGGACGCGAAGTGTGCGCGGCGTTTTTCGAAAACGTCGGCACCATTCCCGACGAGCACCACATTGCGGTGCGCATCAAGGGCGGATCGCAGATCGGCCACGTCGAGGAAGGCTTCATCAACGAGATCACGTTGGGCGACGTCTTCGTGCTCAACGGCACGACATTTAAAGTCAAAGAGATTGCGCCGATGGGGATAATGGTCGAACCGTTCGCGGGCCGGCCCACGGTGCCGACGTGGAGTTCACATTTGAAAGGTATTCCGGATGTGCTCGCCGCTGAAATCCATACCTTGCGATGCGGTATCGTCGAGCGCTTGCGCGACGGTTCGCCGCACCGCGCGCTCGAGTGGCTGCGGCATCGCTACGGTTTGGAGGGCGTCGAAGCAGCGCACGTTGTGCGGTATATCGCGCAACAATCGGCGATTTCGGCGGTGCCCGGGCCGCGTACGCCGGTGATTGAGATTTACAAAATGGATCGCCGGCAGACGGCCGTCTTTCACACGGGCTGCGGACGTCGCATCAATGAAACGTTGGCGCGTGTGGTCGGTGCGCGTGTGTACTTGCACCTGCGGGCAAACACGAACCTGACGACCGACGACGGCGGATTCCTCGTCACGCTTCCCGCCGGAAAGCGATTGCCCGACGCGGTGTGGCGTTCGTTTCTGACGGCGGAAAATTTCGATCGCGATCTGCTCGCAGGTTTGCGATCGTCGCACATGCTGCGCAACTTCTTCCGGTATATCGCCAATACCGGGCTTCTCGTGTTGCGGCGCGCCGGGGGACGAACGTTGCGCCGAAATGCACTCTCGTGGAATGCGCAAAAAATCTTCGACCGCGTGTATGCGGTCGATCGGCATTTTCCGCTGCTGCGCGAAACGTTCCGTACTGTGACCAGAGACGTACTCGACGCGCCCGGCGCCAACGCGTATCTGGAAACGCTTGGTGATGACATCCGCGTCGTGCATCCGGCCGCAGCCTCGCCGTTTACGTTCGGCATCTTGACCTCGAGTTTCGGCGATTCGGTCGTGCTGGACGATCGCGAGAATATGGTTGCGGCTTTGCATTCACGCGTTCTGGAAGTACTCGGCGAACGGGCCTCGGAAGGCTACGACCTGAGCGGCGCGCCGGCTTTTGCGTTGATGTATGAATAGATTGCCGGGCGAGGCTTCGCGCACCGTCGAGTTGGTTTCGGGAGTGAGCGCTGTTTCGCCGGGCTTGTTGTGGCTGCACGATTCACGCGCATTGGTCGCGGCGGATGTGCATCTTGCTTACGAGGATGTGATCGGCGGCGCGCTGCCGACGTGGAGCACGAACGAACTGATCGCCACGCTACTGTTGGCGGTGCGCACGATGCAAGCGCGGGAGATCGTGTTGCTCGGCGATATTATTCACGGCTCGATGATGAGCGAGGGCGCCGCGCGCGCCGTGCGCAGTGGGCTGGATGCCTTGCGAGGAGCCGCGACGCTCACGCTTGTTGCGGGAAACCACGAAGGCCGAAGCCGCGGCGCGGCCGTCCTGGGCGAGACGGTTGAAGCTGCATCGCGCGATGGGTGGCTTTTACTGCATGGGGACCGCGCGCCGACGGGCTCGCAGTTTGCGGCGCATCGCGGTGTTGTTATCGGGCACTTGCACCCGAGCGTGCACGCGGGCGGTTCAACCGCGCCCGCATTTTTAAACGGCGAACGGATTGTCGTGGTGCCGGCATTGACGCCATATTCCGGCGGCCTCAACGTGATGTCGGATGAATGCCTGGCAGCAATCGCGCCATTCAACGCCGGCAGACCGGGCGATCTCTGCGTGACGGCTGTGGCGGGCGAGTTGCTGTATCCGTTCGGCTCTTTATCTGAATTACGCCGCGTTATGACGCAGCCTGCACCCGCGCCGCGCTCTTCACGGTACACACGCAAGTTTTTGAAACCGGATTAATAGTGTCATGGTGAGCTTCGAACCACCGCTGATTAGCGAAGCGATGCCGAAGCCGCGCGGCTTGCGGGCCTCGATGCCTCGGCCGTGGTTCGATACTTTATGTTAATCTGTTGTTCGGCGTCCGGTTGACCCATTTCGATGCTGCCTTCGTGGCTTAGTGAGGACGTGCTGCCGGACGCTTGAATCTAGAGGCCTGTGGCTTGAAAGACGAGCGCTCTTCGCTCGATAAAGTATCGCCCGGGCCAGCATTGATATTGTGAGGGACATGGATTTCTTCGCCGGCGTTGATACGCACAAAGATTCGCATACGATCGTGATTTCGGATGAACGTGCAACGAGCGACGAAGGCTACGCGCAAGCGCTGCACATCGCCGAAGCGTTAGGCCAGGTGCGCTGGGGCTTAGAGAGCACGGGCTGCTACGGAAACGCGTTCGCTAAGGTGCTCGCCAACAGCGGTGCCGAGGTCTTCGAGGTGCCGGGCAGCTACACGAAGCGACATCGCCGACGTTCGAGCCGAACCGGAAAGTCCGATGCGCTCGATGCGCAGGCAATTGCGGAAGCGGTGCTACGCGAGAGCGATCGCCTTCCGCGCTTTACCGAATCCGCGCAACGCGAAGCGATGCGGCTACGCTACGAGCAGCGCGACCGTTTGGTCAAACAGCGCACCGAGGCGATAAACCGCCTGCGCAGCGCGGCTTTACGGCTAAATTTGCGCAATCTCCTAAGTGATTTGACGACGGAAATCAGCTTGACGTACGTTGAGCGAGCGGTTCAAGAATTTGCGATCATCGATGACGCCGTTCATGCTCTCGTCGATGAAATGCGGTACGCCGCTGAAGATATCCGCAACCTCAACGCACGAATACGGAGCATTGAGAAGCTCTTAGACCCTATGGTTCGCCGCGCAGCTCCTGAGCTGCTCAAGATGCGCGGCGTTTCGACGGTGGTTGCAGCCGGACTCATCGGCAACGGCGGTGAGTTGCAGAATTGCCGCGATGAGAACGCGTTCGCCATGCGATCCGGTACGGCGCCGGTGAGCTGCTCGAGCGATAAGCATAGTGCGATGCGCGTCAACGTCGGCGGAAACCGGCAGTTGAATCGCCTGCTACACATTATCGCGCTCAACCAAATTCGGGCGGCCGGACACTGCGGCAAAATTTACTACGATCGCAAACGGGCCGAAGGAAAGAGCGCCAAAGCAGCACTGCGCTGCCTCAAGCGGCAGCTTTCTAATAGGGTTTTTGCGCTGTTGCGCGCAGCCGGCGATGCGGCATCAACGTCGGTCGCTAGCCCCCTCGCCGCTTAGCTTGAACAAAGCCGGTCACTTACACTCACCACACTTTGCTCATACGCGTATGCCCGCAACGCGTATGCCGCCACGCGTGTGCGCGGCAGCGGCGTTCCGGTTACGGAATAAAGCCCAAATCAAACAGCAAATACAAAGCGCCGACGTGTGGGATGCAGTTGATAGCGCCCTCGCGGATCCATTCGCGTACGGCTGACGTCGGGACGACTTCGACGACGATGTCTTCCGTTACGTCGAGATCTTGGGGAGCGGTGCGTTCGGCGCCGGGCGCAAAAAACAAATGGGCGACGCTGTTCGAGCTTGTCGGATCGGTGACGAACGTGCGGATGAAGCGCATGTCGCTTGCGGTGAAACCGGTTTCTTCGCGCAGTTCGCGTGTCGCGCAGTCCTGCGGTGATTCGTCCGGGTCGATAGCGCCCGCCGGCAACTCCAAAATGGATTGTCCGATGCCGTGCTTATATTGGCGTACTAGCACGATCTCCGCCGCCCGCGTGACGGCGCAGACAATTACGTATCCGCGGCTCTCGCGAACGAAATAGTCGCGGATGACCTCGCCATTCGGCAGTTCGATCGTGTCCTTGCGTAACCGCAAAAATTTTGTGTTGATGGGATACGTCGACTCCGTGACGCGCCAGGGCCGTTTTGCCATGGGCCGCACGTTTGGCAGCGCCACGGCGGGTCCCCGCCGCGTCCGGGCGAATGTGCGGCGTCGTGGAAAAAATGCTTGTCGCCGGAGCCGGCACTATGGGAGCCGGCATTGCTCTGCTCGCCGCGCACGCCGGTTTCGATGTTGCGCTTTTGGAACCGGATGCAAGCGCACGCGATCGTGCCCAAGTTCGCCTTGCAAAGGACGCGCAGCGCTTAGGCGATCCGGGTTGTACATCGCGCATTCAGTGGCTCACTGCAATTCCCGACGCCTACGACGGACAGATTGCCATCGAAGCCGTACCTGAACAGCTCGAGATCAAGCAAACTCTCTTGCGAGAGCTTTCCGCGAAGCTGGCGCCCGGCGCGCTCATCGCGACAAACACGTCATCGCTTTCCGTTAGCGAACTTGCCGAAGCCGTCACGAATCCGCGACGTTTTGCCGGGATGCATTTTTTCAACCCGCCCACAATGATGAAACTCGTGGAAATCGTTGCCGGCGACGAAACCGATCCGGCTACGATCGATCGCTGCCGTTCGATTGTGGAGCGGCTCGAACGCACGCCGGTGGTCGCGGCCGATACGCCGGGATTCATCGTGAACCGCGTGGCGCGGCCGTTCTACTTGCAAGCCATGCGCGCATTTGAAGCAGGTGCTGCGCCGGTTGAAGATCTCGACCGTCTGGCGCGCGGTGCCGGTTTTCGCATGGGACCATTCGAGCTCATGGATCTGATCGGCCTCGATATCAATCTGGCGACAACGCAGTCGGTGTACGAACGCACCGGCGCCGAACGGTTTGAACCGGTGCCCGTGCAACAACAAATGGTCGCGCAAGACCGCCTTGGGCGTAAAACCGGCAGCGGGTTTTACGACTACTCCGGCGGCGCGCCCCAACATGACGATGCGATGCCGTCGCCGGCGCAAGAAAAAGACGAGGCGGAACACATCGTGGTCATCGGCTATTCGGGTGCAGTGCTGGAATTGCACGAAATGCTTTCCAATGCGTTCCAGCATGTCGATCTGTTTCAGAACGAAGACGATCTCGATCAGGTGCCGCTCGATGCGACAATCGTTATCGATATCGGCGACGGCGCAGTCGATCGCTCGCGCGTGCTGATCGAGCTCGACAACCTGCTCGCGCCCGAAACCGTCATCTTTGCTGATGCCTATGCAACCGATCTCGTGAAACTGGCACGAAAACTCCAGCATCCGGATCGTCTCGTCGGTTACGGGCTGCTGCGTTCGTTGCAAGACCAGAATGTCGTAGAGATTGTCGACTCGGAATCGGTTTCAGATGATGCGTTGGAACTCGCGCAAGAGGTCTTCGAGTCGATCGGCCGCCGCGTTGCCTTGCTGGAACCGGTTCCAGGATTGTTCTTAGGGCGTGTTGTCGGCAGTATCATCAATGAGGCCGTGACTGCGGTTGAAGAAGGCGTTGCAACCGCCGGCGACGTCGATTTGGCGATGCGTCTTGGAACGAACTACCCGCAGGGGCCAATTGAATGGGGACGCGAGATCGGCGGAAATCGCATCACGCGCATACTCCAGCGTCTTGCGGCAGACGAAGGTGCAGCTTTTGGCCCGCACCGCGCGTTATATGTTCTTGACGTGGATCTCCCCGAAACACAAACCGAATCGCAAACCGAGAGCATCGATGCGTGAAGCTGTCGTAGCGGCCGCGCTACGCACGCCTATCGGGCGATACGGCGGAGCGCTGGCGAACGTGCGCCCCGACGATCTCGCCGCTACCGTGATTAAAGCGATCGTCGAACGTACCGGTATTGCCCCTGAGCGTATCGACGACGTCTTTTTGGGCGCAGCGAATCAGAGCGGCGAAGACAACCGCAACGTTGGGCGCATGGCGGCACTGCTTGCGGGTTTGCCCGTTGAAGCCGGCGGCGCAACGATGAACCGTCTGTGCGGCAGCAGTTTGCAAGCCATTAATTCGGCGGCGCACGCCATTGCGTACGGCGAGAGCGACGTCATCATCGCGGGCGGCGTGGAGTCGATGACGCGCGCACCGTTCGTGCAATTGAAATCGGAGCGGCCGTTTGCGCGTACGCCCGAAATGTTCGATACGACGCTCGGCTGGCGCATGATCAATCCAAAAATGCCGCGCGAGTGGACGATTAGTTTAGGCGAAACCGCGGAGAAAGTTGCCGATCAATACGGCATCAGCCGCGAAGAGCAAGATGCGTTTGCGTTGCGCTCGCAACAGCGCGCCGGCGCTGCGATGCAAGGCGGTGCGTTCGATGAACAGATTGTTGCGGTCGGTGACGTTACGCGCGACGAACATCCGCGCCCGCAAACAACGCTCGACGATCTCGCCAAGCTCAAACCCGCGTTTAGAACCAACGGTACGGTCACGGCCGGTAACGCATCGGGTATCAACGACGGCGCCGCCGCGCTGCTCATCTGCGAAGCGCAAACAGCGCGCGATTTAGGGCTGAAACCGCTGGCGCGCATCGTTGCAACCGGCGCAGCCGGCGTGGCGCCCGACGTCATGGGTCTGGGACCGGTGCCGGCGACACGTAAAGCACTGCAGCGATCGGGCCTTAAAGTGGATGATATCGACCTTTTTGAAATCAATGAAGCGTTCGCCGCGCAATCCATCGCCTGCCTAAGAGACCTGGAAATCGATCCGGAAAAGGCGAATGTCTGCGGTGGAGCGATTGCGCTCGGGCATCCACTGGGCGCCAGCGGTGCCCGCATCGCAACGACGCTGCTGCACGAATTAGAGCGCCGCGGCGCACGGTACGGAGTAGCTACTATGTGCATCGGGGTCGGCCAGGGCATCGCCACCGTTTTTGAGAGGATCTGAATGACAGTCGCAGCCTCGCTTCCCAAAACGCAGCTGCTCATCGGCAAAGAGTTCACCGATGCGCAAGACGGCGCAACGTACGCCGATAGCAATCCGGCAACGGGCGCGCGGCTGGCTGACGTAGCCGACGCGAATGCCGCCGACGTGGATCGCGCCGTCCAAGCCGCACGCGCCGCATTTGAAACCGGCAAATGGGCAACGATGGCGGCATCGCGGCGCGCAAAGATCATTTACAAGATCGCACAGCTCATCGCGGAGCGTGCGAGCGATCTCGCGTTGCTGGAAGTGCGCGACAACGGCAAAACGATCAACACCGCCAAAGGCGAGATGAGCGCGATCGTCGACTGCTTCGAATTCTATGCGGGCGCGGCCACGAAAAATTACGGCGACACGCTGCCGGGGCCGATGCCGAATTATCTTGCATACACGCAGCGCGAACCGGTCGGCGTTGTCGGCGCGATCGTACCTTGGAATTTTCCGTTGCTGCTTGCATCGTGGAAAGTTGCACCTGCGCTCGCCGCGGGATGCACGATTATTCTCAAACCGGCACCGTCAACGCCGCTCACGGCAATCGAACTGGGCAAGATCGCACTGGAAGCCGGCTTACCGGAAGGTGTGCTGAACATCGTCACCGGGCAGAGCGCCGAGCTCGGCCAAGCAATGGTCGAACATCCCGGCATCGACAAGATCGCCTTCACGGGCAGCACAGCGACCGGTCAGCGCGTTGCCGCAACCGCGTCGAAAACCCTCAAGCGCGTGACGCTGGAGCTCGGCGGAAAGTCGCCGACGGTTGTTTTCGACGACGCCGACATTCCGCAAGCGGTCAATGCCGCGCTCTACGGCATCTTTTATAACGCGGGCCAAACGTGCGAGGCGCGCTCGCGCGTGCTGTTGCACGAGTCCATCGCCGAGCAGTTCATCGCCGAGTTCAAAGACAAGGCCTCGCGGCTGAACATCGGCGATCCGGAAGATCCGAAAACGCACGTGGGCGCGATCACGATGCAGCAACAGTACGACAAGATTCAAGAGTACTGCCGCGTTGCGATCGGTGAAGGTGCAAAGAAAATCTTCGGCGGCGAACGTCCGCAGCTCGACGAACGTTTCTCTGCAGGAATGTTTTGGACGGCGACGGCCTACGAAGGCAAACCCGAGCACCGCATCGCGCGTGAAGAAGTCTTTGGCCCGGTCGTCACGTTCTTGCGTTTCAAAGATGAAGCGCAAGCGGTTGCGATCGCCAACGATTCGCCGTATGGCCTTTCAGCGAGCGTTTGGTCGCAGAACATCGGCCGTGCCAATCGCGTCGTGAGGGCCTTGCGTAGCGGCACGGTTGTCGTGAATACTCCGTATGCAGTGTTTCCGGGCGTGCCCTTTGGGGGTTACAAACAATCAGGATACGGGCGCGAACTGGGCATGGAGACGCTCGCGCTTTATTCGGAAACGAAAAGCGTGCTGACGTACATCGGTGAAAAGCCAATCGATCCGTTCGGCGTGTAAGGGGATACGATCATCGAACCGCTCAAAATCGGAAACACGTACGAGACAACATACGGAACGCTCTGGAAAGAAGGACACTACTTCCCGCGCGGCACGCGCGTGATGGTCGTGGGATTGCATCTGGAAGAAGGGTTCTGCGTGCGGTTTCCGGGCGAAGTCGACGGCATTCCGCTCGAGACGTGGGAAGAGTGGACCGAAGCGGATTTCCTAGCGCCCGAAGGCACGATCGATCCCGCCGCGCGTATCTCGCCGGCGATGTTGGAAGAAGCGCGAGAAGTTTTACGCGACGCCGAGGACGGCTGTCACTTACATCTGCACGAGACCGACGAACTCTAACACTTCCGCGTTAAGAGACGTCGTCCGAATCAGACTCAATAGGACCGTCGATTTCGCCCGATTTTTCGTCTCTGGCGTCGTCGGCTTCTGTATAGCCCTCATCTTCGCTGGTGCCGTAGTCGCTGGGGCCGACGGTTTTTCCGCGCTCGCGTAATCCTTCACGGGCTTCGCGGATGTGATCTGGATCCATGATGGCCTCCGGTTGGTGCCTTTGCTTGTACCCGTTATGTGCTCACAACGTTGACTTAAACGGGGTATGCCCGAACGTCATCAGGCTGTAGCCGATGTCGACGCCGCCCGTTCGACGGCGAGGATGAGGTCTAGCCGCTACTCCAGCGCGGCTAAGAAGTGCCGCTCTGCTTTTTGCGAGATCGCGTTGTAGTATTCGCGGAACAACGCGGCCGCATGCGTGCCGGGCCAATGCGGCGGCAACAGCGTGCTCGGCAATCCCGGGTCGATGTACGTAAATTTGCGAAAATCGTGCACCAGCCACATGCGTTCGACGAACGCTTCGTCCTCAGTTAGTGACCTGTGTTCGCGCTCGTGTTGCAATCGCGACTCGTAGCGCTCGATGAACTCACGGTACTGATGCGCGATCTCCGCCAGATTCCAACAGCGCTCGAGCAATTCGCGATCGGTGTGCGGTCCGACGTACGCGCCGGCGAAGAGATCGATGTTCTCGTACACGCCGTTCGATCGCGCTGCTGCGCGCGCGTCCTCGAAGCGGTCGTGCGGTGCAATCCACGTCGAGGCCGAAAATGGCGCCCATCCGAGCACCTGGAGATCTTTGCGCAAGCCGTCGCGACCTTGCCGGTTCGCTTCCGCGATGCTGTACGTGAGGATGCGCCAGCGGCCGTCCCACTCCACGACCGGACCGTAGATGCGCGGACTGATAGCCTCGACCCGCTCGCGACCGCGTTCCGTCAGAGCGTAGTACGATCGGTTGCCATGGCGGCGCGCGACGAGCCAACCTTGGCGCGACATCCGTGAGACGGCCTGGCGAACGGCTTGCTCGGAGAGGCCGAACTCGCCCATCAATTTGATGAGGGCGCCAACCCAGATCTCCCCATCGCGGTGGCTGCCCTCCGCCTGCCCGGTTCGATACACGAAATCGCCGAAGAGCGTGTAGATGAAACTGTTGGGCCGCGTGACGGGCCTTGACACGATCATCACGATGTGACAGTATTCTCACGACGTAGAGAAATTCCGTCATATTCTGGAGGCTCCATGGCGCGCATATCAACCTTCGACGACTGGCTCGACCTGCTCAAAGACTGGCAGCAAGACATAGGGCTCAATACGGAGCTCATCGAGCGGTACATGCCGGGATATACCTTCGAAGCCAAGTATGGTGACTTGCCGACGCCGGAAATTTACTTCG
>CAZERJ010000045.1:0-20507 GCA_964514445.1 uncultured bacterium | reverse complement strand
AGATGGGCTCGATCCTCGACGTCGCGCTCGAACGCAACATCGTCGGCAAGAGCGGCTCGTGGTACACGTACGGCGAGACGCGCATCGGTCAAGGCCGCGAAAACGCCAAAGCCTACCTCGAAGAACACGGCGACCTCGCCGACGAGATCACCATCAAAATCCGCGAAATGCTCGCCGCATCAACGGTTGTATCCAAGAACGGATCATCAACACCGGCCGCTGCGGAGTAGTCTTCTTCCTTAACGTAGTACTGCGACGTAGCGTTTGTTGTGATCTCGTTTTTTGCGAGTTGGGTTGAAGGGCGGTCCGCAATGAAATCTCTGACTTTTTTGCGCCGGCCAGGATGGCCGTTTCAAAACTTGTTTTCGCAAAAAAGCAGCGAAGCCAAAAATTTGCCATGGATGGCAAATTTTTGAGCGGTTTCATTGCGGACCGCCCTTCAACCCAACTCGCAAAAAACGTGCCCGCCACTAGACCTTACGTCGCAGCACTGCGCCTCCTCGCCCAGCGCAGACTTACTGCTGCGCAGCTGCGGCAAAAACTCGAGCGTAAAGGCTATAGCGAAGATGACGTCGCGGCGACGATCGTAAGGTGCGAGCGTGACGGCTACGTTGATGACAAGCTCTTCGCGCAGCTGTACGTCGAGCAGAAGCGCAAAGCCGTTGGTGATGTGCGGCTTGTCGGTGAATTGATCCGCAAAGGTATCGATCGCGATGCGGCGGTAAACGCCGTGCGCGGCGGATCCGTTATGGAAGCAGAGCGTGCCGATGACGCGCTTGCGAAGCTTTTCGCGGCGAAACCGCAGCTCAGTTATCCGTCGGCGGCGCGAGCGCTCGAGCGTTTGGGTTTTCCGGCGTCACTGATCTACCGCAAGCTGCGCGAACATGCGGCTGCGTTTGGGCCGTTCGCCGGAACGGGATTTGCCTATGAGCCGCCGCCGGAGCCTTCTTGGGATTCCGGCACAACTTGTCCGTAGTTCACGAGCGCAACCATGCCGACGCCGCCGATGCAGTTTCCGATCAGCACCGGAATTGCCCAGTGCGTAACGTATTGCATGAACGGATACTGACCGCTTACGATCACGTAGAATGATTCGACGGACCCGACGATGATGTGGCTGAGTTTGCCCACGCCGACGAGCCATGTAATCACGACGATCGTCCATAAGCGTTGCGGTTCGGCCGCCGGCATCAGCCAAACGACCATTGCGATCAGCCAGCCGGCGAGTATGCTGCGCCAGAACGTGTCCGTCCAGGACGGTTGAAGTATCTCCAAACCGATCTTCAGGAACGCGGCTTTGATGTTGGGATCGAAAACGCCCGTCAGCGCCAGCACCGTTGCGATCGCCGCAGCGCCGATCAAATTTGAAACGAGCACGATGGCCCACAACCGCAGCATCTGACCGAGCTTTTTCATTTTGTCGGGATCGTCGAGAACGGGCAACATCGCCGTGAGCGTGTTTTCCGTAAACAGCTGTTGCGCGCCCAAGATCACGATAACAAAACCAATCGTGTAGCCGAGGTTGACCACCAGCGGGCGCCACGGTTCATCGGGCAGCATCGCATAAAACACGCCGGACCCGATCAGAGAAAAGCCCATCGACAGACCTGCGGCAAGTCCCGAAAATGCGAGCGCCAGCGCGGGACGGGTGAGTTCCGATTCGCCCTCGCGGCGCACCGTTTCAAAAATGACTGCGGCGCGTAATGCGGCGCGCTCTTGAACTTCTTTTTCTTCGTCGGGACTGAGTTGAACGAGATTACCTTGCTCGCCGCTTCCTGACGCTTGCCGCCCGTCCTTGCCGCTCTGTTGTTGTTGCGAGTGCTGGTCTTGCTGCGGCTTTTGCTCTCGATCCATTTCGGCCCGCGTACCCATTGTCCGGTTTAGTTAAGCACCGGGTACTATCGGCGGCATGCCGCCTTTAAAAGTGCTCGTGGCCGAGGATGATCCGGCGATCCGTGATCTGCTCGCTCACCATTTGCAGCGCGAAGGCTTTGAAGTGCTGCTGGCGGCCGACGGAAACACCGCGCTGCGTGCCGCACGCCAAGTTGCGGATCTGCTGATTCTCGATCTCGGATTACCGGCAATCGATGGCTTCGACATCGCGCGCACGCTGCGCCGCGAACGCCTTTCGCTGCCAATCGTCATGTTGACCGCGCGATCGGACGAAATCGATCGCATCGTCGGCTTTGAGCTCGGCGCAGACGATTACGTTGTCAAACCGTTCTCGCCGCGCGAGGTCGTCGCCCGCGTAAAGGCCGTTATCCGGCGGATGACGCCGATCGAAACGCGCACGCCGGTGCTGACCTTCGGGCCCCTTGAAATCGATGAGGCCGCGCGTGAAGTGCGCGTGCACGGCGAACCGGTGAAACTCAAACCGCGGGAGTTTTCCTTGCTCTACACGCTTGCGAGTAACGCCGGCATAGCCCTTTCGCGCAAAACATTGCTCGATCGCGTATGGGGAATGGACTTTCCCGGAGATGAACGCACCGTAGATGTCCACGTGCGCCGTTTGCGGCTGAAACTCGAACGCAGCACTCGCAATCCGCAATTCGTTCATACGGTACACGGCTTTGGCTACAAATTTGCGCGCTCGTAACGCGCTGCACGGCATTGAATCCTTAGCGCAGGCGCTCGCAGGTGCTTCGCCGTCGCCGCGCGCCGCAATCGCGGTCTTTCGCGTGCCGGATTTTGCGAAAGAAGCGTGGCGCCGCGGCAAAAGCGTGGCGCGCCGGATGGAGGCGCGGACGGCGCGTACGTTTGCCGGCGCTTGTGCGCAGCTGTTGCGCGCAGGCGATCTCATTGCGCACGAACCCGGCAGCGACGTCTTCGTTGCCGCATTGCTCGCGCCGGCGCGCGAGGCGGGCAGGCCGCGGTCTGCCTCAGACTGCCGCGCGGCGGTCGAGCGCATTGCGCTCGCGATGTCACTGGAGATCGAGCTTCGCGTTGAGACGGGGTGGTCGCCGCTCGGTGAGGTTTGCAGCCGCAGCGATCTCGAAACGCAGATCGAACGCGCACTGCTGCGCGGCGCACGCGAACGCGAGCGGTATGAATTTTTCAGCGCGGTGGGGCACGAACTGCGCACGCCGCTCACGAGCATTAACGGCTATCTCGAAACGTTGCTCCAGAACGACCTCGACTCACACACGTCGCGGCGTTTTCTTGAAACGGCGCGCGCCGAAGCGCTGCGCTTGGGGCGGCTGATTGACGGCATGTTTGAGTTTTCGCTGCTCGATCTTTCCGCTGCGTCGTTTTATTCCGGCTGCACCTGCGTGCACGAAAGTTTACAGCGCGCGCAGCACGTGGTACGTCAAGCGGCGCGCGCGCGCGGTATGACGATCGAAGCGGTGTGTCCGGCCGATGCGTATGTTACGCTCGGTGAAGATGCTCTGCTGCAGCTGCTGATCAATCTGCTCGACAACGCCGTCAAGCACGGCAGCCGGGAAGGATGCGTTGGCGTCCATGTTGCGGTGCGCGGGGACGAGGTGACGATCTGCGTTGACGACGACGGACCCGGCGTTCAAGAGCAGCAGCGCGAAGCGATCTTCGGGCTGCGCGTGCGAGGTTCGTCGCAGGGACAGGGGACCGGCATTGGTCTTGCCATCGTAAAAATGATCGCCGAACGCGCGGGAGGCAGCGTCATCTGCACCGCCTCACCGCTGGGTGGTGCGCGCTTCGAGGTCAGCTTGCCGTGCGGGGCGGAATTGGCGGTTGTTACGTCGTAGACTTCAGTCCGTGGAAAGATGTCCGCGGTTCGCTCACTCGAGCGAAGAAGAATTTGCCCGGCTTCTCACTTCTTACGGCGTGCACTGGCTCTACGAGCCTTGCGCGTTTCCTATTTCATGGGATGAGCAGGGCGTCAAGGAATGGTTCACCCCGGATTTTTTTCTGCCGGAGTTTGACACATTCGTGGAACTGACGGTGCAAAATCCCAAATTGCTCTCAAGAAAGAACCGTAAGATCAGGTTGTTGCGCGAGAAATATCCGGACATCAGTATCAAACTCTTGACGAAACGCGACATCGATCGCGTTTTTTCTAGCCGCATTGCTTGCTGAGCGGCTGTACGACAGCGCCGCAATTCGCACGCGCGTTCGCGAACTGGCCCGTCAGATTGCATCCGATTATGAAGGACGCAATCCGCTCATTGCCGGCGTCTTGAACAGCGCTGCGGTTTTCGTTGCCGACCTCACGCGCGAGATGGACATCCCGTGCGAGTACGATTTCATCGCGCTTAGTCCGTATGGGCGCGAAGACGGTGTGCGCTTCGTCAAAGACCTTTCGACGTCGATTGAAGGCCGCCACGTGCTCGTGGTCGCGGACACAATAGATACCGGGCTTACGCTACGGTATGTTACCGCGACACTGAAGGCTCGCCAACCTGCCTCGCTTGCGACCTGCGTGCTGCTCGATCGCCCGCAGCGGCGCATTGCACACGTCGATGTGACGTACCGCGGCTTCGAAGTGCCCGACGTGTTCGTCGTGGGTTACGGATTGGATTATCTTGGCCGATACCGTGAACTACCGGACCTTTATATCCATGGGAGCTGGCCGCAGTGATATTTCTTCGAATTGCGCTGATGATCGCTTTGGAATTGCCCTCCATTGCGGCCGCCGCGGCGCAATACCAGACGCCGAACCTGCATCTGCAAACGATGTTCCGCGCGGCGCTGCTGGATACGACCAAGCTCGCTGAGGTTGAGGCCGACGGCACGGCGTATGTCAAGACCGGCGATATTCCGGCGGAGTGGCTGCGCGACTCTAGTGCGCAGGTGCGGCCGTATCTTTATTACGCGAAGAACGATCCGAACATCCGTCAACTGCTGCGCGGCATTATTGCGCGCCAAGCAAAATATTTGCAGATCGACCCGTACGCGAATGCGTTCACGCTGGATTACCGCGTGTGGGAAGAGAAATTCGAACTCGATTCGCTCGCCTATCCCATTACGCTGGCATGGAGCTATTGGCACGCCACAGGTGACGCCTCGGTGTTTACGCCCGACGAATCGAAAGCGTTCGACGCTATTCTCGCGACGATGCAGCGGGAGCAAGATCACTCGCGCAACTCGCGGTACACGCACAAAGAGCTGATTGACGGTAAAGGGCGCCCATCGGCGTTCACCGGTATGATTTGGACGGGTTTCCGGCCATCGGATGATGCTTGTTACTATAATTATCTGATTCCCTCGGAGATGTTCGCGGTTGTGGCGCTGAGCGATATGGCGCAAATCGAGCGCAGCGTCTATCACAACCTCATTAAGGCGCACGAAGCGCAGTCTTTGCGCGATGAAGTGCAGCGCGGCATCCAACGATACGGCATGGTCCCGGTTTCCAAGTACGGGTATATCTACGCGTACGAAGTCGACGGCTTGGGCCACGCCATTCTTAGCGACGACGCGAACGTACCCAGTTTACTTTCGGCGCCGTACATCGGCTATGGAACCGTGGGCGACCGGTACTATCTGAACACGCGTGAGTTTTTGCTCTCGCAAGACAATCCGTATTACTACACGGGCAGCGTTGCGCGCGGTATCGGCAGCGCGCACACGCCCGACCGGTGGGTTTGGCCGCTGGCGATGATCATGCAAGGTTTGACGGCGTCAAGCAAAACAGAAAAGCAAGACGTGCTCAATCAACTGCTGGCAAGCGACCCGGGCGATCATCTCTTGCACGAGTCGTTCGACCCCAACGATCCGAAGCGGTTCACACGACCGGACTTCGGTTGGCCGAATGCGCTCTTCAGCGAATTCGTCATGACGTCGTTCGACGGCGTACCGCAGATCCCGATGGGCGACACGTCGGATCTGGAATTCATGAATGAATAAAGCCGACATAACGGGGGGTGCCCTGCGGGCTTTGCCCGTAGGGGGCGCGGAGGCGAAGCCGTAGTGCCGGTTCAACCTTCGGGGCCCCGCAATGACAGGAACGCAGTGGATGTCATTGTGGGTATTCAGTGGGGCGATGAGGGTAAGGGGCGGATCGTCGACTCGTATGCGCGCGATTACGATATTGTTGCGCGGTTTGGCGGCGGTGACAACGCCGGGCATTCGATCGAGGTCGGGAACGAGAAATTAGCGCTGCGCATCGTCCCGTCGGGCGTGATGCAGGATTGCGATCTGTTTATCGGCGGCGGCACTGTCGTGAGTTTGCACGGCGTCCTTTCCGAACTCGATGCGCTTGCCGCTCGCGGCATCGATATCTCGCGCATTCGCATCTCGGATCGGGCGCACATCGTATTTCCGTATCATGCGCAGGCGGACAAAGCGGCGGAAGAAGCGCGCGGCGCGCACGCGATCGGTACGACCGGCCGCGGCATCGGCCCCGCGTACGTGGACAAAGTTGCACGGCACGGCATTTTATTCGGCGATTTGCGCAGCGAAGCGATCTTGACGGACAAACTGCGCCGCCACGGTGCGGAAGATCTCATCGAACCGGCGCTGCAACAAGCCGCGCGCCTGCGCGCGCACATCGTCGACGGCGTCGCGTACATTCACGATGCCATGGATGCCGGGCGCCGCATTCTCATCGAAGGCGCGCAAGGCTCGCTGCTCGACGTCGGCTTCGGCACGTATCCGTACGTCACCAGCTCGCACACGATTGCGGGCGGCGCATGCATTGGCCTTGGCATCGGGCCGACGGCCATCGGCCGTGTCATCGGCGTGGTGAAAGCTTACTGCACGAGGGTCGGCGGCGGTCCGTTCCCTTCGGAGCTCCACGATGAGACGGGTGAGCGTTTACGTTCGGCGGGCCGCGAGTTCGGCGTGGTCACCGGGCGTCCTCGGCGGTGCGGCTGGTTCGATGCCGTCGCTGCGCGGTACGCAACGCAAGTTAATGGCCTCACGTCCGTGATCGTAACGAAGCTCGACGTGCTCAGCGGCTTTGAACGGATCGGAATCGTTATGGAGTACGTGCTCGACGGCGCACGAGTGGGCTTCGGTGCTGCGGGCGGGCCGAATCTTACCACCAAGATTGAGTGGATGGACGGCTGGCGTGAGGACATCAGCGGCGTGCGCAGCGTCGCGGAATTGCCTGCGGCGGCCAAGGCGTACGTCGCGCGTCTGGGCCAGGCGGTTGGCGTGCCGGTGGAAAGCGTGTCGGTGGGTCCGGAGCGCTCTCAACTCGCCGTGTAAACTTCTTCCGCGAATATCGCCCGGCTCGTAAAGCGAAGCAACTTGTGTCCGATAAGGTTAAAGAAGACTCCGCGGTTCATGGATGAGCGCGGAGATTATGGCCATGGTCGGCCGCGTCTTGGGTTTGGTGGCTGTTGGATCGCACAGTGGTGATCTGGAAGGATCTCGCCGGCCGTGTCCGTGCGCTTTGGGAAGGTCCCAATCGCGTCATGGTCATCGGTATTTCGGGCGTACTTGCGTTTGCACTCATCGCAATCGGCGCGCTGTATGCGCTCAATCGACCGGCGTATCAGCCGCTCTTCTCAAATCTTTCCGCGTCCGACGCAGCGAACGTAACGGCGCGCCTCAAAGACGACAAGATTCCGTACAATATTTCGCCCGACGGCAAGACGGTGTACGTTCCGCAAAATAATCTCGCGGACGAGCGCGTTGCCATCGCCGGCGCAAATCTTATTAAAGGCAGCTCCACCGGTTACGAACTGTTCGATCGTACGAACTTCGGCATGACCGAGTTCGAGCAAAATCTCGACAAGAACCGCGCAATCGAAGGCGAGCTGGAACGCACGATCACCGGCCTGGATCCCGTGCAATCCGCGCGCGTGCATATCGCGCAGGCGGACAAGACGCTGTTCGCGGCGAGCAGCTCCTCCGCGACGGCGTCCGTAGCTATTGCGACCAAGCCCGGCATGACGCTCTCGTCCGATCAAGTGCAAGGCGTCACGATGCTCGTCGCGCATGCGGTTGAGGGTCTCAAGCCGCAAGACGTCACGATCGTCAATCAGGACGGGCAAGTGCTTCTGCCGCCGCGCTCTGGCGATCCGGCAACCGCCGATCCGATGAACATGACGCAGGACCAGCTCACGGCCAAACAGCGGTACGAGAGCACCGTGCAGGCGAGTGTTCAATCGATGCTCGACTCAACGCTTGGGCCGCATCACGCCGTTGCACGCGTCTCGACCCGCATGGATTTCGATGCGGCGACGACCGAGACTAAGACGTACGCGCCGGCGGGAACCGTCCTGTCCTCCCAGACCAAACGGGAAACGCTCAATGGCGCGAGTCCGCGCGCGGCTGCGGCTTCCGGTGTTCCGGGAACGACGAGCAACATTCCGTCGTACCAAGGCACGCAAAACAACAACGGCAATTTCAAAGACACGAAATCCGAGACCACGACGAACTACGACGTTTCGGAAACACAAGCGAAGAAGATCGATGCGCCCGGCAAAGTGCTATCGACCAGCGTTGCCGTGGTGCTCAACACCGCTGCAGTTGCACCTGTGAGCGCGCAGGCTGCCGGCAAAACGCAGGCGCCGTATCAAATCACGCCGGCGATGCGTCAGCAGATTCAAAATCTCGTTGTGGCGGCTGCCGGTTTGAATGTGAACGGCGGCGATCAAGTTTCGGTTGAAGCCATTCCGTTCAACCCCGCCGTTACGGCGCCTGAAACAACGGGCGGCGTAACGATGGGCAGCCGCTCGGCAAACTTCGTCGGCATTCCGGTGTGGTTCATCGTCGCGTTGCTCTTAGCGGGTGCGGTGGGCGGCGCAGGAATGCTGTTGATGCGCGGCCGCCGGCGCGCGTTTGCACCGGCAATGGAACTGCCGTCGTTTGATTCCACTTTGGCAGAAGAGCTGCCGCCGTTTGAAGAGCATCCGATGCTTGACGGCGCGCCGGGCATCGCTGCACCGATCCGTTCGGCAGCCGACCTCACGCGCGAGCAGATGATCGAATACGTGACGACGGTTGCTCAAGAAAGTCCGGATAGCATTGCGAAGCTTGTGAAACTATGGCTAGCGGAATGAGCTTACGGCGCCCTCGGGGAGAGTCTAAAGTGGCAATACGGTTGAAGCGCCATGAGGTTGTGGGGGCCCCGCGCCAGTGGGAGCGCGGAGCCTCGGGCGGAGCGCCTTTTAAATGACCGAGTCGCCAATCGTTAATCTGAGCGACGTTCATGAAGAAGACGGCGCGTTTCCCGCGCTCGATCACTTCGATACGATCGATGTTTCGGGTCCGGAAAAGGCTGCGATTCTCATCATCACGCTGGGGCTCGAGCTTTCCGCGACGATCTTTAAGTTCTTACGCCAAGATGAAGTCGAGCGAATCGTCCTCGAGATCGCGAAGATTCAAACTGTTGCGCTCGATAAGCGTGACACGGTTATCACCGAGGCGTATCAGCGCGCTATTGCGCTCAAGTACATCAACGAGGGCGGCATCGAGTATGCCAAGGAGATCTTAGAGCGCTCGTTCGGCGCGGGCCAAGCCGACGACATGACGAACCGTCTGTTCGCGGCGCTCAAGCACGGCAATCCGCTCGAGCTGATCAAGAAGACCGAACCTGCGCAGCTCCTCCAGTTCATTCAGGACGAGCATCCGCAGACGATCGCGCTTATTCTCGTGTACATGGCGGCGGAGCAAGCCGGCGCGGTGCTTTCGGCATTACCGCCGGAATTGCAATCCGAAGTGGCGATGCGCATTGCCATCTTGCAAAAAACGGCGCCCGAAGTGCTGGAGCAGCTGGATGAATTGCTCGGACGGCGCTTGCTGGTCACCGGCGCGGATTTTGCGAAGGCCGGCGGCGTGCAATCGCTTGCCACGGTCATGGGCTTCGTCGACCGCGAAACCGAGCGCAACATTCTCGACGGCCTTGCCAAACGCGATCCGGAGCTCGCGAGCGAAGTCAAGAATCTTCTGTTCGTGTTCGAAGACATCGTCAACCTCGACGATCGTTCAATTCAGCGCATCCTCAAGGAAGTCGACGGTCATGAACTGGCGATGGCGCTCAAGACGGCGAACGAAGATCTGCTCGCGCGCGTCTACAAAAACATGTCTTCGCGCGCCGGCGCAACGCTGCGCGAGGAAATCGATCTGCTCGGTCCGGTTCGCATGCGCGAGGTCGGCAAGTCGCAGCAGTCGATCGTGGACGTCATTCGCACGCTCGAGGAAAACGGCCAGATCATTATCGCTCGCGGAGCCAAGGACGAGAAGTTGGTCTAAAGCGTGGGCCGCGTAGTCAAGGGGGCGCAAGTCGCCGGCCAGCCGTACCAAATGAAGGCGCGCACGGTCGCACCTGTTGTGGCTGACCCTGCATTTGCGCAGTCCGATCCGTATTTCGACGATCCGGTCTTTGCGCAGCCTGCGGTGGATCTCGATGCGGCGCGCGCCGAAGCGGCCAAACTCGTGGAAGACGCAGCCGTTGATGCGCAGCGGCTCATCGAAGAAGCACGCGAACGTGCGCTCAAACTCGTCGATGACGCCGAACGTGGCGTTGCTGAGATCGAGTCACAGGCAAAATCTCAGGGGTACCAGGTTGGTCTTGGTGATGGGCGCGCGGCTGCGGGCGCCGAGATGGAAGAGATGCTCGAAACCATGCGCGGTTTGGTCGAGATGGCGCGCGCGGAGCGGCATAAGATCATTGAATCCGCTGAGAGTGAGATCGTGCGGCTCTCGCTCAATATCGCCGAGCGTATCCTCAATGCGCACGTTGCGCTGGAACCGGCGACGGTACTGGACATGACGCGCGCTGCTATTACCCGCGTTGTTTCGCGTGAGACGGTCACCGTGCGCGTGAATCCGGCGGACATCGAACTGATGCGCGAGCACCGCGAGCGCCTGATGGCGATGAACGACATCGACAACTTGCGTCTGATCGAGGATCAGCGTGTGGATCGCGGCGGCGTGCTCATCGAAACCGATTCGGGCACCATCGATGCGAAGATCTCAACGCAGCTGCGTGAAGTCCGGCGCGTATTTGCGCTGGACGAGCCGATTAGCGTAGCGGAATCGCACGAGCCCGCGATCATCAATCCGCCTGCGCAAGCGAGTTAAGCTATGACCACGAAGCTGCCCGCATTCAGCGCCCAGAAATACATCGGGTCGATCGAATCCGTCGATTTAATGCGCCACAACGGCAAAGTGCGTCAAGTGATCGGCGTGGTTATCGAATCGCTTGGGCCGAACATGGCGATCGGCGAGACATGCCACATTCAGTATAAGCGCACGGCAGAGCCGGTGCTCGCTGAGGTCGTCGGTTTCCGCGATAACAAAGTGTTGATCATGCCGCTCGGCGAGCTGATGGGCATTGGCGCGGGTAGTGAAGTGGTTGCGCTGGGCAAACCGCTCGAAATCGGTGTGACGGATGACCTGCTTGGACGCGTGCTTGACGGACTTGGACATCCGATCGACGGAAAAGGCCGCATTTTTGCCGAGCACCGCGCGCGTATTGCTGCTGCACCGCCTGCGGCGCTGCAACGCAAACGCATTACCGAACCGCTCGCGATGGGCATTCGCGCCATCGACGGATTGCTTACGTGCGGCAAGGGCCAGCGCGTGGGCGTGTTCGCCGGCAGCGGCGTCGGAAAGTCAACGATCCTCGGCATGATTGCGCGCAATACGTCCGCCGACGTCAACGTCATTGCGCTCATCGGCGAGCGCGGCAAAGAGGTGCGCGACTTCATCGAGCGCGATCTCGGCCAGGAAGGCTTGCGGCGTAGCGTCGTCATTGTTTCCACGAGCGATCAGCCTGCGCTCGTGCGCATTAAAGCGGCATTTGTGGCGACAACCATTGCGGAGTACTTTCGCGATCAAGGCCTCGACGTGATGTTCATGATGGACAGCGTTACGCGCTTTGCGATGGCGCAGCGTGAAGTCGGCCTTGCGATTGGCGAGCCGACGACGACGCGCGGCTATACGCCATCCGTGTTTGCGCTGCTGCCGAAATTGCTGGAGCGCGCGGGGACCTCACACACGGGAACGATTACGGGACTCTATTCGGTACTCGTCGACGGCGACGACATGAACGAACCGGTCGCCGACGCGGTACGGTCGATTCTGGACGGCCACATTGTGCTTTCGCGCAAACTCGCTGCCGCTAACCACTATCCGGCAATCGACGTGCTGAGCAGCGTGAGCCGCGTCATGCCCGATGTTGCCGACCACAACCACTATTCGGCCGCGTCGGCGGTGCGTGACATTCTTTCGTCGTACCGCGACGCGGAAGATCTCATCAACATCGGCGCGTACGTGCAAGGCAGCAATCCGCGCGTCGACTTGGCGCTCTCGAAGATTGAAGCCGTGCGGCATTATTTGCGTCAAGACATTTACGAAACGTCATCCTACGAACAGGCCGTAAGCGGCCTGCTGAGCGTGGCGTAATGAAAAAATTTACCTTTAGCCTCAACCCGTTGCTGGAGATGCGCGAGCGCATCGAGGAAGAGAAGCAAGGCATTCTCGCGACGCGCGAGCGCGAATTGCAAGCCGCGCAAGAGGAAATGGCGTGCCTCAACGCCCGCTTCAAAGATCATTCGAAATCGCTGCGGGACAATCATAAGGAGTTGACCGCCGACGAACTGCGCGCCCACTATGCGCATTTGCAATTCCTGGATCGCGCGATGACGATGCAGCAGCACGTTATCGCGCAGGCTAAACGCGCGGTTGAAGCGGCTCGGGCAGACCTAATCGAGGCCAGCCGCGATCGCAAAGTGATCGACAAGCTCAAAGAGCGCCGCCTGAGCGAGCATCGTGAACTTGTAGCGGCCGAAGAACAAAAGGAACTTGACGACTCCAACAATCGAAGATTTATGAGGTCCACCCAATGATCGTCACGCGCCAGCGCCGTAGGCGCTTTCCTTGGAAGCGAGTCTTATATCCGCTGGGCTTCCTAGCGGTGCTTACACTTGCGCTCTGGTGGACGCCGTCGCGCACATGGCTTGCAACGGGGCCTGTAACGACGCCCATTTGGAACGCGACCGCGCCGGTGTGGAAACCGCTCGCCAAACCGTTCGACGTCGCCGCGCAGCAAGGCACGATCAACACCCAAGTTGCAGAGATCCAACAGCTGCAAAAGCAGCTCGCACAGGCTCAAGCACAAGTAACCGATCGCGACAAGCAGATCACCCAATTGCAGTCGCAGCTCGATCAGTCACAGCAAGATGCTGCGACTGCCCACGCATCAACGGGTCCAAAGGGCGCGGTTGCGCCAAATGCGACGCCGCCATCGATTCCGGTTGTGGCCGATCTTTCACAGCAAGCCACGACGGATATGCGACGCACGGCGCAAGTCTGGGGCTCAATGGAAGCCGAAGCGGCGGCGAAGGTCGTGCAGAAGTTGCCTGACGCGTATGTTGCGCGGATTTTCTCGTTGATGTCGCCCGACGCGGTTGGCGCGATTCTGGAAAACTTGCCGGCGGGCTATGCTGCGCGCTTAACCGGAGAGCATCCCGAACTCAAGAGGTAGAAAGCGCCTATATGAAGGCGCTCGGCTTTGCGATCGGTGTGACGCTATTGTCTGCATGTGCCGCGCCGGCGGCGATCGGTCCGCCTGCGAGCGTCACGCACGTTTGTCCGCGTCATCCAGTGCATATCACGATTATTGGCGATAGCCTCGCGAAGGGCTGGGGCGCGCAACACCCGCAGAACACTCTTGCGGGGGGAATTTACGACTTCGTTCGAAAGCGCCGGCCGGGAACGACGATGAGAAACGTCGGTGTGCCCGGCGCAACGACGGAAGAAGTGGCCGGCGCAAACGACGGTGCAGAAATGGTATACTCCGGCTCGCATTCGAAGCGACTATGCTAGGCTAATGCGAAAAATCAGAAAGCGCGATCCGCGCGGCGCACTCGTTGCGGTTGGGCTGCCGAACGTTGCCTTGAGCGAACGCATTCCATGGTATTTTAGGCCGGTTGAATCGGCGCTTTCCAGAAGTACGAACGCATCGATCGGGCAGGTCGCGCAGCAGTATGGAGCCGCATTTGTGCCGTTGTATTCGCTGTCATTGCAAAACGCCGGCCGGACACGAACGCTCTTGAGCCCCGATGGGCTACATCCGAACGACGCAGGTTACGCGCTCATGGCGGATGCGGTGTATCCGGCGATCGCCATGCTGCTGAAAGACGCGCGCTTCAACGCCTTGCGCCGGCAATAAAACTTTGCCGCTAAAGCGCGGATACAAGCCGCGCGCTGTCTAATACGTGCGCCGTGGTAACACTGGAATCAACCGTGGCGCGCAGTCGCACCATCTCAGCCGACACGCTGACACCCATCGCCGCCTACGCCCAGCTCGCGACGCCTGGCGCGTCGTGCTTGCTTGAGAGTGTAGAGAGCGCTGCCGGGCGGATTTCGCGCTATTCGTTCATCGGGATCGATTACGCCGATGCGCGCGGCTTCGATGATGACGGCCGGCTCTACGAGGCCGTGCGCTCGTTCTGGGAATCGCAGCGCATCGTGGATGATGCAAGGATGCCGATTGGCGGCGCGCTCGTTGCATTTGCGTACGATGCTGCGCGGTCGTACGCAAAGTTGCCGCCACGTGATGCTGCCGTTCCGCCCATGCCCGCGGCTTACGTTGCTGCTCCGCTTACGTGGCTGGTGTTCGATCATTTTACCGATCGGCTGACCATTTGGGCGTGCGCGCAGAACGAAGCGGATGCGGATCGCCGCATCGACGCCTACATCGAACGGCTGTTGACGATGCGTCCACGTATGCCCGAGCCGGTGTATGCGGCCGGTCCGATGACGATGTCGATGACACAAGAGCAGTTTTTGAGCCGCGTTGCGCAGGTCAAAGAGTGCATCGACGATGGCGAAGTGTATCAGTTACAGATCGGCATCCGGTTCTCTGCACCGCTGCAGGGAAGCGCGTTCGATCTGTATCGCGCGATTCGCTCCGCGAATCCATCGCCGTATATGTTCTTTGTTGACGCAGCCTTCGGCCAGTTGCTCGGAGCATCGCCGGAGTTTCTCGTGCGCCTTGAAGGACGGCGTGCGCGCATACGCCCGCTGGCTGGAACGCGTCCGCGCGGCACAGACGAGATCCACGATATCGAAATCGCCGAAGAACTGTTGCGCAACGAAAAAGAACGTGCGGAACACGTAATGCTCGTCGACCTCGGACGCAACGATCTCGGAAGAGTGTGCGCGAACGGCAGCATCAAAGCGACCGAACTGCTCCAAATCGAACGCTACAGTCACGTCATGCATATCGTCTCCGATCTGCAAGGCGATCTGCGCGACGATTGCGATGGCCTCGATCTGTTTCAAGCGGGCTTCCCTGCCGGCACGGTTACTGGCACGCCGAAGATTCGCGCGATGCAGCTGATCGACGAGCTCGAGCCGCAAGCGCGCGGATTTTATGCCGGGAGCGTCGGACGCTGGTCGTGGAACGGCGACTTTGATTCGTGCATTACGCTGCGCAGTCTGCACGTGCGCGACGGCGTCGCGTATTGGCAGGCGTCAGCGGGGATCGTTGCGGATAGCGATCCGCAGGCGGAGTACGAAGAGGTGTTGCACAAAACGCGGATTGCCCGCGAGGTGCT
Organism: uncultured bacterium; assembly: GCA_964514445.1. Taxonomy (GTDB): domain Bacteria; phylum Vulcanimicrobiota; class Vulcanimicrobiia; order Vulcanimicrobiales; family Vulcanimicrobiaceae; genus DASSRQ01. The sequence goes on along the minus strand of CAZERJ010000045.1, from coordinate 5,073 downwards.
TGGATTATGAAAATTCTGTTTATCGATAACTACGATTCCTTCACGTACAACATCGTGCATCTGCTCGCATCGCAAGGTATCGAGCAAGACGTCATCCTCAGCGACGATCCGCGCGTGAAAGGTGAGACGCTGCAAGGCTACGATGCACTCGTCGTCGGTCCGGGCCCCGGTAATCCCGGTCAAACGCCGCAGATCCTTGAGATCATTCGCGCCGCAGCTGAAGAGCGAAAACCCGTTTTCGGCGTATGCTTCGGATTACAGGCGATTGCTCAATCGTTCGGTGCGAGCATCGTGCGTTCGCCCGCACCGATGCATGGCAAAACATCAGCAATTATTCACAGCGGAACGGGAATGTTTGCGGGATTACCGACGCCGTTCACGGCAACGCGCTACCACTCACTGTGCGTCGATCGTGAAACCATTCCCGAAGAACTCGAAGTGACGGCGCGCAGTTCGGACGGCGTCGTGCAAGCGCTCGCACATCGCACATTGCCGATTAGCGGCGTGCAGTTTCATCCGGAGTCGATCTTGAGTGAATACGGCGATCGTATCGTCCGTAACGTGCTTGGCATTGACACGGCTATCCGTGCATGATAGAGTCGCCAGCATGACGGCAATCGCGCGCACCGGCTGGTGGCTCCCGGAACGAACATTCCGGTAAGCTGCGCGCGCCTTCAAGGATATTTTGGAAGCCGCCCTTACCGGGGCGGTTTTTTATTTGCATAGGGGAGTCATGTATAAATTAGCGAGCCGTACGCCTCATGAACGCTCGGTGGTCCGCGTTGGACGTGCCGCTTTCGGCGACGGCGGATTCCATATGATCGCGGGTCCGTGCTCGATCGAGAGCCGGGCGCAGATCGAGCGCACGGCGCAGTTTGTCGCTGGCGCAGGTGCCGTCGCACTGCGCGGCGGCGCGTATAAGCCGCGCACGTCTCCGTATGCATTTCAGGGCCTGGGCGAGGAAGGTGTGCGGCTCATCTCCGCTGCCGGAAGTGCGTCGGCGATTCCGACCGTCGTAGAAGCGCTCTCCGAGACGCAGCTGCCGGTGCTGGCGCGCAGCGTGGACGTCATTCAAATCGGCGCGCGCAACATGCAGAATTTCACGCTGCTTCAGGCGGTCGCGCGCACCGGGAAACCGGTGCTGCTCAAACGCGCTGCCTCCGCAACGCTGGACGAAGTGCTCTATGCCGCCGAGTACATCTTAGTCGAAGGCAATCCCAACGTGATTTTGTGCGAGCGGGGCATCCGCGGCTTCGACCCGCACACGCGCAATGTCTTCGATCTGGCAGGCGCCCTGCGCCTCAAAGAACTGACCCACCTACCGGTCATCGCCGACCCCAGTCACGCGACCGGGCGGGCGAGCCTCATCGAGCCGCTGGTGTTGGCTGCGGCGGTTGCCGGCCTCGACGGCGCGATCATCGAGGTCCACCCCGAGCCGAAAACCGCCCTCTGTGACGCGGAACAAGCCATGGACTTCCCCACGTTCGAGCGCCTGATGCACCGCCTCGACCTGCTACGGCAGGCCGCGAACCCTAACGTTCCGCTGGTCGCATGCCGATGAACGGAAGGTAGACCTACCCGTAGGCTACTTCAAATTCCGCATCGGCAAGCGCGATAAGCGCGCAGTCCTGAGCGGATGCGAAGGGAGGTGACAGAAAACAACTTGGCACTCACGCTACCTACTATCTCACTCGGCGGCCCAATGTCGCTTCCGGGCGCGATTGGGAGCAAACTCAAAGGTCTTGGCAAAGGACTCGAGTTCGCAACAGTGCTCGCACAACAAGCAAGTCTTGGAATGCACACGCCGCTACCAATCGCAACAATGAAGGACGTCGTTGAAAAACTCACGGGAGCGATTCTCAAAGCAACCGGAAAAACCAAAGACGAAAATGCGCGAAGTAAACTACAGAGCGCACTGACCGCGGCACTAGCGCCACCGGGCGCAGGACCGCCGTCGGCAGACCAGTTGGAATCTCGAATACAACAGCTGCTGACGAACCTACAACTGAATATCGCAGGGCAGAAGAACGAACTCCCGGGACACATCTTGGACGCCGACTCGGCGAAAGAACCCCCGGCCCCGCTGAAAAAGAACGACGGCATCGATCGCGATTCGATCGAACGCGATGCCGCAGCTTTGACGCGCGCGCTTCTGCAAAACGAACGCACACAGCAAGCGCCGCAAACGAGCTTGGCGGCGGGAACTGCATTGCAAGCGGTGACTCCGCAGACACAAACTCCGGCGACCGCTCCGGCGGACTCGGATATTTTGTCACGGATCATCGGCCGCGCCATCAGAGCCGGTGCGCAAACGCGCACGGCTTCGGCGCGTCCGGCTATCACAACGCCGTCTTCAAATGCAACCGTTGCCGCGCCCCAAGATGCATTCGATCGGCTCGTCAAGTCCATTACCGCCGCCGCACAGCAATCCGCCGGCGATAAACAGATGCAGACGCTCGTCCACGATCAAACGCAGCAAGCGCAAGCACCGGCAGGTGCCGTTCCTGCGGGCCAAGCTCCCTCGCAAGACGGAGCCTTGCAGAATGCATTGCCGCTACAAGCGCATGCAACGACTACCATCGCCACGACCAGCGCTCTGCCGCAGCATGCGAACGCGCCGTACACCACAGTCGACGCGAGCGCAGTGATCGAGCAGATCGTCAAAGGCATCGTCGTGCGCAATGCCGGGCAAGACTCGCAGATTCGTCTGCGGTTGCAGCCCGAGCATCTGGGCGAAGTTTCGATGAAATTGACGGTGAGCGGAAACACCATCAGCGCGAACGTCGTCACGCAAAACGCAGACGTTCGTCAGATGCTCCTTTCCGGTCAGCAACAACTCTCCAAATCGCTCGCACAATCCGGTTTGAACCTCGGCGGATTTTCCGTCGATGTATCAGGCGGCAACGCGAGCGGCGGACAACAGCAATCGCCGCATAGCCACCGGACGTTCAAGATCGGCGGCTGGCAAATGCTCGATTCCGTAGACGAACCCGTAAACGATCTGCGATTCGGACCGCCATTAACGGCCGGCTCGCAATCGATGGTTCTTAATTACTTAGCATAGGAGGACGTATGTCCAGTTCAATAGCGCCGCTTTCGGGTGCACCGGCGCAACAACCCGGTTCGGGAGCGCTCGGCGGGCAGACGCTCGGCGCAGCGCAATTCTTGCAATTGCTCACCACCGAACTGCAGAATCAGGACCCGCTCAAACCGGTGGACGACACGCAATCGGTTGCGCAGCTCGCGCAATTTTCGGCGCTTTCCGCCACCGAAGAGATGAATCAGTCGTTCCAAAACTTCCAGTCAAACTTCGGCGTTATGCAAGCGTCATCGCTCATCGGGCACAAGGTTTCCGTTTCGTCGGCGGACGCACAAGGCAACTCGTCGACCGTAACCGGCACGGTGTCCGGAATCTCGGTGCAAAACGGACAGCCATACTTCTCGCTCAAAGATGCGAGCGGCAAAACCATCACCGATCAGAACGGTGCGCCGAAGCTTTTTGCGACGAACCAGATCATCGGCATAACGGGATAACATGGATCCCAAAGACATCACCAACGTAAACCGATCGATACTGCCGGGGCCTGGCCCGCGGCCGGTCGGCAAACCGGTACAGATCCCGCCTACTTCGGGGCAAAGCTTCCGCTCGATCCTCGAGCAGCAGGCGCCGTCTTCAGCGCAGCCGCTGAAGTTTTCCGCGCACGCGATACAGCGCTTACAATCGCGCAACATCCACCTGAGCGATGACGACATAAGCCGCATGAACACCTTAGCCGACAAAGCTGCTGACAAAGGCGCAAAACAGTCGCTGTTCGTGCTCAAGGACGTTGCGATGGTCGTAAGCATCAAAAACCGCACCGTTATCACGGCCGTTGATGGTGAGTCGATGAAAGAAAACGTTTTTACGAACATCGACTCGGCCGCAATCGTCAACTAAAACTTACACTTCACATCTTCGGGATGGACCGCTCGCGGGAGTCCCGCACGGCGTCGAGCGATAGACGCGCCGTGACCGCAAGAAAGGTTAAAGAATGGCCTACGACGCGTTATATACCGGTATATCCGGCCTCAACGCTTTCCAAAGTCAGATCGATCTGATTTCCAATAACATCGCGAACGCAGGTACCGTCGGCTTCAAAGAGCAGCGCATGACGTTCACCGATGCGTTCTATCAAACGCAGCAGAACGCCAGCGGCCCGTCGAACAGCAGCGGCGGCACCAACGCGCAGCAGGTCGGCGTCGGCGTGCGTATCGGCACCGTCGATACGAATTTCGCGCAAGGCGGCTTGCAAACGACCGGCATCAACACCGACCTCGCGATCAACGGCGACGGATTCTTCATTCTCAACAACATCACGGGAACGGGTACGCCGACGTACACGCGGAACGGCGCGTTTTCGATCAACACATCGGGCACGCTGTACGATCCGGCGACCGGACTTGCGGTGATGGGCTATATGGCCAATTCGCAGGGCGTCGTCAACTCGACGGGTACGCCCGGCACCATTACGCTGCCGATCGGACTTGCCGAACAAGCGACGGCAACCGGCGGAACCGGCTCTGTCAAGCTCGGGCCGAACAGCGACAAGAATTTCGACTTGAGCATCGGCGGTTCGCTCGATCAGGCGCAGTATTCGGCAGAAGCGCAAACGCCGGGCACCGGACAATCGAAAGTTCTAACGACGACCATTTACGATTCACTCGGCAACTCGCACCAAGCGACGATCACGTACTCGCCGGCGGCGCCGAATACCGTCGTTGCCGCAGGTCCGCCGCCCGTAACGGCCGGCGCACTTCCTGCGACGGTGAACGACGGAAACGGCAACCCGCAGAACGTCGGAACGCGTTGGAAATACACGATCACGTTTGCCGACGGCACCACGCCGACGACCAATAGCGGTTACGTGTTTTTCGATCAGAACGGACAGTACATCAACTCGTCGGCCGTGCCGACGGGCGCGACCGTCCACACGATCGGCAACGCTGCAGCAGCAACTGACGGAAATCTCGTGACGATTCCGGTGACGACCGCAGGTCCGCCGCCGACGGGTTGGCCCGCCGGCGACAATGCTG
>CAZERJ010000044.1:0-20594 GCA_964514445.1 uncultured bacterium | reverse complement strand
GCAATGGCTTTCCACGACGGCTTTGTGTCCGAAATCGTCGGCCGCCGCGCGACCGTCAATGATTTGCCTATCGGCAAAGTGACGGATTTCTTGGTGAATAGCCCCGACGAAGTATTCCCGCAAGTGGACGGGCTTATCGTCAAGACCGCCCAAGGCCTGCGGTATGCGCCGATGGATACCGTCGCGGAGATTGTGGACGGCGCCGTCGCATTGACCGCCGCCCCCAAAGAATCGGCGCCGCGCGATGAGGACGCGCTGTTTTTGGTCAGCGATCTGCTGGACAAACAGATCGTCGACGTCGACGGCCGTAAAGTCGTGCGCATCAATGATATCGAGCTCGCCAATACGGGCGGCAAGCTGCGTGTGGTCGCGGCCGACGTGGGCGTAAGCGGGCTGCTCCGCCGGCTCGGGCTCAAGTCGTTCGGCAAGCGCTTCACGCCGTGGATTTACGAAAACATTCCGCGCACGATGATCGCGTGGAACTCGGTTGCCCCGATCCGCGAAACGACACCGGCACAAGTGACGCTTGCCGTAAAGGAAAGCAAACTTGCGCGTCTACATCCCAGCGAACTTGCCGAGATCATTTCCGAACTCTCCGCGCGCGAGGCGGCCGCGGTCATCGGCTCGCTCGATGACGAAACGGCGGCCGACGCGCTCGAACATCTCGACGCCGAAACGCAGCGCACGATTATCGGCGACATCGGCACCGAACGCGCCGCCGATATCATCGAAGAGATGGACGCCGACGACGCCGCCGATTTGCTCTCGGAGCTCTCCGAGGAAGAACAGTCGCAGCTGTTCGCAGAGATGAACGAGTACACCGCGGGCGAGCTTCGCGAGCTGGTCAAGTACGAAGAAGACACCGCCGGCGGCCTGATGACGACGGATTACACCTGGATTTATCCGCATCGAAGCGCCGAGCAGACGATCCGTAAGATCCGGGAGATCGCGCCGGAATCCGAATTCATTTACTACCTTTACGTGGTCGACAAGCAAGACCGTTTGCTCGGCGTGCTGACGCTGCGCAATCTTTTGCTCGCAGAGCCCGAAGCGCCAATCGAGCGGATCATGGAAGCCGACGTCGTGACGGTAGCGCCCACGGACGACGCGCGCGATGTGGCGGCGGCGATTGCACGCTACGATCTGCTCGCAATTCCGGTGGTAAGCGAACAAGGTAGCATGCTCGGCATCGTGACGGTCGATGACGCGATCGACGCCATCATGCCCAAGGATCTTGCAAAAGAACTGCCGCGCATCACCAAGCGCAGGCATCATCGTAAACAGGCGAACGCTACGTGAGCGTGGAGGGACAAGCCGTGCGGCGCCGCTCGCTTTGGCGTTCGCTGCTTCTGCTTTTTTCCGTGCTCGGGCCGGGTTTCGTTACTGCATCGGCCGGCAACGACGTCGGCGGCATCGCGACGTATTCCGCGGCCGGCGCGCAGTTCGGCTACCGCGTCTTGTGGACGCTGATTCCGCTGAGCGTTTCGCTGATTGTCGTGCAAGAGATGGCGACGCGTATGGGCGTGGTGACCGGCAAGGGCTTTGCCTCGCTCATCCGCGAGAACTTCGGCGTGCGCATCTCGTTCTTCTCGATGGTCGCGCTGTTTTTTATCAACACCGGCATTACAGCCACCGAGTTCGTCGGCATCGCGACAGCTTCGGAGATGTTCAATATCTCACGCTACATCGCCGTTCCGATCGCGCTCGTTGCGGTGTTTTTGTTCATTTTGCGGATGAACAACAAAGTAGTGGAGCGCACGTTTGTGGTGTTCTCGCTGCTGTATTTGAGTTACATTGTTTCGGCGGTGCTAGCCAAACCCGACTGGCATGGCGTCGTGCATGGACTGGTAACACCGGATCTGCACTTCAACGAGACGGCATACCTGGTCATGGTCGTCGGGCTCATCGGTACGACGATCTCGCCATACATGCAGTTTTTCTTGCAATCGCAAGTCGTCGAAAAAGGCACCGGCGAGGAAGAGCTGGGCCTCGCGCGCGCGGACGTCATCAACGGCTCGATTCTGGCCATCGCACTGGCGGGCTTCATCATTATTGCGAATGCAGCGACGATCTTTGTCGCAAATCAGCGCGGCGCGCACTTTGCGCCCACGCAAGCGGCCGATTTTGCCAAAGCGCTCGCGCCGCTGGCAAGCGAATGGGCCGCGGTTGTCTTTGCGCTCGGCATTCTCAACGCAGGCCTCTTTACCGCGACGGTGTTGCCGCTCTCGACCAGCTACGTCATCTGCGAAGCACTCGGTTTTGAGGCGGCGGTAGACCGGCGCTTCGCCGAAGCGCCGGTATTTTTTACGCTGTTCGCCGTTGGTCTCATCGTCGGCGCGGCCATCGTGCTCATTCCCGGCGTTCCGTATCTGCAATTCACACTCTACGCACAAGTGCTCCAGGGGATACTTTTGCCTCCTGAGCTCGTGCTGATGCTGATCATCATCAACAAGAAGAGCGTGATGGGCAAACACACCAATACGCTCTGGTTCAACGCGCTCGCGTGGGCCACGGTCGTGGTCGTCGGCGCGCTATCGCTCTTTTACGTTTTTACGACGATTACGGGTGGCGCGAGCTAAAAGCCCACGTGTTACGCCCCGCGCGCTTAGCCGCGTAAAGCGCATGATCGGCCGCTTCCAGCAGCGCATCATGCGTCGTTCCATCTGCCGGATAGAGTGCGATACCGATGCTCGTGCTCACCTCATGACAGTGAGAACCGATGGTCAGCGGTTTCGCAAGCGAAGCCAACAGCTTGCGTGCCAAGTCCGCCGCATCGGACGAACCATTGACGACCGGCTGCAGCACCACAAATTCGTCGCCACCAAAGCGCGCGATCGTATCGCTTTCGCGCACGGCGCCGGTCAAACGTTCTGAGACGGCCTTGAGTAATTTATCGCCGTGCGCGTGTCCGGCCGTATCGTTTATGTGCTTGAATTCATCCAAATCCAAGAACATGAGCGCAAAACCGCGCCCATACCGTTTTGCGGCCGCGATCGTCTGCTTGATGCGATCGTTGAACAGCACGCGGTTCGGCAACCCGGTGAGCGAATCGAAGAACGCAAGATGTTCTATCGCTTGCGTGTGACGCGCACGTTCCAGCGCAGCTGCAACGAACAGCGTCATGAGGGCAAGCAAATCAAAATCGAGCTCGCTCATCCCCGGATGCGGCCGGCCGCCGCCGAAAACGAGTGTCCCGAAGTCTGCGTCGTTCACGACCAGCTTTGATGCCAGATACGATCGCCATCGCATTGTCTGGCGCGCGGGATCGTCGCACCAGGGCGGCGCGTCCAAGTCTTCAATGAACAGCCGATCACCATCGCCGAGCAAATGCCGCGAAAACGAACCTTCCAGATCGAACGCCGTTCCGGCGATGATGTCCGTATAGTCGCCGACATTGTTCAGCACGACCAAGTTTTCGCCGTCGTACCGCGTGACGTAGCCGTGATCGAACCCGAACAAGCGGCAGCCAAGCGCGAGCGTATTGTCGATCTGCGCAGCGACGGATTTTCCGCGCGCCGACGCAGCGAGGTACAGCTCGCGAATGCGTTCGCTTTGCAGTGTAATTGCCTGCTCCGCGCGGCGCTGTGCGCGCACATCCTTGGCGATGATGTACGCGCCTTCAACATCGTCGTCGACGCGAAGCGGTACAACGTTCGCGAATACTTCGATGCGCCCGCCGTTCTTGTCGATGAGGAAGGCTTCGAACTCGCACGCGGTGCCGGCTTCCGGCGATTTGAAGGCGGACCAGGCCTGTTCGTGATGTTCGCAGTCGAAGACGTCCAGGAACGGCTTTCCTATCAATTGCTCGCCAAAAAACCCTGTCGTGCGTTCGAACGCGACATTCACGCGCGATACGGTGCCGTCGTGTTTGAGGGCAACGATCGCGTCCGGATGATACTCGAAGAGCGAACGAAACCGCTGCTGGCTAATCGAAAGCGCCTGTTCCGCCGCCTGCAGTGAAACGGCATCGCGCACGAGCACAAAGACGCCTTCGACCGCCCCGTCTGCACGGCACGCCGGAAACATCGCAATTTCCACCGGCAGCGTCGTTCCGTCGCGCCGGACGAGCAGCGTTTCAAACTCGTCACGTGCGCCGCAGAGCGCGCCATCGAAAACCGCCTGCGCGATCTTGCGGTGATGCCGTGCAATCGCACGCGTGAAATGAACGCCGGCGATCTGTTGATCTTCCAATTGCGCCATGCGTAGTGCCGCGGCATTGCACGAAACGAGCACCCCGCGCGCATCGAAAAATGCGATTCCTTCGGGCGAGTCCTCGTAAAGCGACCGCAAAAACGCGCTTAAACCGGTGAACGTTTCCACGATAGGTGCATCCGGGCTTTATCGGCGGCGGCAACGACCTCTTCGAGATCTTCGGCGAGAAAGGGTTTAGGAAGTCGCGCGTGCCACGGCCCGTTTTGCGCACCGGACGGTGCGCCGACCGCAATGAGCCCAACCGGTGGCGTTGCCTGCATGGCGCGAACGAAGAGGGAGTGCAAATCCGCCTCGATGCTCTGACAGTCGACGATTACCACGTCAACCGGGGTCATCTCCAGACGTTCCAGCGCCGCCGTCAGCGTTATGTCGTGCGTTGCCACGCGCGGTTGCGACCGCAATTCGTACAGCAAATATGACGCCAGCGTTTCGTCCGCGCTGATTACTTCGACGCGCAGCAATCCGCCGGCGCCCGGAAGCAAACGGGGAAGGACAACGGTGAAGGTGCTGCCTTGTTCGAGCTCGCTGCGCACTTGAATCGTGCCGCCGTGCCGCTCGACGATCGTTTTTGCCAGGTACAGTCCAAGGCCGGTGCCGGGAATTTTTGAGCGTTTTGCGTTCGATGCGCGTGCAAAACGCTCGAAGAGCCGGACGATCTCGCCGGGCGGAATGCCGATGCCGCTGTCGCTCACTGCAACGCGAACGGCAGTTTCCGAATGCGATACGACAACCTGTACCGGTTCGCCGCCCGGTGAGTATTTGAGCGCATTACCAATGATGTTGTCGAGCGCCCGGCGTAGGCGCGACGGATCGCCGCGAACGATGTTTCCGGTGCCGCGCACGTCCAGTTCGATCGTACGCTGCACCTGGAGTTCATCCACCGCCTCGCGCACGATCTGCGCCAGATCGACCGGACTCTCGGCGACATCCATATCGGCGCGTTCCATGCGCGACATGTCGAGCGTGTCGTTGGCAAGCGTTGCAAGACGGTGCGCCGTATTGCGGATGGTGCGAAGAGCATTTGCGGCGTCGTCGCCTTCGAGCGCGCCTTCTTCGAGCAGTTCGGTAAAACCGATGATCGTAGTGAGCGGACCTTTGAAATCGTGCGCTAAAACGGCAACCAGGTCGTCTTTGAGCGAGTTCAGTGCAATGACGCTCTTGCGCTGCGCGCCCAGTTCGTCGAACAGCGCGTGATTTTGCAGCGTTAGGGCGGCGGCCGTCCGCAGCAGCTGCGCGGCAACGACATCGTCATGATCGAACGGCGCGCCGGCGCGCCGCACATCGAGCACCCATTCCGTCTCACCGGACGTTCCGGCGGCGGGCACGAGCAATCGAGCGCCGTTTAAGTCAACACGTACATCTGATCCGCGGAACGCTGCAGCAACGCCGTCGTCGGCCGCTGCGCCGTGATGAAGCACCGCGACGCTGCCGTTCCATAGCCGGCGCAGCTCTTGTGCAAGCGTATCGATAACGCCCGCGCTACCGCGCGCGCAAACAATCCGGTCCGCGGCAGGCGCGAGCCGGGTGAGTGGGCCGGAATGGTCCCGCGCGGCGGCGCGTACGTGCGGCATTGGCAAGCTCCACGAAAAAAGTAGCCGATCTTGTAAACGGCTCACCCGGTCCCCGACTATCCGCCGCGCACGGGGCTGAACCCTGGCACCGTGAGATCAGGTCGACGCAAGCTTGAAAGCGAGCGCTTGCTCGCGAAGCGTGTTCCACGCCACGAGCACGTCGTCACGGTTCGTTTGCAGATTGCCGATGGCAAGGCGCAGCGTGACGCGGCCGCCGATCTTCGTGTGCGAGAGAAACATCTGTCCGGTCGCGTTCGCTGCGCTCATGATGCGTTCGTTGAGCGCATCGCATCTCTCACCGGACAGGCCGGCAGGTGCGAAGCGAAAACACACCACGGAAAATGGATGGGGCGCGCTGATCTCCCACCCGGGCTCCTCGCGCACCCACTGCGCAAACTCTTGCGCGAGCGCGATGTGACCGCGAAGCAGCTGCCGCAAACGTTTCGCGCCAAAATACCGCAGCACGAACCACAACTTGAGCGCGCGGAACCGCCGCCCGAGCTGTAATCCGTAGTCCATGTAGTTGCTGACGTTTTGCTCCGAAGAGCGAAGGTACTCCGGTACAAGCGTGAATGCTCGCGCGAGCAGCGCCGTATTCCGCACGTACAGCGCGGAAAGGTCCATCGGAACGAAGAGCCATTTGTGCGGGTTGACAACAACGGAATCGGCCGCGCCCGCGCCCTCGAGCACCCAACGCATCTCCGGCAGCATCGCTGCGACACCGGCATACGCAGCATCAACATGGAGCCAGACGCCGTATTCACGCGCGACTTGCGCAAGTTCGCTAACGGGATCCACGGACGTTGTGGACGTCGTGCCGGCTGTTGCAACGATCGCCATCGGTTTATATCCGCGAGCCAGATCGTTTTCAATGTGCAAGCGCAGTTCGCTTGCGCGCATGCGGCCTTCGTCATCGCATGCTACGCGCACGGCGTTCTGCGTGCCGACGCCAAGTGCAATGCACGCCTTCTCGATGTGTGAATGCGTGTGTTCGGTGATGTACACGCGCAGCCGCGGCGCGCCGCTCATTCCGTGCTCGCGTATGTCCAGGCCGAGTGACTCGCGCGCGGCGGCCAGTGCGGTGAAGCCCCCGATGGAGGCTGTATCGTAGATGATCCCGGTGAATTCCGGCGGCAAACCGATCAGCTCGCCAAGCCATCGCATGACGACCTCTTCGAGTTCCGTTGCGGCGGGTGAGGTTCGCCAAAGCATCGCTTTGACGTCGAGTGTTGCGCTGAGCGCCTCGGCGGCAATGCCCGCCGGCGCGGCGCTGGTGGCAAAATACGCAAAGAAGCGCGGACTGTTCCAGTGCGTGATGCCCGGCACAATGATGTCGCGGAAATCGCGCATGATCGCATCGACGTCGTGCGGTTCTTCCGGGGCCGTTTGCGGCAGCGCTGCCACGATGTCGCCGGGCTGCACGTCCGGAAAGACGCGGTAGGCGCGCGGATCGTCCAGATATGCGTCGATCCAGCGGAGTGCTTGCGAGAATTCGTCGGAGAAAGATTTCACAGGACGCGGTAGTTTCACCGCGTAACGCCCGAGCTCTTATGGAAAGAATACATTCGAGCGAAGGTCCCCCGCCTATCGGCCCGTACAGCCCCGCAATCCGGGCCGGAAATTTGCTTTTTACGAGCGGAATGATTGCGCTCGACACCGCCGGTGAGATCAAAGGAACGGACGCGGCCTCACAGGCTTCTCAGGCGCTGCACAACCTGCAAGCCGTGCTTCGCGCCGGCGGCGCTTCGTTCGACGACGTCGTAAAGACAACGGTCTACTTAGCCGATATGAACGACTTCGCCGCCGTCAACGACGTGTACGCACAAGCGCTCGGCGAAAATAAACCGGCGCGCTCAACTGTCGCCGTGAAGACGCTGCCGCGCAACGTGCTCGTTGAGATCGATGCGATCGCGGTGTTGAAAACTTAGGGCGTTGCCGATGGCCGCGGCCGCTGAATGGCCATCATCCGCTGTTTGGCGGCCTGCTTGTACGTCTCGTCGAGATTCTGCGAAACCGCCGCTGCGCGGTATTGCGCTGCCGCGAGCGCTGAATTCCCTTGCCGGTTGTACACGTCGCCCAGCAGCAAGTGCAGGCGTCCATCGTCCGGAGCCACGGCAAGGCCCTTTATCAGCGCTGCTTGCGCGAGCGGATACAAGTGATGTTCCGTGTAAGTCGATCCCAAGTTCACGTACGCGTCGGCGTCGTATGGATACACGGTCGTCGCTTCGATGTAATAGGCGACGGCTTTCTTCCAATTACCCAGCTCGTCCGACAGATAGCCAAGATTGATCAGCGCTTCCGAGCGCTCGGGCTGCATCGCATGCGCCTGTAGCAGCAATACACGAGCCGGCTCCCATTTCGACATGTGCAGATACGTGGCCCCAAGATTGTCCTTGCATCCGTAATTGAACGCGTCTAGTCCGAGGCACGACGTAAACGTCTGAATTGCTTCGCTGTAGCGGTGCTCGTCCATGTAGCTCAATCCAAGACCGTTGCGCGCCATGATGGAATCGGGTTGATCGTCGAGGGCGCGTTTGAAAAACCGCTCGGCGACTTCAGGCTGACCGACTGTTTCATACAGCTGACCCATCTCGATTTGCGCATCTGCCGACGTTGGATATGCTTGTGCGACGCGCTCGAGTTGATGCCGGTAGGCCTCGAGGTCACCGCGGCGCATGTGCAGACGCACGAGGTCAGGCACGGCATCCGTTCCGGGAAGGCTGCGATTGAATTCGTTGATCGCGTCGTCGACGCGGTTTTCCGTTGCGAAGACGGATCCCAAACGGTTGTGCGTCTCTTTGTCGTTTGGATAATACGAAAGAATGTGACGGTACGTCGCTTCCGAGCGCGCGATATCGCCCTCACGAAAGTAGAGATCGCCCAGCAGACGTTCCGGGCCATTCTCGCCCGGATGATTGGCCATATAGCTTTGCAGGCCAATGATGGCGTCTTGCAACTTGCCGGCGGCAACGCGTTCGCGCGCCGTCTTTATAGCGGCGGCAGGGTCGGAGGTAAATGGGAGGGTCGTGTCCGGGTTGACCGTCGTCCGCACTTGCGCACCGGCCGCGAGCGGCACCGAAACGAGCATGATAGCGAAGAAAAGCGTTGCGGCCAGGCGCATTAGCCACCTCCGGGTAGGTTCTCCTAGTCTAGCGCAAAACGAGCGCGGATACATCAATGTGACTGCCGAACAGGCGCGCGGTGAACATCGCGGAAGCCGGCGCGCTGCTTGCGGCATTCCTTACGAGTGTCGTGTTCTTGCTCAGCGTTGCGAGCGTAAGCGGCAAGCGCGCCGAGGTTTCTGCCGCTCCCTCTGACGCGCCGGCAGAACGTGCGCAGCCGCTCATCGGCGAACCGCCGGGGTGGCAGCGGTGAAGGACATGATTACGCTGCTTGCGTTGTCCTCCGCGCTTTCATACGTAGTGTTGACGGTGCTCGTCGTGCGCGGACGATGGCGTCCCGCCGCGGGAAACCGCTGGCTGAACATCGCCGGAGTCGCGGCATTCGCGCTGTCGCGTTTTGCTCCGCAGAACCTGCCGATCGATGCATGCGCCAGCATTATTCTCGGCGTTGCGCTCGTCTTTATCCTACGGCGGTCAAGTAGCGCGGCAGCGATTTTCGCGGCGCTCCCGCTTGCGGCAATGCTGCTGACGATCGATCGCGCATTCTTCAGCGCAGCGGTCGCGCAAGATTTTCAGAACGCGACGATCGCGCTTTTGTGCGCGGCCGGCCCGCTCGCACTCATCTTCTGGCTTATTTCGCTTTCACGGCAAAGACAAGACTTCCCGACGACGTTTTCCCGCTAAGGCCGGGCGGAAACAGCTGAAACGAAGATCCGCCGATCGTACAGACAAATTTTGTTCCGACCGTCACGCTTCCGCCTGCGCCGGTATACGTGCATGTCGTTCCAGCTGTTGTATCGCCGCAGCTGTTGGCATTCTTGCCGCAGTTAGCTTGGGTTGAAGTGGTCAATCCCGCCGAGAGCGCTTCGGTCAATCCGTTCGTGTATGTCGCCCAATTCGAACCGTTAGCGGAGCCGTCATCGGTGATTTTCAACGATCCGGGCGATGGCGCGGGAAACGGCGCTAACGCCTGGCCCTCAGTTCCCATGCCGCCGCCGGCAACGATGTTTGCATAGTTCACTGTATATTGAATGACGCCGCCCGCACAGACGCCTGCCGTGGTACCCTGATTCGTTCCCGGGCACCCGCTGGAAATGACGGTGCTGCTTTTCCCAACGGGAATGTAGCCCGCATAGAGTTCGTCGTGCGTTCTGTTCATTGCGGGCGATGCTTGATCGTCGCTTGCGGTAACGACGGCGTCGTAGCGCGCAAAGGCGGTATACGTGCCGGTCGGTCCTGTGTAAACAGTCCAGTATTTGACGAGCTGAGGCGCGCCGCCGTTCACGTTTTGACTAAAATAACAATACGTCATCGAATTGGTCGCCGCAGCGGTTGAAACTGAGGTGACCCACTGATTGGCATTCGGGCTGCACGTTCCACCGGCAGTCGTGGTGAACGCGCAGTTCGGCGCGTTCGATCCGCTATCGGGACAGACTTGTACCGTCCACCCCGTTGGAGTCACCGGCGCCGACGCGGTCACCGTTATTGCGTGATATTTATTTTTGCTCGCGTACATGTAGTACAGCGAATGCTCGATGCTGTTCACAGGGCCGGTAGAGGTCGAAAATGTATTGCCGATTGGACTGAGCGCGCTTCCCGTCGTCGACTGATTTTGCGGCGAAGGATTTGGACTTGAGAGCGGCATCGGACGCGCGGTAAAATCGTTGTCGTTGCCCGCGCCGACTTTGCCGTCGTACGAACCCGTGTACTCCGCACCGGTGTACGGCGTGCTGTAACCATTCGGTGTCGCAAGTGCCGTATCGTTCGGATCGTACGGGCCGGTATATAACGTTGCGGAACCGGACGTGCCGGTCGACGCTCCGCACTGCGCACCCGATCCCACGCCGGGAATTTGGTCCGCCGTGACGGTGCCGTTCAACGTCACGCCGGCCGCGCCCGACGTCGCACCGTACGTCGTATTGCTTGCCGTTGTTGTTCCGTTCGCGCCGCCGGCGTTATTTACGGTAACAGCACTCGTCGTAATCACGACGCCGCCGCCGCCTCCGCCGCCTGGTCCATGTTGCATGCCGGGGAACGCGTCGCTGGATAGTCCTGCCGCGGTCGTACCCGCGGCGCCGTTGACGTTGACACTGATGTTCGAGAACGCCGTCGGCGAAGTAATCAAAACGGTACCGCCCGCGCCGCCGCCGCCGCCGCCGTCGTTATCGGGCGCGAGACCCGTTGTTCCATTCGCGTAGATCTTCGCCGGCGAGCCGCTGACGTCGGCCAAACGCATCATCACGATACCACCACCAACGCCGCCTGAGCTGCCGTATGCGTTGTACGAATTATTGTTGGAAGCGTTGTTGTTCGAACCGGAGCCGCCGCCGCCGCCCATGAAGATGCGGCTCACCGAAACAGAACTCGAGAGTGAAGCGCCGCCGCGACCGCCGACATCCGCGGAATTCGCCGCGCTGTAGCCGCCGGTTCCGGGCGCCGTGTGGACACCGGGCAGGGCGTACAGTGAGGTGTTGCCACTGTAACTCGGCGTCCACGGATAACCGCCCTTGCCGCCGGCGCCGCCGTTGCCTCCACCGCCGCCGCCCGTGTTTTGATCGTTGTTTGCAGGGTCCTCATCGGTGCCGCCGCCGCCCGCATTGATTGGCGCACCCATGCCTTGATCGCCACCCGTATAGCCATCGCTTCCTCCAGGCGAAGGAGCAACGGTTGGTGCTGCCGGCGCTGACGGCGTCGAGAAGTTCGTGTAATAAAACGTCGAGTGCGGCGACCCGCCGACGCCTTCACCCTTTGTGCCAAACGCCGGCTGACCGGTGCCGTTCATTGTCGCGGAATCGACGTAGTCATTATTCAGCACGGATGCCGGCGACGTTGACGAAACCGACAAGCCACCGCCGCGGAAACCATCTCCCGTTGCGTAAATCGATGCACCGCCTAAATTCAATGTGGAATCAACGTCGATTGCCGCTACGCCGCCGGTATTACCGTCCCAATAGGCGGCTCTGAAATTGCCGGTCAGCGTCGCCGTTGAATACTGCGGCACCATGATAATTTGGTAACGCTGGTTGTTGGCCGTATTTTCCGAGTACGAATTGAGCAAACCGCCGCCCGTGCCGGTGCCTTGAATTGTTGCCGTGCCGGTCGCATAGCTCGTGATGGAGACATATTCGTACAAACCCGCTTGGCCGAGCGATGAATACGTCCCGTATGACGACGTGTTGCTCGTCGTCATGCCGCTGCCATCTTGCATTTGCATGATCAATAGCTCGTCGCCGGCCTGCGGCGTATACGTCAGTCCACCGCCCGTGGTGTCATTGGTAAAGTTCGCGAAGTTGATCGTCGTTGCGCCCGAGAGGAGATTCGTTCCGTTGGCGGTCGGATACCAATACGCATTACTCAGCGCAATGCTGGAGTTCGCTGCTTGAAAGTGCGGCGATGCGCTGGGGCAAACGACGGTTGCCGCGAAGGCGTAATTCGTGTGCTCTTCTTCTTGAACTTTGAATCGGATATTCGGAAACAGCGCATAGACCTGTGCGATGATGACTGCTGCTGTTAATAGCCGCTTTACGGCCAGTCTGCTGCGAGCGTTCAAGGTTTGCCCCAGCCGAAAATCCTGTCGATGAGCGTTGTAACGGTGACGTAGAATCCTTTACGCACCGGATGTCCGGTAAGCGTTGGGTCTACGCTTCCGGAGAAATTGTAACCGGTTGCAACGCGCGTTCCACCCGGCGCTTTGTAACCGAATTCCGTTGCAAAATCCGTTGCGCGTCCAAGCAGCGTGCTGCCGGCCGACATCGCGCGCGCTTCCGCGCCGATGTCGAAGCGCTTGCCGAGATCTTGCGTCAAGCGCAGTCCCATCACGGAGCTGTGCGCAAGGTAGATGCCGTCGCCGTTGAGTTTGTAACCTAAACGCCCGGTGATTTCCGTTGAAAGCGTAGGACGGTACACTTCTTCAAACGAGAGCACGTCTGCCGTGCCTTGCGTGCCGTTGACGCCGCCGGCCGTACGATCGAAGCCAAGCAGCGAAACCAGCCGGTCGTTTTCGGAAGGACGGAACGCAAATGAGATGCGATCGTCGGCGGTCATATACGTCTGCGACATCGTTTCGTTGACGTTGCCGATCAGCGCGATATTCGGCCCGATGTGCCCGGCTGCACCGAAGCTCAACGTCGATCCGCCGCCGATACCGCCGCGTGATTGCAACGAAAACGACGAACGGAAATCGTTACCGAGCGCGTACGTAAGGCCCGTTCCGAAGACAGTAAATCCCGATGTCGCATCGCCGGTGCCGCGCGCATTTTGGAACATGGCGTTGCCGCTCAGATGCTTGCCGAATTTGAAATTTTCTTGAATGCCCAGCGTCGTGTAGATATTGGTTGCATTGCCGCCGTTGCTAATGACGTAAGACGTATCCACGGCCGTGTTTGCGCCGACATTGCGCTGAATGCCGATTTGCGTCGAGTGTGAGCCGATCGCCGGTGCCGTATACGAGGCGGTCGACGACGCAAAGCTTCCGGCTGCACCGCCAAGCAATTCGCGCAAGTACATGCGGCCTTGGCGCGGCAGATCGTAATCAAACTCGACCGTCGTTTGCGAGGGCAAGATCGCCGAGTTGCCGCCCAGCGAAGTTTCATGTTGCACGCTCACCTGCGCGGCTCGCGTGGGCTTCCAGCGCAGACCCGCTTGCATTTGGGCCGTCGAGCCGGAAATCGTGGGTGGCGCGCCCTGGCCGGCCTGCACGGCTCCGGGTCCATTCGTTTGCCGCGATGCCTGCATGCCCAGCGTGACCGAAAGCGTGCTCGAAATGATGGAATCCCACATTGCGGTAACAGTTTGCTGCACGCTGTGTTGGCCGCCGCCGGTGTTACGCACTTGCGATGCGGACACAAAGATGCCACCGTGATCCTTCGAGCGGTGCGAGAAACTTGTTTGAATATTTTCAACGCCCGTCGCACTGAAGCCGCCAAACGGATTGATGAACCCGGCGCCGGTATTGTCGTAATTAAAGCTGACGTCGTTGCCGCTAAAACGCTGCGAGAGTGCAAATGACGTTGCGCTGCCATGCGCGCTGAGCGTCGTGGCGCCGAAAGCGCCCGTCGGCAATCCACCGGCGCTCATCGCATGTGAGAGGCGCCACTCGCCGGTGCGCATGCGTGAGGTGATCGTTTGCGTGGTGAGCGAATAGTTCATCGATCCGGTCGCATCATTGATGTAGCCGAGGTCGACCTTTGTTGCGTTGTTACGGTCCAGCGCATAGCGGAAGTCGAATCCGGTCGTCTCCGATTTCACATCCGGCCCGCTGTATTCATATTGGATATACAGTACTTGCGGGTTGAAGTTGAAGTCGAACGGAAGCGGAACGTTGATAAACCGCAGGGTTCCCGTTGCGTAGTCGATCGTGTAGTCGACATTGCGCGTTTCTTGCGTTTGCGAGACGGGCACGCCGGTGCGCCGATCGAGCGCGACCAGCGTAATGCGATCCGAACCGATGACGATGTTGGCATGCAGCGGCTGGAGCAGCGCAGCAAGGCCGCTCACCGGTACGGTAAAACTGATGTACGCGTTTTGGTCGCGTGCATTGAACCCCATGAGCCGTCCGCGGCCGGTCGAACCCAAACCGAGCTCGCCTTTGACGCCGCTGACTTGGCGTTGATACGCCGCAAGGCCGCCCGGATCGCCTACGGCGGTTTGATACTCACCCCACATCAGGTTGTTGCGGCCGTTGTCGATGCGTGCATACAAACGATCGCTCGAATGAAAATCGCTGCTGATCGACGATGTGTCACCGTACGTTTGATACGGCCGTTCGTTGGGATCCGCAACGAACGGTCCCGTGACGGAAGACTGTTGCAGACGGTTTTGCGACTCGTACGAAAGCGTGAGCGAGCTCGCGCGGCCGACTTTACCGCTGGCAAACACTGCGACACGGCCCTTGCGTGCGCCGCCGGTATCGTAGCGGCCCTCGCCGTCCACGGCTGCCGGAACGCTGCCCGCACCGATGGACACTACGCCGTTAACGAATGGAGCGCGCAGATACGGCGCGACTTGGAACGTCGCCGTATCGATGATGCTACCGATCGCCACTTGCACTTGCACCGCTCCCGATTGCAGCGAGGCAGTGACCGGAATGAAGACGCGGCCGCCCTCGAGCAATTGGTAACGCACATCGGGATGAGACGTCGAATCGATCTGCGGCGCCTGCGTCGGCGGTGCAACGGCGTTGATGTTCGGCGGCGGCGAGGGCGTTGCGCCCAGAACGCCCTTGGCGTTTCCGAGCGTGACGGTGCCCGAAACGATCGAGGCGTGCACTTCACTGCCGGCCATTGCAGGATTGTTCCACTGATCGACCGCGTCGATCATCAAACGCGCTTGCGATTTTCCATCGGCAACAAGCGCGCCCACCAGCGAAACGTGCATCGAGACCGCAGGCCCTGGGCCGTATACCGTTTCCGATTGCGGTGCGCCGCGTTTGCCGTTCATACCGATAGCGGTTGCGACGATCGTATTCGGTCCGGGATGAATGAGCACGCCGTAATAGTCGTACAGCGTCGTGCCGTCTTTCTCGATCGTCATTTTGCCAAGATTGCGCGCCGGAACGAGCTCGCCGTTCACCGCAATCTCGACTCCCGCGCCGCGCACGGTGCGCACCGTCACCTGTGTTGCCGCTCCGGTAACCACCGTTCCGTTGCCGGGGTACGTTAGTTTCACGGGCAAGTCGCCGGTTGCGGTGAAATTCAAATGCTGAAGATCGCCGTACTTCGGCTGCGCCGCGGGGTCGTCGGCGGGCGCGAGAAACTGCACGGCGCTGATGCCGGTGATGCAGAACAGCGCAACGCCGGCAAGTCGCAGTAACCACCCGAGCACGCGATGCATCATGGTACGCTCACCGCGAACTCGACGTCTTGCATCAAGCCGTCATCCAAAATGCCGTGCACCAAACGCTGGAGCCTTCCACCGCTGCGCTCCGGCAGCGTCGTCGGATCGACGCGCAGCACGTGTATGCCCGGACGCGCTGCCGGAAAACTAAAGCGGCCTTGCATGTCGGTGAGTACGGACGTGCCATCTTCCATGAACACGCGTGCACCGGCGATACCGCGATCGCCGTGCGTGAAGCGGCCCGTACGCATGACGTCGGCAAACACGCGTCCCGTTATGACGATGCGATCGCTCAGCGCGCCCTGTTCGATCTGCACCTGCGCGTTCGCGGATGCATTCACGACGACGTGCGTACCGCTAATCGTTGCGCCCGCCGATGCCGTGTTCGTCAAAATCGTGCCGGCGGGAACGTTCGGATAAACGATCGTTGCGTAGCGCAGGACGTGCTGCGCACCGGGCGCGAGCATACCGGTTTGCCACGTGAGCACGCGGCCGTCAATCGAAGGCTCCTGTCCCTTGCCGTCGATCGTCGCCGAGCCGCTCGCATACACAGCGCCGGCGGGCAGCGAATCGGTAATGCTTGCGGCGTCGAGGTTGCCGCTCGACGGATTCGAGAGCGTGACCGTATAGGTGATGCGATCGCCCGGCTGCGCCGTGGAACGATCCGCGATCTTGTCGATCGCGATGTTCTGACTCTTGAACATCGGCAAGTTACCGAACAACCCGAAGATGTTGTTGAGCCAGACGCTGCCTGTGGTGAGCTCGTACGTTCCGGCTTTTGCGATTGGCTGTCCGTCTTGAGATGTCGCCGTTGTGCTGTACAAACCGGTCATCGCCGATGGAACAACGAGCACCTTAATGCGCCGGTTGAGATACCCCCGCGCGGAAATCGTAAGGTAGAACGCCGTACCGGCCGCTGAAATTTGCGAGTTTTGCAGAGCAAACCCATACGTGCCGTCAGGTCCGGTAATAAACGGATTTTGTGTGTTGACCGAGACAGGCAGCGTTGCAAAGGGCGTGCGTGCTCGGTACTGCGCCCCGGCAGGCGTAGACAGTGGAACGAGTTGATTGTTTGCATCCAGCAGCGATACGGTTGCGCCTTGCACCGGCATGTCTGCGGCCGCGGGATCGAAGACGACGTCGGCCGTACCGATGAAGACGACCGCGGGTGTCGTCGAGATGGGCGAGATGCCGTCTGCGCTCAGCGCAGCAACGTTGACGAATGCCGTGCCGATCGATGTGATGTTCGCTACTTGGGAATCAAACGAAACGTCGGCAACTGCGCCGGCGTTGAGCGTGCCGATCGGTACCGTGAGCGTTTGCCCCGAAACGCTCGCGTTGCTCACCGCGACGCCATTGACTTTGACGGTGGAAAGATCGACCGTGATGCCCGCCGGAACGGAATCGGTCATCACGACATTCGTAGCCGGAACACCGCCGTAATTCTTTCCGGCGATATCGAAGTGCACGATCGCGCCGCCCTGCGTTTGCACGACCTGCGTTTGGTTCACGGTTTTACTGATGGGCGTGTTCGGCGCGTTTGGCCCGGAGAGCGCCGGCGCGTTTGCACTAACGAGCCACTGTGTACCCGTATCCGATTGTAAGCCGTTCGCAGCGCCGGGCGCCGTCGTCTGCGCGGTTAAGTGCAGCGCAAATGATGTACCGACGGCAACACCCGCAGTGTTGATCACGGCTTGCACGGTGATGTTCTGCCCAGGCTGCACGGTCGGCGATACCGTCGTGCCCGTCACCACCGGCACCGCTGCGCCAGGCGTCAAAAACGAGAGTGACGTTACGGTACCGCGATCCGTGGTAAATGCCGTGATGCGATACGCATCGGCGATGTTGCTGGTGTTCGCGATCACGAACGTTCGCGTGACGGCCGTACCGGCTGGATATCCGTCAGTTGCGGGATTGACCGCATTTTCTTTCGGCGTAACGGCAAGCGATGCAACGCCTTGAACGATCACGCTCACGGGATTGGAATCGATCTCGTACGTTGCACCCGTCGAGTCGCGGTAGGTTCCGGTGGCGGCATTTGTAACGGTTGTGTTACCTGCGGTCGGAGTGGCAGCATATACCGAACCGCCACGGTTCTGCATGACGAAGAGCGTCAGCAAAACCGTGGCGATTGTCGTTAGTCGGCTAAGGGCACCCTTCACCAGACCTCTTCGCGGTTAGTGGACCTTCACCGCGAAGACCAGTTCACCAACCGATTGCGGCGAAATCGCTGCATTCGGAACGACATCGGTGAAGTGCGTGGAGCCCACCGAGTTTCCGGTGAACGACGCTCCTGCTGAATCGCCGCAGCTCAGCGTGACTTTGCCGCAGTTCGAAAGCATCGTTGCATACGTCATACTCGGTTGAAGCACGCTTGCCGGCGGCGTTGTTGCCGGGTCGTACAAGCCGTTCGTGTACGTGCCCCAGTTGCTGCCGTTCGCTGAACCGTCTTCAGTGATGGTGAAATTGCCGCTCAGGCTCACGTTCGCCGACGGCGGCTCCGAGGGTGCGGGTGAAGCGCCGCTTGTCGTTGCGGGAAGCGTATTGACGTAAGCAATTGCGTACTGGATTACGCCGCCCGGACAGACGCCCGGATTTGCCGGTGGTGTCGGCAGCGCACCGCCGATGGTGCCGGTACACGATCCGGGATTACCACCGATGGTCAGCACGTTGGCCTGTTTGACGATTTCCATGAAGCCGCCCGGCATCAGCACGTTCCACGTGTCGTTGTAGTACTGCGCGGGTGCTGCTACCGACGACACACGCAAATCGGCGAACAGCGGCTGGAAGAAGCGCGGTGCACCCGACCCTGTACTCGTCGTGTACGTCACGCAGTAGTTCAGCGTGGAATTTGCTGCGATGGTACCGAGCGCGTAGTATCCGCCGCTAAGCGTCGTCGTCGTACCGCCGGCGCAGTTCGCACCGCCGCCATATACGACGCTCGTGATTGACACGTTCGACGGCAGCGTCGGGAACGCGAGCTGCACGGGCACCGGCGTTCCGGATGTATTCGGATTTTGCGCGGTGTTTTGAATCGTGGTGCTCAGTGCGCTACCCGCCGCGGGTGATGCGCCATACGCCGGGCTCGACGACGGCGCGGGCGTCATCACCGCTTGTGTGTAGTCGTCCATGTTTGTGTTCGCACCGGTGCCGCTCGAGCACGTCGGATACGTGGTCGGCGCGAGCGTCGGGTACGGGTTTGGACTCAGCGACGGGAACGGCGCGGGCGTCGTCTTCGTGTTGAAGCACCCTTGTGCCGCCGGTGCGCCGAACGGACCGTTGAAGAGCGACGGCGTGACGAGCGTCGTCAAGTTCGACAAGCCTGGTCCGGGAGTTGATGGCGTAGACGTTGCCAGCGGAATGCGCGGATCGCCCGGCGTGCTGCCCGGTGACGGATTGCCGCCGTTGGAGTCGCACGCGGTGGCCGTGGTTACGAGGCCGGGGCCTTCGATACACGGTGTTGTCTTGTTATCGCCCGCGGGCGCGACGATGTAGTTGCCGACATTCAGTCCGCCCGGAATCGGTCCAAGTGTTACGCTGAAGCCGACTTGCGATGCAGCGGCCGGAACGTTGCCGGGCTGCGAGGTCGTGGCCGGTGTCGGGTCGCCGTAGAGCGCCGTCGTTCCCGGGCCTGAAAGGAAGAGTCCAACGAATCGCGTCGTCGGCGGGAACGTGCCGGTTGGATTCGGCGTGCTCCAACCGTTCGTCGCGGTTGCGTCGGTGGTGTAGACGACGGTTTCCGTCTGCAGAGCCGGCGTTGGACGCGGACCCGGTGACGGAACGATCGTTACAACGGGCAGCGGTGTGTTCTGCGCATTCAGCGGAACTTTATCGCTGATCAGCATGCCCGGGCCGCTGAGCGCCGGACCGCAGACGATCACCGACGATGCAACGCATGTCGTGCCGTAGCTGTTGATGAAGTTCGCGCTGCCGTAGCCGGCATTGTGAACCGTGACGGTGTAGGTCTCAGTACCGTCGGTTGCAATCGGCGCGGGGCTCTTTTGCACGTCAACGCGCATGTCGCTGACGACGCTCTCTGAATACGAATTGTTGGCCCACAGCGAGGACGCCGCAGCAGCGGAACCGACGGCGCTATAGGTGATTTGGCCTTCCAAATCCGAAGTGGTGGTCGGCGTAACGGTCGTGGTGTTCGTTTCGAACGTCACGGCCATGTTTACCGCACCGCCCGCAGCGACTTGGCATGCAGCATTTTGAAGATCGGTATTGACCGCGGAAAGCGTCGTCTCAACCGCATTGAGTGTGGCGCCGGCGCTACAGCTGACGTCATACGTAACCGTCGAAGCCAGCACGGGACCTGAAACACCGCTGCCCGCGTTCCCGGCCGGAAGCGGCGTCGGACTGGCTTGCGCCGCCGTGGCGAGCACGAAGTTGCCCGTGCCGTTACCGGTATTCACGAGCGTGTAGTATTCGGTGAGATAATCACCGGGATAGATTTGCCCGCTCACGTTACCGGCCGCCGTGCCGTTCGTCGTGAGAATCACGAGTGAGGGTGCGTTTTGCACGACAACGGTGACCGTATTCGAAAGAATCGTATACGTATTGCTTCCGTCGCTATACGTTGCGCTTGCAGCGTTCGTAATATTCGTATTCGGAGCGGTCGTGCTTGCCGGAGTCGGCACAGCGGATGCAGATGGAAGCGGCGTAGGCGTACCTGCGGTCGCCGGCAGTAACGCGGAATGACGCGAAAGCGCGAGTCCTAAGACACACGCAAAAATAAAAACGCCGGCCCACGCGCGCAGAAGAATCCGTTTCATTTAGCGCCTTTCTTGAGCCCGTTCACTTGCGCTTCATACGAATACGTGAACGTATGATTGGCCGGCAGCGGTACGCGCGT
>CAZERJ010000043.1:0-20681 GCA_964514445.1 uncultured bacterium | reverse complement strand
AACGCACCATAGCGCGGAACTGCGTAGATGATGGATGAAAGCGAACGTAGGCGCCTGAGTAAGTTTCTCTCGTTTGTTCTGCGACATGAGCCGGATGCAATCGGCTTAGAACTCGACGTCGCGGGCTGGGCTTCGGTGGACTCTCTGCTTGAGGCATCCTGTACTCATGGCGCAGAGGTTACACGTCCTATGCTGGAAGAGGTCGTCGCAACCAGCCCTAAGCGACGATTTGTATTCAGCGACGACGGGCAGCGTATCCGAGCGGCCCAGGGGCACAGTATCGACGTTGACTTGAATTACCTGCCGACAGTTCCGCCGGATGTGTTGTTTCATGGCACGGTCGAGACTTCCATATCGGTGATACGCTCCCAGGGGCTCTTACGATTGAACAGGCACGACGTTCACCTCTCGATCGACGCACAAACTGCACTCTGTCGGCGGGCGCCGCGGCAGACCCGTTGTCCTCGAAATTCAGGCGAGACGAATGCACGACGATGGCTTTACGTTCCGTGTCGCGAGCAACGGCGTGTGGCTCACGGAGCACGTACCGTCCGCGTACATTCGATTTCCCGCAAAGACGAAGCGAGATTAATTGCTCGATTCGTTGTAGCCTAAGGCGCCTTACTCTCTAGCACGATTTGAAGGCGCGTTACGGTTGTCCGGCAAGCGCTTTCGCTTCGTCGTTTAGGGCCTGTTGCGTTTCCTCACGCGCGCCGGCGTCGTGCTGTGTGCAAGCGCATACTTCAACGCGGTATTGTATGCTTTTTTAAGCGCCTGAGAAGCCGTCACCACAACGTCAGGGGTGATGCGGGTGCCTTCCAAGTTTGTCTTCGTGACGGGGCTGTATGCGTAGCCGTACGGCATAAAGATACCGAAGCCGTTGCCGAGCGCGTGCACTGCGCCCGGATTCGCACCATGCCCGTCGTCTCACCGACGACCGTCACGCGGTGCAAATTATGCAGATCGTACGTAAACTGCTCGGCGCACGAAAACGTGCGGCTGCTCGTGAGCAGATAGACCGGTTTTTCGAGATAAAGTGGGCCCGGAACCGTCGCAGCGGTGTATTGCTGGTGTTCCGTGACCACACCCGTGTCTTCGTCCCGGCGCTTGATGGACGTGATTGGCTCTTGGTGCGCAAAGAAATACGCCTCAAGGTTTGCGCGGCAATTGGGCTGCTTCCGCCGTTCTTGCGCAAATCGATGATGAGCGCATCCGTATTCGCTAGGAATCCCACCGTCGCAGCGATGGTCTGGCCGACTCCGGGATCGTTTGAGAAGTAGCGGAAGTCGATGTACCCGACGTTTCCGGGAAGCCTGCGCACCGATTGGAATCCGAAGTTGTCCTGCCAGTTCGGAAATATGCTGCGCGCAGCTCGGCCGCTGATGGGAGAACGTTCTCGTCGCTGCCCTCAAACGGATACAATAAATGGATGTGCTTGTCGTGGGTTACGGCGTACAAATCCTTATCAACCGCCTCTTTCAAGGCATTCGAATCGCTCAATTTTACGTAGCGCGGCGTGTTCGCTTTGAGCATCACCACCGCGCGCGCTGCAGTTTGCGGAAACGCGTAGAATCTCGCTTTTTCCGCGGCGCTGATGACGCTATCGATTTGCGCCGGCGTCAGCGTAGCGGCGAGCACGAGGGCGGCGATGTTCATCATGGCACAAGCATAACGCTGGACGCCCTTCGCTTCACACAGATTTTGCGGGGCCAAATGCGTCGCGCGCGGAAGAAAACGCAATGATCGACGCGATCGACCGCGATATCCTCAGTGCGCTCGAGCGCGACGGCCGAATCTCGTTCAAGGATCTGGCCGACCTTGTCGGCCTCTCGCCAAATGCCGTTGCCGAGCGCGTGCGAAAGCTCCAAGACCGCGGCGTCGTGCGGCGCTTCCGCGCCGAGGTCGATCCAGCGGCGTTCGGGCTAACAATCCGAGCGCTGATCGAAGTGAAGATGGAATCCACGACGAGCGCGGAGCAGTTCGAGGCGCGGGCCGCAGCGACGCCCGCAGTGGTACGCGCGTTCGTGACGACGGGCCGGTACGATTGGGTGCTGGAGTGCGTGGCCCGCGACCAAGCGGATCTCCAGCGGATCATCGAAGCGCTGCGCGCCGGCGGCCTCACGCGCGACACGTATAGTCGCATCATCGCAACCGACAAGCATTTTCCGCTGATGAACAAGACCGCGCTGACTCGCGCCCAAACGGAAACGTCCGCCGGAGCGGACGTTTCCATGCGAGAGGGAGAGAGGCTGAAATTTTATATCTTGATCTCGACTTTGAAGTACGCCTCAAACGGTAAGTTGTAGCCGATCGGCACGTATGTGTGGGCGAGGTACGGGTTGAGCGGCACGCCGTTGGCGGCGATGTCGTTTGGTCCCGCGCCGTTGTAGAAGCCGCCGTGCGGCGCTATCGGTGATGGCGCGAAGCCGTTAGATCCATATGCGCACCTGCTGTTGCCCGGCGGGAATGCGGTGGTCCAAGGTGTCGACGTTCCGCCGAAGCAGTGGTTGTAAATATTCGCCAGCAATGCCGTCGCACGGATATTTTTACTGATGTCGTACGAGAATGCAGTGTTGATCGTGATCTGGTCCGGATTGCGGAATTGACCCAGGCTGGTGAAATGACCGCCGTTTTCCGGATTCGGCACGGAAACTTGTCCGGCGCAGGACGTGTAGTCCGCGAGCAGCTTATCGGGCGCGGTGGGCACGCCGGCTTGATTGAAGGTGCATGTGCGCGGATCGATGCCCGGCGTGTCTAACGGCACGCCATACGGATTGCCCGAAACATACACGATCGATGGCGTAACGGCCAGTTTGTTCCACCGGTAATTAAGGATGCCCGTGACAACATGCGGAACGAAGTAGCTGTTGGTAATATTCGCCACAAACGCGGTGTATTGCGGCACTGCGGGGAACAAGTCGAACGGATAGTATGCACCACTGCGGTTCAAAAGCGGCTGCATCGGATCGTTGAAATATGGGTTACGAATCGACGTCGGTCCGCACGCCGGATCGGGAGTTCCATTGCCGGCATTCGTGTAGCACGGCGCGCCGCCGCCCGCGGACGTTAGCGCGTTATAGCCTTTGATGCTATCGTTGATGACGTCGATGACGTTGCGTCCGGGCGCGGACCGGAAGTCGTTGTACACGATGCGTGAATGCGTGTACGTGTACGAAAGCAAGCCGGAGAGTCCGTTGCGATCGAAGTTGCCCTTCTGCAGTTGGAACTCCAGGCCGTAGCTCGTTTGATGTCCGACGTTGAGTCCGCTGACGAACCCGGTCGTCGGGTCAAGGTAGAACTGCTGCACCTGATTTTCGGTCGACCGGTAGTACGGCGTGAGTTTGAACGAAACGTCCGTGTTCCTGAACCGGTGTTCCAGCGAAAGGTCGAAGTTGTCAGAAATCGACGGCACGACGTCGTGGCGAGGCGAGGTAAACCCGTACTTCCAGAACGTTTGGAACAGGAATTTCGCCAGGTTCGGCTCCTCGCGGTTGTACTGCACGAATGCCGCATTCACCGGCTGCGAATAGCGCCCGTACGAGAATCGCAGGACCGTATTCGGATTGACGTCATACGTCATCGCGAAGCGTGGTGAAACGACGGTGCTCACAACCGTGGGATCGTACTTGTTCGTCAGCAGGCGATCGCCGTTGAGGCCGTCAGGATGCACAAGACCCGCCGGGCACGTCAGCGCAGCCGTGAAGGACACTTGTAGCGTGGCAGGATCGTAGCAAAATTCGCGTTGAGCGGCGGCAAACCAAAAATTCTTGCCGTTGTCTTGCGTATTGCCGAGGTCATATTCGAACCGCTCGTACCGCACGCCGACATTGAACAACAATTTCTCGTTAGGCCTGAATTGATCCGAAAGTGCCACCGACGCGAATTTTGGAACAACGTTATTGAACGTCGCACGAGGTACGTTATTGGTCACGATCCACGTGCCGTTGATCGGCGTAAACGGTGTCGGATTTGTGTACTTACCTGCCGTCGAGGCGGAGTTGCATGGTGCGATTGCGCCGAATTTGTTGAAACAATTCACACCGTCCGTGTCACTCGTGCCGCGTGCATTCGAACCGGCAACGTCTACGAGCGTCGTGTTATTGGCACGAATCGTCGATGCTGTTGTATAGTTTGCCGTAAAGTTCAGCAGGTGCTGGGTGTTCAATTGATCGGCGAACTGAATTTCTCCGCCGCGGGTGTGCGTGCTGAGCTCGTAGTCCGGCGAACCGCCGTAGAGTGGTCCGATGTTACCGAAATTCGCCGTCACGGCGGTCGGCACAAACAAGCCATTGTAGTTTGGGCCATTGATGAGCCAATCTGAATAGAAAAGATAGCCGAAAGCGCGTACGTAGGCGTTCGAACCGATGTTCTTCTGATATTGCACCTTCTCGATATCTTGATTGTTGATGTACCCGTCGCGCGCGTTCGGATCGATCAGTGCATTCGGCAGTCTTTGTCCCGGGGAACTAGGCTGGAAGTACGGCACGGCAACGAGCCCCGCTGCCGGTTGTCCAAAATGCGTGCCCGGCGGAAATACGAGCGGCTCGTCATACGCCAGCGTCGAGTTGCAGATCAGCGTGCCGGTGGGACTCAGACACTCCGCGTGTCCCGGTGGCGGACCGACAGCGTTGAACACGTTCGTCAGACCGATGTCGTTTTGGCTTGTGTAAATCGGTGACCACAGCGTTCCGGCCGTCCACAACAGTTGGACGTCGTCGCGTCCGGCGTCGTATTTGTGTGGAACGCCGAAGTGAATATTGGCAACGGCTTCGCGGTCGATTTCATTTGCGAAAAAGAATCCGCCCGAGCCTGGACCTGCTGCGGTTTGAACATTCGCGCCGAAGCCCACGTAGCCAGGTCCGAACGCAAAGCATCCAGGATCGAAGTTCATTCCGGCGGGTCTTGTCGCAGGCGTACTTTCTCCGGATGCGCCGGCAACGCAGTTCGGCACCACACCGGTCGGAATACCGTTGACCGATGTGTTAAACGGGCTATTCAGCACGGTTGCATAGCCCAGTTCGGGATGCGTCCCGCCGCCGTTGAATTGATCGAACAAACGAAAGCCCTGGTTAAAGCCGCCCATGCCTGCATAATACGAGAAAAGGCGATTTGGCGAAGCGCCGCCCGCCTCGACGTTGAGATTATGATAAAACGCCGGCGAACCGATACCGGCCGTGATCGTTCCAAAACCCGGATATGTTCCCGTCTTGATCACTTGATTGATGAATCCGGAGATAGCGGCGGCCGACGAACCCGCTGGAGCGCCTCCCGTGTACACCTGCAGTTCTTGCTGCCCTAAACTTGCAAGCGAACCGCCGGCATAATTGTCGAACGAGCGGTTTACCGGGACGCCGTCGTACTCGTAGCCGATCTGCGTATAATCGCCGCCGCGAATGTACAACGCCTGGCCGTATCCTTGCTGGCCTTGTGGAACGTAGGTACCGGGAACCGATGAGATTGCAGAATACGCGTTATTCAAGTTGCCTCCGCCGCCTAGTACCGCAGTTTGACGCGCGGTAGCCGGATCGACGGAATAAATATCGCTTGTTGTACCGGGCCGGACCAGCGCGGTTGCCGCTTGGGAGGTAACGTTGGCAATCGTTCTGAGCGATTTTCGCGTGACCAGCGACACGGCTCGCGTTTGGTCTGCGAACACGCTGACGCCGGGGATCGAAACGGAATCGTAGCCCTCTTTTGTCGCCGATACGACGTACGTATCGGGCGCGAGCGAGAGAAACACGAAGTGACCCGCATTGTCCGAATGGACCGTTGCCGCTTGCGATGCGCTGTTCGCTGAAACGACGGCATCGGGGACAGGTTCACCCGTCGCGAGGACGACTGCGCCGGTGATCGTGCCGGTTGTGCCGGCACAAACAAATACGGGCTGACAACATAGTGCACACATGAGGAAAAGTGGTGCGCACACACGTCTGAATAGACTCATAGCGCCTCCTAGGAGCGCGCCTCCGCTGATGGATCGGCAGCGCTCATTTATATTCTAATACTTCGCGAACAAAATCGTGACAAAAATTATCAGTGGCGTCGCCGTTATCAATTAGCACTACGGTACTTGTTCTTTTCGACTATGCCATCCGTAGGGCGGGTGCAAGCGTTATGATGGGTGTAATGGAAAAAGTACACGACTTTCGCCTCGTCCGGCTCGACGAAGTGACGTTTGCATGTTCACCGCAGCTCGCAGCGATGTACAAACTTAGTCCATGCGTGTGGCGCGAATCGAGCGCATACAAAATGCTGCTTCGCGTCGTGAACCACTCCGATATCGCGTCCGAAAAAATTGCTCGCATTCACTACGGCACCTCGCCCGATGGTTCGCATTTCACGCTGGAGGAGCAGCCCGTCATCGCGCCCGGCGCCGACATCCCGGGCTCGTACGACAGTGGCGGCTGCGAAGATCCCACAATTGCGAAATGCGGCGAAACGTACTTCGTGTATTACAGCGGGTGGAACGAGCACATTAAGCGCGGCGAACTGCTGCTGGCAGCAGGTCCTGATGTGCATCATCTCGCCAAACGCGGTATCGCGGTTGCTTCATCCGACGCTGCCGCGAATCCGAAAGAAGCGACGATCGTTAGCGTCGCCGACGGTACCTGGCGATTGTTTTTTGAATTCGCGCACGAGAATAAATCTAAGATCGGCATTGCGCGATCCGAACACGTCGATGGACCATGGGAAATTCTACCGGCGCTTTTCGATGCGAGGCCGGGAAACTGGGATTGCTGGCACCTGAGCACCGGTCCAATCCTGGATTCGGATCCGCAGCATCCGGTAATGTTTTACAACGGTGGAACGGAGCACGCACAATGGCGCATCGGCTGGGTGGTGTTCGATGCGCAGTACACGCGTGTCGTCGCGCGTTCCGAGCATCCGATCGTTTTTCCCCACATCAAACGGAATGCTGACGATACGGACATTGTGTTCGCCGCGTCCGCGCTTCAGATCGATGGCGACATCCATTTGTATTACTCGGTTGCCGATCAGTATGTGACCAGAGCCATTATTCGCGGTATGTAGACACGTGGTAGAAGGACTTACAACGAGCGCCGTGCGTACGTTCGTGCATTATGACAAACACGCACGCCGTAGCCGATCGCCTGCGGGACGCGCAATCGGCGTTCGTTCTCACCGGAGCGGGCATGAGCGCGGAAAGCGGGTTACCGACGTTTCGCGGCGTTGACGGATATTGGGGAAAACACCGCGTTGAGGATCTTGCCTCACCACAAGGGTTCGCGCGAGATCCGCTGATCGTGTGGTGCTGGTACAACGAGCGCATTCTCGCATATCGCGGCGCTCAGCCGAACGCGGGACACGTCGCACTCGCGCAGCTTGAACGGCTCGTTCCGCAGTTCACGATCGCAACGCAAAACGTCGACTCGCTGCATGCACGCGCCGGTTCGCGCAACGTGCTCGAGTTGCACGGGCACTTGCGCGAAGCGCGATGCACGGGCTGTGACGCAACGTTCCCGCTTGCAAGCGGCCTTCCGGAGACACACATCGAGCATCAGTGCGGTGGCCGCTTTCGTCCGCAAGTCGTGTGGTTCGGCGAGATGTTGCCACAAGACGTTTGGCAACGTGCGGCGGACGCAGCGGCACACGCCGACGTCATTCTCGTTGTGGGCACGTCGGCGCAAGTGTATCCTGCCGCGGCCCTAGCATTCCAAAATCCGCGCGCGTTTATCGCGGAGATCAATCCGGATGCTACGGTGATCAGCTCGCGCTGCCAGTGCGTACTTCGCGCACCGGCAGCGCAAGCGTTGCCTGAGATCGCGAAGCTAGTCGCGATCGGTAACGAAGATAAGGCCCGTCGGGCTGCCGAAACCGATGAT
Organism: uncultured bacterium; assembly: GCA_964514445.1. Classification (GTDB taxonomy): domain Bacteria; phylum Vulcanimicrobiota; class Vulcanimicrobiia; order Vulcanimicrobiales; family Vulcanimicrobiaceae; genus DASSRQ01. The sequence continues at coordinate 12,837 of CAZERJ010000043.1, read as the reverse complement.
CACCGGAGTAATCGAACCGGTCGTTGGGTTGACGATTCCGATAAAACTATTGACTCCTGAATCGCTCGGCGCCTCGGTGTAAATGGCTCCGCTTTGAATCGGCCCGCGCATGATGTAAGTCGCATTGGCGGACGAATCAACGACGTAAAAAATTCCGTCTGATTCGGTCGCATAAACGGTGTCATCGAGCTGCGTTCCTGCTGCCAGGCGGCTCACGCTTTGCGTCGGCAGACCCGCATTGTGCAAATACACTAGTTCCGAATCACCTTGTGAGACGAGCACGACGTCGCCGTTGGGCGCGACGGTGAGCGAGTCGGGATCGGTCAAATTCAATGTCACGGTCGAGCCGCTAGAGACGTCGCGCGCGCTGGAATTGCCATAGAGCACGGGCGTAACGTGGGCCACGGTGCCCGAAAGCGTCACGCTTACCACTGCCGGCCCGGTGTTGACGCCCGAGGAGTTCAGCGTCGGATTGGAAGCAGCAATGAACGCTTTTCCGTTGGCGAACGCTAAGTCGTCGTAACCGCCGCCGTGTGACGCCGACGAAAACGTGTAGTGATTGAGCGTTCCATGCCAAGGATTCCACGTGTAAAGTGAACTGTTTGCATCCTCATTTACCGTGATCCACATCGCGTTTGCGTAGTAGTTGTACCGCATCCCGTCGATGCGTCCGGGTAGGTTCAACGTCTTGGCGATCTTCCCAGCGCCTACATACTCCACGATTGTGCTGTTACCGCCGCCACCGGTTGCGGTGGTTGCATTCTGATACGCGACGAACGTGTACCCACCGGCAGAGACGACCGCATCTGGTTTCGTCAGACTGGAGGTGCCTCGCGCGTAAAGCGTGACGCTGTATCCCGGAGCTGTCGTGATCTGCTGTGTCGACATCGATGACGACGATAGGGTTCCGCGATGAGTTGTGGACTGCAGCGCCGGAGTATTTGCCGCTGAGCCCGGCGACATCGAAACGCCGCTAGAGCACGCGGAAAAAGCGAGAATGGCCAAGCCACTCACGTACCGTGAAAAAGGCACCATGACGAAAAAGCCTCCGTTGACGCGCTTGTAAGAGAAACGGTTATGGAGTAACTATACGTCGGCGCAGATTAAGTGCTGATAAACAAAAGCCGGGACGAACAGGGTAGGCGAACGTACGCGCTGCCGCTAATTCACGCGCGCAATCTCGCCGAAGCGTCCGGCTTGAAAATCGTCGAATGCTTGTTGCAGCTCGTCAACGGTATTCATGACGAACGGACCATAGCGCGCGACAGGTTCGCGCAGCGGAATTGCAGCTAGAACGAGCGCTTCAAAACCGTTCTCACGCGCTTTCACGTGAATCACTTGCGGTGCCGGTTCAAAAATCGCCGCCTGATGCTCGAGCACGTCTTTACCTTCAATCGCCGCCGAACCGGCAATGACGTGCACAACCGCGTTCGAACCAGGTGCGATGGCAAAGTCCGTAATCGCACCGGGATCCAACTTAACGTGCAGCATCGTGGCCGGCGCCGTCGTTTCGATCGGCGATCGCTTGCCGCCGTATTCGCCGGCGATAATGCGCACATGCGCACCATTTACTTCCACGAACGGCAGCTGCGTTGCGTTGTACTCTTGATATCGCGGCGCGGTCATTTTCAGCGAGCCCGGCAGATTGACCCAGATCTGAAATCCGTGCATCAAGCCGCCACGGCTCATCATTTCCGAACTGGGCATCTCGGAGTGAATGACGCCTCGGCCGGCGGTCATCCACTGCACGTCCCCCGGGCGCAGGGAGCCGCGGTGGCCGTGTGAATCCTCGTGCTCCATGCCACCGGCGAGTAGGTAAGTTACCGTCTCGAAACCGCGGTGCGGGTGATCGGGCGCGCCGACGGCTTGACCGGGCGCGTAAGTGACCGGACCCATCTCGTCGATGAGCAGAAACGGATCGACGAACGAAAGCTCGTGCGTCGGGAACGGGCGGCGCACGACAAAGCCGCCGCCCTCGGTCATTTGTTCAGCCGGAACGATACGCATATGAGTTATAACCGCGGCGCACCCGCCCAGGTTTCTTACCCTATGAAACCGGCGCTGAAGAAACCTAAGCCAATCACCGTGGCAACGCAACCGACATACATCAAGGCGCGCGTGCGCATCAGGGCCGTAATGGAAACGAGCACGATCGAAACTTCAAACAACGTCGCGGATACCTCGAAGCGCTCGTAGGAACCCATGTGACGCTCGGCGTCCTCGATGTATTTGTTTGCCTCTTCCTCGTTCGATCGCGCCTGTTCCAGCGTTTTCTCCGACTTCTGCGACTCTTTCGAAATGCGCGATTTGAGGGCCGCAGCGGTAGCCGGCTTTACGGCGGCAACTTGCAACAATGCGCCATCGATTTCGATCTTGATGCGGCTGGATTCATAATAGCTGTAACTATCCGCCGCGCGCGTTTGGTAAATACCGGCGAGCGTTCGTTTTTGCAGCCCTGAGACGGAACTATGATTTGAAAAGAGCGTTGCCAGGGCGGCAAAGACGGCGATGACCGCCGCAGCGATAGGCACGAGCTTTGCCCCTTCCGAGGCTTGCTCGTGCCGTTCGCCGGCTTCGTGTAAAGTGTGGTGCGCATTGAAGTCGGGCATGCCGCCCGGCATTCGCTAAAGCTGCGTTTTTTTCTGCCGACATGGAAACAGGGCATCCTCGTCATCCGTTACCGTTGTAGGACCGGATGGCGGTTCATCATGGGCGATCGAATCATCAACACAAAACCACGCGGGTCGTATAGCAATCCGGTCTTTCGCGGCGACTACCCGGACCCGTCCGTCGTACGCATCGGCAGCGATTTTTGGGCGACGGCGACGTCAACCGACTGGGCTCCGCAGTTTCCGGTTCTTCGTTCTAAAGATCTCGTCCATTGGACGCAGACCGGCGCAGTGTTTTCGGTTCCGCCGGCGTGGGCGCGCGGCAAATTTTGGGCGCCTGAAATTTCGTACTTCAATAAGCGCGTTTACGTTTATTACGTCGCCCAGCATGCCGACGGACCGCTAAGTATCGGCGTTGCGACGGGGCCCGATCCGCGCGGGCCGTATACCGATCACGGGCCGCTGATTGGGCAAAGCTCCGGGTCGATCGATCCAACGCCGGTCTGCGATGAAAACGGCACGCGGTATTTGATTTGGAAAGAAGACGGTAACGCGGTCGGGCTGCCGGCGATCATTTGGATCCAGCAACTAAGTGAAGACGGGCTGCGGTTAGCCGGCCAGGCGTATCCAATTTTGCGTAACGATGCGGCGTGGGAAGGCCACGTCATCGAAGCACCGAGCGTAATCCGCCGGGACGGCTGGTACTACTTGTTCTATTCCGGCAATGCGTGCTGCGGTCTGAATTGCAAATACGCAGTTGGCGTGGCGCGCGCGCGTTCGCTGCTCGGTCCGTGGGAAAAATGCGGCGCGAATCCGATTCTCAAAGGTAGCGGCGCATGGAAATGCCCCGGACACGGAAGCGTCGTTGACGACGGTTACGGTCGCACGTTCTACGTTTATCATGCATATGCCAAACGCGATTCGATTTTCGTCGGGCGGCAGATGTTGCTCGACGAAGTCGTTTGGAACGATGGCTGGCCTGCGATCGGCAACGGCACACCCAGTGTGACCGCTGCGTTACCCCTGCGTCCCAAGCGCCGGTTTCACCACCTTCGATCGCGTGCCGCCGGCGGCTGGCAGTGGCCGCAAGATCGCCCGCCACGTGTCACATTCGGATCGATGCTCGGATCCGGCCGGATATCAATTACGCCTAGCGACGATGTGAATGACACATTGGCCGCCGTCGTTGCTCGTGCACCACATTTTGCCGATTACCGTGCGGAAACGGTACTGGACGTACGCTCGCTTCAAGGTGGCGGCGAAGCCGGCATCTGCGCGTACGGCGACCGCAACAACGCCGTTGGTCTTGCATATCACCAGGGAGAACTCCGTGTGTGGCAACGCACGGCCGGCGTTCACCGGATCTTGCACAGGGTATACGTCCATACGTACAAGGGACTTCGCCTGCGCATGCGCGCGCGACGCGGCTATCAATTTACGTTTCAGTACTTTATGAACGGCCGTTGGATCGCAATTCGTAACGCTCCGCTACGCGCAGCGCATTTACCGCCATGGGATCGTGGCGTTCGCATTGCGCTTACTGCCGGGTACACGACCAGAACTGTACAATTTAAACAATTGATTGTGAAGCGCGAATTGAATGAACCTTCGCACTTACCGATTATTACGTTTTCTACGTTCGGTAACGCACGCAAACGCGCCGCTTCATAGCTGCCGCAGCCGGGTACATCGGCATCCAAGAAAGGATGGACGGCAGCTATCAAAACTATACTTTGTTTTTCACACCTACGCTGGGACTTCGTCTATCAACGCCCGCAACATATTCTGAGCCGCTTCGCCCGTTTGGGCTATGACGTTTCATTCTGGGAAGAGCCGCTCTACGAAGATGTTCGCCAAGCCACGGTGCGACGCCGAACTGATGACGGCGTCGACGTTTTGCAACCTGTTCTACCCAATCACCTCAAACGATCTGCGGAAGTGCACGTGCAGCGCGCGCTTCTCGACATGCATATTGCCGTTACAGGTACGCCGAACGTACTCTGGTATTATACGCCGTTGGCGCTGGAATTCTCCAGCCATCTGCGTGGTACGCGCGTTTACGATTGCATGGACGAACTCAGTATGTTCGCCGGTGCACCGCCGCAACTGCGGCGCATGGAAAACGAATTACTGAAAATCGCGGACGTCGTCTTCACCGGCGGTAGAAGCTTGTATTACAGTAAGCGGCGACTACACGCGAACGTGCATTGCTTTCCGAGCGCCGTGGATGCAGAACATTTCGCACCGCGCGATCGTGCGGAGCCTGGAGAGCTCGCCGCTGTCGGGCGCCCTCGCATCGGTTTCTACGGTGTACTCGACGAACGATTGGATAGCGCATACGTCGCCGCGCTCGCACAGCTGCTTCCGCAGTGGCATCTGGTATTGGTTGGCCCGGTCGTCAAGATCGATCCAAACGCATTACCGCAAGCCGGTAATATTCACTACGTCGGCATGCAGCCGTACGAAAAATTACCGGCGCTCCTGGAACATTGGGATATCGCGATGCTGCCGTTTGCGCTCAACGACGCGACGCGCTTCATCAGCCCGACGAAGACACTTGAGTATTTGGCCGCCGGTAAGCGCGTGATCAGTACGCCTATTGCCGACGTTGTCGACCCCTATGGTACTGAAGGCGTCGTCGAAATCGCCGAAACGCCGTCGAAAGCGGCGGCACTCGTGAACGAGATTGCCGGCAAACCATCGGCCCGGTGGCGCGCCAAGGCTCGGCAGATCGTCGCCCAAAATTCGTGGGATAGTACGGTGAGCGGCATGCGCGCGCAGATCGAGCGTACGCGAATTGCTACGCTGGAGCGCGTAGGTTGAGGCCGGCGCACTTTGATGCGCTAATTGTTGGTGCCGGTTTCGCCGGCAGCGTGCTGGCGGAACGCTTTGCGCGTGACGCGGGCAAACGCGTGCTGCTTGTTGACCGCCGTGCGCACATCGGCGGGAATGCGTACGATACCCTAAACGATGACGGCATCCTCATCCATCAGTATGGGCCGCATATTTTCCACACAAACTCCGAAGACGTGTTTTCGTACCTCTCGCGGTTTACGAAGTGGCGGCCATACGAGCATCGCGTGCTCGCGCACGTGCGCGGACGCCTTGTGCCGATGCCGATCAACCTGGATACGATCAATGCATTGTACGGATACGAGCTCGACAGCGCGGCTATGGAGCAATTTCTTGCACAACGTGCAGAACGTGTGGACAAGATCCAGACATCCGAAGATGTCGTGATGTCAAAGGTCGGACGCGAGCTGTACGAGCTTTTCTTCCAAGGCTATACGCGAAAACAGTGGGGCTTGGATCCCTCGCAGCTCGACGCGAGCGTGACATCGCGCATCCCAATACGTTACGATCGCGACGACCGCTACTTTTCGGATAAGTATCAGGCGATGCCGCTGCGCGGCTACACGCATATGTTCCAGAACATGCTCGATCATCCGAATATTGAACTCGCACTCGGGGCGGATTATCGGGAGCTCGATGGCGTACGAGCAGATCTTACCGTCTTTACCGGGCCCGTAGACGAGTATTTCGAGCGTTGCTACGGTCCGCTGCCGTACCGCTCACTGCGGTTCGAACACCACACGATGGACGTCGAACAATACCAGCCGGTAGCCGTCGTGAACTATCCGAACGATCGTGCATACACCCGGGTCACCGAGTATAAGCATCTGACCGGGCAGCGGCATCCTCGCACGAGCATTACGTTCGAGTACGCGCAAAGCGAAGGCGATCCATATTACCCGATACCGCGTCCTGAAAACTCGGCACTGTACGCCAAATACAACACGCTTGCCGAACGGACGCCGGATGTGTACTTCGTCGGACGGCTCGGAACGTACAAGTACTACAACATGGATCAAGTTGTCGCTCAAGCATTGACGACGTACGCAAAGATCCGTGGCGCCGCCGCATGGACGGAGGTTGCCTAACATCGAGATCTGGGGCGGTATCGAGTGCACCGTGGCGCGGGTCGGGGAGCGGTATGTCGATCAAGTTCGTCTGAGCGGGCATCACGACCGCGCAGCCGACATTGCCGCAATCGCGTCGCTTGGTATTACGGCGCTGCGGTACCCGGTTCTCTGGGAACGCATTGTGCCGGACGGCGATCTGCGGCACGCCGACTGGAGCTGGACCGACGAACGTTTACATCTGCTTCGAGAGGCTTGTGTAAAGCCGGTCGTCACGCTGCTGCATCACGGCAGCGGACCGCCGCACACGAGTTTGATGGATCCACAGTTCGCAAAGCAATTCGCATGCTTCGCGCGCGAAGTTGCCAGGCGGTATCCTTGGCTGGAGTACTTTACGCCCGTGAACGAGCCGCTTACGACGGCACGATTCTGCGGCCTCTACGGCGTTTGGTATCCGCATGCGCGCGACGCGCGCGCATTTTTGGCGGCCTTACGCAATCAAGTCACCGCAACGGCCGCAGCGATGCGTGTCATCCGTGACATCGCGCCGAACGCCAAACTCGTCCAAACGGAAGATCTGGGGTACGTCTCCGGAACGCCCGAACTTCGCGAGCAAATCGATTTTGAAAACGAACGGCGGTTTGCCTCATACGATTTACTGTGCGGACGGGTGGATGTTGATTCCGCATTTTTCCGGTGGGCCGCCGCACACGGCTTCTCACTGCGTCGTGCCGATCTCGATGCGATGTATTCACCGCCGGATATTCTAGGACTCAATTATTACGTTACCGGTGAGCGGTTCTTGGATCATCGGATCGATGCATATCCCGGTGTTGCCGCCGCAGGCAACGGACGCATGCGGTACGTTGACGTAGAAGCGGTGCGCGTGCAAAGGCAAGCGCTGCGCGGCATTTGTGTGCTCGCACGCGAAGTGTGGGAACGCTACCGTCTTCCGGTTGCCATTACCGAGTCGCATCTTGGCGATCGGTTCGACGAGCAGCTGCGATGGCTTCAGGAGTGTTACAACGAGGTACAAGCGCTCGCGCAGTATGGCGCCGACGTTCGCGCGTTTACCGTCTGGTCGCTGCTGGGTGCCTACGATTGGGATTCGCTGTTAACCCAATGCAACGGATACTACGAGTCGGGCGCCTTCGATGTCGGCACCGGCGATATTGTTGAGACACCGGTCGCCCAGTGGATCAGAGAGGTGTGCGCTACGCGAACATGCGACCACGCAGCATTCACAAAACCGGGTTGGTGGCGCCGCCCGGAGCGCGTGCTCTACCCACAGGAGCTTCCAACCGCATCGTAGCCGTTATAATCTCGTGCTCACCGATGGGCGCAATTGCGATTTTAATACTCGATGCTGATTAACCGGACGTTTACGTTTCCGGCGGGACGCTCCCAGACAACGCGATCGCCGGCACGGTGATTCCACAACGCTTGCGCGAGCGGTGAGAGCCAGCTAATCGTTCCGGAAAGGGGATCGGCTTCGTCTTCGCCGACGATTGAATACGTTGCAGTTCCTTGGCCAACAACATCGATCGTAACGCGCGCGCCAAAGTCGACGGTCTTGCGCTTCTGCTCTGCAGGGTCGATCACTTCCGCGGCGGCAATGCGTTCTTGGAGATCGGCAACGGCGCGATCGTCGTTGCTTTCCTGCGCCATGGCGAGCTTGCGTTGTAAATCCGCAAAACCGGCGGGCGTGACACGATAGGGATGCTCGCGCGAGTGCACGATCTGCGGCTCCGGGTCACGGTCGGTCTCTTTGGTGAATGCGCGACTCATCTGTGGTCTGTTATTATACCCCTGTGAATGTCGAGCGTGCAACGGCGTACCACCAGCGCCATCAACCGCAAGCGTTACTCATTGTCCGCGCAGGCAAGCCTGTACAGGAGCTCTACGACGGCGGCTTCGGTGCAAACGAGGCCCACGCGTTGTTTAGCGGGACAAAGAGCTTTTGGGGCGTTGCCGCCGTGCGCGCGGCGCGCGAAGGCTTGATGCACCTCGACGAAAAGGTCTGGAGCGGCGCCACCGTACGCCAGTTGCTGAACTTGACGGCGGGCGTCCCGTTCGGCGGTTTGGGCAGCGCGGTTCCCACGTATGAGAAAGCGCTCGCGACCGTTCCCAATGCACTTCCGGGCGAGCGTTTCACATACGGCGGGATCGCACTGCAGATCTTCGGCGCGGTTTTTGCGCAGCGTATCGCGCCGCACAAGCTCACGCCGCACGAATATTTGGAAAAGCGAATACTGCTCGATGCGCGCGTCAAAGTCGAACGGTGGCGCGAACTCAAGGACGGCACGCATCCGCTTCCGACCGGCGCGTTTTTGACTGCGCGCAATTGGTCGCTCTACGGCGCGTACATGCTGGAGCATCACGCGAAGTACGCTGAATGCTTCAAAGGCTCGGGGGCGAATCCGCGATATGGGTTGTGCTGGTGGCTGGCGCCGAAGAGCGCGCCTGAAGATCTTTTTTACGCCAGCGGTTCACGCGGTCAAGCGATGTACGTGATACCTTCAGAGCAGAGCGTCATCGTTCGGTTCGGCAACGGCGGCTCGTTCAACCACGAAGCGTTTCTGCGAGCTTGTTTTTCGTGAGCGCATCGTAGAGCGCAATCGCCGAATGCTTTGAAAGCCTCTCGTGCCGGTACCAGGGCGAGGAATCAATCTTTGCAAGCTGCGGAACGACTTCGCGCAGCGCGTGGATGCTGCGGCGGCAATGCAGCGAGCACCCATCGCTCGCCGCTCTTCGCGACTAAACCGGACTCGACCGGGTCAACGCCGGCGATAATCGCGGCTGCGCGCGCCCGAGCCATCAACGCCGGGCGGAAAGATACCGGCGATTGGAACGTCGGCTTTGAGCAGGCCTTCGCGCACCAGCGTATCGCGCAGATCGCTGCGCGCCTGTGCGCTCGTATAGCGCCGCGCATATTTCGTTGCCGGTTGCTGCAACAGATCGAGCACATCCGCACGCATGCGTGCATCGCCGATACTCTGCGCAAGCTGTAATGCGAGATGCCAGTTACGCTGCGCAAGCGGAGACGCGTGCGCAATCGCGGCCGCTCGTGCATTACCTTTTGAAAGACCGGACGGCAGAGACGGAAACGGCGGCGCCCCTTGCGAGGCAACCGCCGATCCGGCTGCGGCCGCCGCGCCGGCGGCCGCGAGAAACGAGGCCCTCGAGAAAATCGAGGACTGCACGCACATGCTACTTCACGCCCGCGCCCTTGAGCTGGGCGTCAAGCGGCGCATACGTGCTCTGTTCGAACGAACGATACGCGGCCAGTTCGCGCGCATACGCGGCATCGAAGCGCTTTGCGTACTCGATCAGCGCGGGCGTGGGCGGCTGCGCTTCACCGAAACCTGCGCGCGGGATATCCTCACGCAGCTGTCCGGGGAATTGAATCGAGTCCTCGCCGTTCTGGTAGTTCGCTGTGAACTGCTTGAAGATCGTTTGCTGAGCGCTTAGCGCAGCATTGACCTTCGCGAGCAGCGCCGCGTTGTTACCGCTCTTGCTAAGCGAATCGTGCGCAGATTCAAGCCGTTTGCGTTGGCTGTCGATCTGATTCAGAATGCCGTTGAGCTGCCCGGTCACGCCAAGGTACTTTTTCGCGAACGCGTACGCTTGTTCGAGCTGCGCTTGCGTGTACGGCGAGTGCGGATCGGCCTTGACGACAAACGACTGCGTGAACGTGCGTCCGCCAATCATCAGACGCGCCGCATACGTTCCCGGAGGAACGACGGCACCCGAACGCGGGCCGCGAAACTCCGGTTTGGTACTCGTCCACTGCGGCGGCGGATCTTCTCGGAAGTTCCACACAACGCGGTTGATGCCGGCTTTGTTGGAAACAGTCGGCGCCGGCGGGCCCCCCTCATCGGCAGATGTTTCCGCAGATTCCGCCGATGGGCTTGCACTGGGCTTCGGCGTTGGTGCCGGCTTGATGTGCGCGATCACGTGCCCGCCGGCGAGGATCTCCATTGACGGTCCTTTGCTTTGCGGTGCGGACTGGTAGAAGTCGATGATCGCGCCGTTCGGCGGATTTTGTCCGGCGAAACGCGTGTACGCGCCTTCATCATTGCTGTGTAGCGAGTATTCATACGCAACCCGCGGTTTGAACAGCATGACTCCGGCGGCACGCGCCTGCGGCAACTGTTGCAGCGATGTAAGATCGTCAAGGATGTACAGATCGCGTCCCGACGTGGCGATTGCGAGATCGTTGAACTCGGGTTGGATACGGATGTCGCGAACGGACGTCGGCGGCACGTTGATCCGGAAATTCTGCCAGCGGCTGCCACCGTCGTACGAGATCCATAAGCCGTTTTCGGTGCCGGCATACACCAGATTGCGATTATGAATGTCGGCGCGCACCGAACGAACCCATTGATCGGGCGGCAGTCCGCTGGTAATGCGAGTCCACGTGCGGCCATAGTCGTGCGTCACGTACAAGTACGGCGTATAGTCGCCGGAGCGGTGCCGGTCGACGTTCGCGTACGCCGTCGAAGGATCGAAAGCGGAAGGCGCAATCGATTCCACGCGGCCGTAGGGCGGAAGGCCGCCGATGGTATGTTTCGCCCACGTCTTGCCGTCGTCGAGCGATACGGCGATCACGCCGTCATCGGCGCCGGTCCAAATCAATCCGCGCTTGACGGCCGATGTTTCGATATCGAGCAGCGTATCGGAGAACTCCGCGCTGGAAACATCAAGGGTAATCGGGCCGCCCGAGGGTTGCTGGTGCGCTTTCATGTTCAACGTGAGATCGGGGCTGATCACTTGCCAGTGAACGCCGCGGTCGTACGAACGGAACAGCACACTGCCGCCGAAAAGCAGCTCTTTCGGATTCCACGCCGCGAACGCTATCGGCGAATCCCAGTTGAACCGGTACTTGCGCGCGAAGAGCTGAAAGTCGTACCGGTTGAAATCGAAGTACGGCATGATCGCGCGCGAAGTTTGCGTCGATTTATTGTAATCGAACACGCGCCCCGGCTGAAGATCGGTGATGATGTGGCGCGGATCGGACGGATCCGGAACCGACCACATGCCGTCGCCGCCGACAACGTTCTGCCAGTATTCGTCGAGAATGCCTTCAGGGTTCTTGGAGTTCTCCGGTCCGCAGAACGCGTTGTTGTCTTGCAGCGAACCGCAGATCCAATACGGGTTTTCGTGCACGGAGACCCCAACGTGGTAGTTCTGGCCAATCGGTACGTTGCGCGAGAACGTCCAGTTTTTTCCGTCCGTCGTGATGGCATAGCCGCCATCCTCGCCGACGATCATCCGCTTGGGATCGTTCGGGTCAATCCACATCGCATGGTAGTCCACGTGCACCGACTGCGCGATCGCTTTGAACTTCTTGCCGCCGTCTTTGCTTTCGGCCAGCTGGAATGAAATGCCGTAAACGTGGTTTTCGTCTTTGGGATCGACGTTGATGTGTGTGAAGTAGAACGGGCGCTGATCGACGATCGTATCATTTGAGACCATCGTCCAGTTCTCGCCGCCGTCATCGCTGCGCCAAAGGATGCCGTCTTTCGCTTCGATGAGCGCATAAATGCGTTTGCTGTTGCTCGGCGCGATCGCCACTGCGCTACGCCCCGTGAGGCCGGTAGGTAAACCGTGACCCACTAACCGCGTCCACGTTTTGCCGCCGTCCATCGAGCGCCAAATACCGTCGTCTTTACCGCCGGAGTGAAACGTCCACGGCTCGCGGCGGAACTGCCACATGCTGGCGTAGATGATCGCGGGGTTGTTCGGATCCATCGCAAGCTCGGAAGCGCCGGTTTGCGGGCCGACGTACAACGTCTTGCTCCACGTTGCACCGCCGTCATCGGTGACGTACACGCCGCGATCGGTCGAATCGCGGAACGGGTCGCCGAACGCGCCAACGATCACATGATTCGGAGCTTTCGGATCCACAAGAATGCGTGAGATGTGGCGCGTCGGCCGCAAACCCATATTCTTCCAGGTTTTGCCGCCATCGGTTGTTTTGTAGACGCCGTCGCCGTACGTAACGTTGTTGCGCGGATTGGCTTCACCCGTGCCGGCCCAGACGACGTTTTCGTTGGTCGGATCGATCGTTACGGCGCCGACAGCCGAGACGCCCTCCTTATCGAAGACCGGCTCCCACGTTGCGCCACCGTTGATCGTTTTCCACACGCCCCCACCGGCCGATCCAAGGTAGTACAGATCGCGGTTCGATGCGGTGCCCGCAACGGCCGGAACGCGTCCGCCCGCAACGGCCGGCCCAACCAGACGCCACTTGAGATTAGAAAAAGGCGCTTGATCTTGCGCTCGCGCACCGGCCGGAACCAGTA
>CAZERJ010000042.1:0-20821 GCA_964514445.1 uncultured bacterium | reverse complement strand
TGCCGAAGACTTTCTGCACTTCCTCGATATCCGGATACTTGCCGGTGAGGAAGTAATTCTGCACGCGCGTGTCGCTCATGCGGTAAATCAAAAGACAGCGCGATGGTAAGCCATCGCGTCCGGAGCGCCCCGCCTCCTGCGTGTACGCTTCGACCGAACCCGGCAGATCGTAGTGCACGACAAAGCGAATGTTCGGCTTGTCGATGCCAAGGCCGAACGCGTTGGTTGCGACAACGGCGCGGATGTGCTCGTCCATGAACAATTCGTGCACGGACGTGCGATCTTGTTTTTGGAGCTTCGAGTGATACACCGCAGCCGGAATATCAAGCTGGTCTTGCAGATACTTCTGTACTTCAAGCGCGTTCTTGATCGTCGCCGTGTAGATGATGCCCGTGCCAGGCAACTCATCACCCGTGAACAGCTGCTTGAGAATCTTGAGTTTGTCGGCTTCTTTTTCGGCGCGCCGAACTTCGTAAATTAAATTCGGGCGATCGAAGCCTTTGACAATCGGCTTGACGTTCGGGATGCCCAGTTGATGCAGAATATCTTCTCGCACGGCAGGCGTTGCCGTTGCGGTCAGGGCGAGCACCGTGGGGTGGCTGAGGCGTTCGATGATGTGCCCGAGTGCCAAATACGCAGGGCGGAAGTCGTGCCCCCACTGGCTGATGCAATGCGCTTCGTCGACGACGAACAGCGGAACGCGAATGCTCGTGAGCAGTTGCATGAAGTGTTCGTCTTCGAGCTTTTCCGGCGTTACGAATACGATCTTAATCGTGCCGCCGGCGATGCGCTTCATCGCGGCCGCTTCTTGATCTTCCGAAAGTGTTGAGTTGATAGCGATCACGTCGTACACGCCCAGCTCTTTGAGCATGTCGATTTGATCTTTCATCAGTGCGATGAGCGGACTGACGACCAGCGTCGTACCTTCGAGGAGTAATGAAGGGAGCTGGTACGTCAAACTTTTTCCGGCGCCGGTAGCCAAAATCGCAAGCGTGTCTTTACCCTCGAGCACGCGGGTAATGACTTCTTCTTGTCCGGGTTGGAATGACTCGAAACCGAACTTCTCACGAAGCGCAGTCCGCAGATCCACGATCAAGTTCCTCAACTCTCTCTGGTGGAGGGACGAGCAGTGCCCCGCTTCATTCTAAAAGAACGAGCGCGGCGCACTCATACTATACCCTGCGGCAGGCTCGCTGAAACTACAAAAAGTAGTACCGGAGGTGTCCCTGTATCGTACGTGGCGCCCCAAGACCTTCGCCGACCTTGTCGGCCAGGACGCGGTGGTGCGCACCCTCACAAGCGCGCTTGAAAGCGGTAAACTCGCGCACGCTTATCTCTTCTCGGGTCCGCGTGGTTCGGGCAAAACGAGTGCGGCAAAAATTCTCGCGCGCTGCATCGACTGCGTGCACGGACCGACCGCCACGCCGGACAACACGTGCGAATTTTGCCAGGCGATTCTCGCGGGAACGGCGCTCGACGTACTGGAGATCGACGCGGCGAGCAATCGCGGCATTGATGAGATCCGCGCGCTGCGCGATGCCGTGAAATTTGCACCGTCGGTGATGCGCAAAAAAGTGTACATCATCGATGAAGCGCACATGCTCACCAAAGAAGGCGCCAACGCGTTTTTGAAAACGCTCGAGGAGCCGCCGGACCACGTCGTCTTTATTTTGGCAACGACGGAGCCGGAGAAATTACCGGTCACGATTCTCTCGCGCTGTCAGCGTTACGCGTTCCGGCGCATCGCCATTCCCGTTATGATCGAGCGTATGCGCGAAATCGCCACCGCGGAGAAGATCGCGATCGATGAAGCCGCGCTCAGTGCGATTGCGTACCGCGCGGACGGCGGACTCCGCGATGCGCTCACGATGCTCGAGCAAGCGGCCGCATTCTCGGACGGCACGATTACGGCCGACACGATCGATCGCGCGTTCGGCGCTACCGGCCGCAATTACGCGGCGAGTTTGCTCCAGACGCTAATCGCGCGCGACGCCGCCGGGGTGCTGCGTATCGTCGAAGAAGCCAGCGATGCCGGCACGGATATGTTCGTGCTCACCCGCACGCTTATCGGCGAATTCCGCAATCTGCTCGTCGGCCGCATCGATGCGCAGCTGCTCTCGCGCGATCTGGCGCCGGAAGACGCCAAAGTTGCCGCGGAACGTTCGACGCAGCTCACGCAAATGCAAATCTTGCGCGCGCTCCGTTTGCTCACGGAAGCGCTCGCAACCGCCCGTTCTTCGGGCCATCCGCGTCTAGAGCTCGAGAGCGCGCTGCTACGCTACGTGCTGGCCGCCGAAGACCTTACGCTCGATGCCATCGCAGCGCGCGTGAGCGTTCTGGAGGAACGCGGTCCTCAAGGACAAGCGCCGGTCTCTGCAATGCCCGAACCGCCGAAGGCTGCGCCAAAGCGCGAGACGCCGCGCCCCGAGCCGCCGCGTCCCGAACCGGTCGAGCCGCGTCCGGAACCGCCCGCGCCGGCACCGCCCACGCCCATCGTGAGCGCCGACGCCGGTAAGGCGTTGACGATCCAAAAAGTCCGCGCCGCCTGGCAAAACATCCGCACGAACATCGAGAGCGAAAAGCAATCGCTGCGTGTGCAGCTCGCCCGCGCGGTGCCCGAAGCTCTCGACGGCAACGCGCTCGTCATCCGGCTACCTAACACGTTCATGGCCGAGGTGCTGCGTGATAACGTCAAACTGGTCGAGCGGGCGATTGCCGACGTTCTGGGCACGCCGTTGAAAGCCACATTCAAGGTCGAAGCGCAAGGCCGGGCCAAGTCTGCGCCGGCAGAACCGCCGCCGCCCGCGTCGAACGAAGATCCCGACGACTTACTCACTTATCTGAACGAGAGAATTAAATAAGACCATGAACCAGGCGCAGCTTTTGGCGCAGATGCGCAAGATGCAGCAAGAGATGGCCAAAGCGCAGGACGAGCTCGCGAGCACCGTTGTTACCGGAAGCGCGTCGGGCAATGCGGTCGTGGTGGAATTGACCGGCGATCATCGCGTGAAGAGCATCAAGATCAGCAAGGACGCCGTCGATCCCGATGACGTGGAAACGCTCGAGGATCTGATCGTCGTCGCGCTCAACGACGGTCTGAAAAAAGTCGAAGAAACCGCTCAAAACAAGATGGGCCGCCTCACGGGCGGTATGAAAATTCCCGGACTCATGTGAGGAGCGCGCTCGCCGGCCCCGTTCAAGCCCTGATCAACGAATTCAGTAAACTGCCGACGGTGGGACCGAAGACCGCCGCCCGGCTTGTGTTTCACTTGCTCAACCGTCCGCGGAATGAAGCGCAGGCGCTGGCGGAAGCGATCTTGGCGGTGAAAGATCGCGTGCGGTTGTGTTCCAACTGCTTTTCGATCACCGAAGACGACCCGTGCGCGATCTGTAGCGACGAACGCCGCGACGCCTCGCAAATTTGCGTTGTCGCCGAAGCGAAAGATATTTACGCTCTCGAACGCACGTCGGCGTATCGTGGTCTGTATCACGTGCTCGGCGGATTGATCTCGCCGATGGATGGGATCGGGCCGGCGCAGCTGCGTGTAAAAGAACTGGTCGACCGGATCTCCGCAACGTCGCCACGCGAGATCATCATCGCGACAAATCCCAATGCCGAAGGGGAGGCGACGGCAGTCTATCTTTCGCGCTTGCTCACGCCGCTCGGCGTTGCCGTCACGCGTCTCGCGTACGGGTTGCCCATCGGCGGCGATCTGGACTACGCAGATGAAGTAACGCTTGCAAAAGCAATTGAAGGCCGCCGCGCGTTGTGAGCGTGATGGACGAACTCTTCGGCGGATTGCCGCGCCTAGGGCCCGGCTCGAACGCCGCGACGCTGCGCGTCCTTAAAGCGCTTCCAAACGTACCCGCCGAACCGCGCGTGCTCGATGTGGGCGCAGGTACCGGCGCGCAGTCGCTCGTGCTTGCGCAAGCGCTTCCTAAAGCGCGAATTACGGCGCTTGACGTCAACGAGCGCGCGCTGAGCGTGCTCACGAAACGTGCAGCTGAAGCAAATTTTGCGGCGCGCATTACCACACACATTGCACCGATGCATGCGATGGATTTCCCCGCCCATTCGTTCGACATCATTTGGAGTGAAGGTTCGGCGTACATCATGGGCTTTGCGAACGCGCTGCGCAAATGGAAGCCGCTCGTGCGGCGCGGCGGTTACATCGTCATTTCGGAAAACACGTGGCTCACGATTGCGCCCGCTCCGCGCGCGCAAGATTTCTGGGACGAAGCGTACCCGGCGATGCACACGATGGAACAGAACCTTGTGCTTATTCAAGACGCGGGCTACGAAGTGATCACGACGTACATTGTGCCGCCCGACGCTTGGGAATCCGAATACTATGCGGCGCTCGAACCGCGCATCGTGCAGCTAGAAGCGCGCTATCCGGCCGGATCGCGCGAGGCGAAGATGGTTGCGCGCGTCAAAGACGAGATCGATCTGTTCCGCACGTTCGGCGAACAGTACGGTTACGTGTTTTACGCGCTGCGCAAGCCGTAAAGGCAAGAATCATCGGGAGCGCAAGAAATGGCGCCGCGTTAAAACAGCAACTTGGCGTGTACGATCTTGCGCGACATCGCGCTCATCTGCGCTTGCATGCCGGCGAGCGTGCCGCGCATCGCCTCAAGTTGCGAATTTGTACTGTCGATCTTATCGTTGGTTGCGCGTAGCAACAGGACTGTCGTACCTAAGCGACGGGTCGTTATGCCGAGCGCGCGGTTTGTGAGGCCAAGGCGTACGTTGGTTTGACGCAGCAGCGCCGTCATATGCGTCAGACGCGCGTTGGTTGTTGCGAGTTGCCGGTTTGTTGTGACAAGTTGCCGGTTCGTGGAGCGCAAATCCATTTGCATGGCTTGCATCGTTACCGTCATGCGGCCGAGCGCCAGAGCGATGTAGGCGGCAAAGAACAGCACACCCAAAGCCGCACTGCCAATGAGGGCAAGCCGCAGTGTCCCCGCGTGCCGCGATTTGCGTTCAAGCCTGATCCGCGCAGATGCATGTGTGGCTGTCATGGCGGTGCGAACGTACCCGAAAGTATGAAAAATCCGTGAACGAATAGGATGCCGGCGTTGCTTAACCGACGACTTTGTGGTACAAAGTAGAGTGATGTGACGGATTTGGAACGCGCGCTTGCCGATATCGCCGAAGTGCGCGAGCGCCTCGGCCACGTGCAGCGCTTCAGAGGCTACTCCGGAATTGCTGCGATGACGTCCGGCATCTTCGCGATCGCCGCCGGAATTACGCAGATGCTACTGCTGCCCGTCGTGCAAACGCCCAAACAAATCCATGAGTATTTTGCGCTGTGGTTCTGCTGCTGCGCGGCATCGATGATTGTGAACTACGGCGCGATCGCGCACTGGTTCGTCAACGACGCGTGCGCGCGCGAACGCTGGCAAACGGCAACGGTGGGCTTGTCAATCTTTCCGGCGATCGTCGTCGGCGGTGCACTCTCATTTGCACTGCTCGCGCATAACGATGCCGCGCTTATGCCGGGCGTCTGGTGCGCGTGCTACGGCGCGGGTGTCTTTGCATCGCGCACGACGCTGCCCACGGCGGCAGTGTATATCGCCGCCGCCTTTATCGGCGCCGGTATCGCGCTGCTGTTCGTGCCGTCTGCTATTGCGCTCGCGTGGTGGATTCTGCCGCTCACGTTCGGCGCCGGGCAACTTGCCATTGGAGGTTCCATTGTACGCGTTTAGTGCACTCGATCGCGTTTTCCACGAACGCGGACGGCTTGCGATCTGCACTGCACTCATCGCCGCCGACGACGGATTGACGTTCACGCAGCTGCAAGCCGCATGCGAGCTCACCGACGGTAATCTCAACCGGCATTTACACGCGCTGGCGGAACTCGATATCGTGCAAACGCAGAAGGTTACCGGAAAGGGCCGCCCGCAAACGATCGTGCGCATCACGCCATCGGGGCGCACGCAGTTTCTGGAATACGTGGACGCGCTGGAAGAAGTGGTGCGCGGCGTTCAGCGCGCGCGTAAGCGTAAAGCCTCGCCCACCCGCACCGTGCCCGCCCGTTCGACCTCGCAGTAAACGCCCATAACGTTTGCGCGGTGCTGCGCGACGTACCGTAATACTTCCGGGTTCGATTCGCCGGTCTGCTGATCGTACGTCGTGGTGACGCAGCGTTCGATCGGCGTGCTGACGCGCAGCACCACCTCACCAACGTCGATGACGCGATCGACCAGATCGGTTTCGCCAAACGAAAATTCCGCGCATGCGCGTGCATAGAGATTCGGACGCCAGCGTAATGGATCCAGCGTATCGCCCAGCGCATGCGAGACCTCATCGATCCAGCGGTTGAAGATCAGTGAGACGCTGCCGGCGTCGAAGAAGCGCGTTTGCGGGTTGCTTTCCACGTCAACGTGCACGCCGCGCTGCGCGGCCACGGCGACTCCCGCTTCGATCTCGTGTTGCAGATGGAGCAAGTTGTGCTCCTTTCCGCGATACGTCTTGCCTTCACGCGCGTGGCCCGAACGCACCAACAGTGCACGTTCGCGGTCGCCGGGAAGGCCGTTTGGTTCGATGCGCGTTCGCTCGAGCGGCGTTGGCGCAAGACTCTTGACGGGATAAACCCAAATCGCCGCGAGCGTCCCGAGATCCATGAGCCGATTGTACTATAGGACGAACCCGAAACCCTCAAGAACGTGCCTTTATGACGCAAACGTACACAGCCGCTCAAGACGTGCGGTTACGTCCGCTTTCTACGGGCGAGATTTTCGACCGCGCGATCACGCTGTTCGTACGAAATCTTCCGCCGTTTTTGATCGTCTCGGCGTTCGTCGCCGTGCCTTTTGCTGTCGGCCAATACTTTTTGACGGCTGGGGGCGGCGGATGGGTGCAAGTCGTGGAACAGACGCAGCACCCGAAAATTGTGCCGGTCGTGCCGATGAGTCCGCTCGTCTCGATTATGCTTCTGGGCGTGCTGATGCAACCGTTTTGCTACGTCGCGATTGCCGCACTCGTCGGCCGGCTCTATCGCGGCGAACCGCTTGACTGGCGCGCCGGTTACGCTGTTGCGTTCCGCCGCACCGGCGGCATTGTGCTCACGATCTTCGTCGGCATAGCGGTGTATATGAGCTTCCTCATCGTCTTTATGATCGTGTCGGTTGCCGGCGTCGGCGTCACGGCCGCTTTGCTACGAGCGCTTTGGCCGCTCGGCGTTATCAGCGGTGCGATCACCGCTGCACTTGCGATTGCTGCCATTCTTTGGCTCTTCCTCATGTTTCTTGCGCTGGGACTTGCGTTCAACGCGATTGGCATCGAACAAACACCGGCGGGTACGGCGATTAGCGAGGGGTTCGCCCGCGTCTTCGGCAGTTGGAAAAAAGCCCTGGTGATTGTGCTCGCGCTGGGCGCCGTGCAAATTGGCGCGATGTTCTTAGCGATGGCGCTTCAGGGTCTTAGTGAGGCCGTGTTTCATTCTGCGCTGCTCGACGGCGCGCTGAGCGGGACGCTGACGTTGTTCTCGGGCGCATTTTTCGGTGTGCTGCTCGGCGTATATTACTTTGATGTGCGCGTGCGACGCGAAGGGCTCGACGTGGAAGACGCGCTGGATCGCCTAACCGCTCAACCTCAGGCATGACCGCTCGCGGGTTGCCCGCGTTCGGCGCCGCGCGGCCGCCGCACGATCCGCGTGCTTTGGCGCACACCATTCTCGCGCAGCCGCGCTTCCAAATACACGGTCCGCCGCGCGAAACGTGGTGGGATCGCATGTGGCAATGGATCGGGGATGTCCTGAGCCGGTTATTCGGCGGTATACACGCCGGAGCCGGGACACTCGAAACGGTTGGCACCATTGTCCTCATCGCGGCGTGTGCGCTGGTCGTCGTCGCGATCGTGCGCCTTTTGCTGAGCATTTCAGGCGAGTACGCCGCAGCTACACCGCACGTTCGTACCCTCCAGACGCGGGCCGCTGCCAAACATTGGTACGATCGCGCATTGCAAGCGGCGGCCGCGGACGACTACGCGCACGCGGTCATGCTCTTATTCCGCGCAGTGCTCGCCATTCTCGATCTGCGCGGGATGGTGCATGACGAACCCAGCCGTACCGTTGGTGAATCGCGAAGCGAACTGCGTGGACGCGCGCCGCAGTATCTTTCTTCCTTCGACAGCGTCGCGCGGATCTTCACGGCCGCGTTGTATGCCGATGCGCCGGTTTCACGCGCGCAGTTCGAAACAGCACGCACCGCGTACGATCAGCTGGTTTCCGCGGTGACGCGTGAAGCGTAAGGTTAGCGCCGATCTGATCCTTGCGATCGCCGGCGTCGTTATCATTGCATTGTTTGCGGGACTGCGCGCGCTCCACAATTCATCGGAGATTTCCGTTCCTTCAACGCACGACACGGGCAACAACGGTCTCGCCGCGCTCTACGATTTGCTGCGTCGCGAAAACGTCGATGCGCAGCGTTTCGAAGGTTCGGCTATGCAGCTGTTCGCGCGCAAAGGGGCAATTGTCGTGGCAGGCGAGGCGGCAATTCTTCAATCGAGCCTTGATAAGCCGTTTTGGCGCGGCATGCGCGATTGGGTAAACGCCGGCGGAACGTTGGTGCTGCTCGGACGGCCGCCGTTGTTTTCGGCGGGCGATCTCGGCTTGCCGCAAGGGCGCATCATGCCCGTTGCCTTCCAGGCGCGAGGCGGATGCGCATTGCGCGATAAAACCGCTCGCGTGTACGGCGTGTTTCGGCTCCGCGCGCCGCTGCGCGTATGCACGTCGCGTTACGGCGTGCTGCTGCGGACAGGCGAGGCTGCCGTGGCGCTCGCGTACCGCAAAGGACGTGGAACCGTGGTGTACGTAGGCGGCGTGACGCCGTTTGACAATGCGCACATCGGCGCCGGCGATAACGCCGCATTTTCATACGCGCTGTTCGCACCGCTTGGGACGGTGATGTTTGATGAAGCGCTGTACGGTTATGGAAAATCGAAGAGCATGTGGAGCGTGCTGCCGCGTGCCGTTCGCTTCGGCGTAATCGTGGCCGCGTTCGCGCTGGTGTTGACACTTATCGGTGCGAATCTCCCGTTTGCGCCGCCGCGCGTACTGCAAACGGGGGACGTGCGGGACTCATCGGAGTACGTGCAGTCGCTGGCGTCGATGTTGGCGCGATCGGGCGCGCGCCGCGATGCCGTCGAGCGTCTTTGTGCGGAGATCCGGCGCACGCTGGCGCCCGTGCAAGGGCAGCGTTCCGCGCGCGCGCTGCTCGAACAGGCGCACACTATAGAAATGCTACCCGTGCTCGACGACGGCGACGTGCTCGCCGCTGCGCAGATCCTCACTACCGTGCGAAAGGATTTTTCATGATGGCCGTTTCCGCCGCGCAGCTTGCCGCAAAACTGCGCGACCACATGGCACAGGTGCTCGTCGGAAGCGAACAGGTGACGTTCGGTTTGTTCGTTGCGCTGCTGGCACGCGGTCATGCGCTTATCGAGGGCGTTCCGGGCACGGGCAAAACGCTCGCGGTACGCGCGCTTGCCGAACTCACCGGTGCGCAATACCGGCGCGTGCAGTTCACGCCGGATTTGATGCCGTCGGATCTGATCGGTACTACCGTTTTTAATCCGCAGACCGCAGAGTTCACGCTGCGCGCCGGTCCAGTTGTTGCTAACGTGCTTCTGGCCGACGAGATCAACCGCACGCCGCCGAAAACGCAAGCGGCGCTTTTGGAAGCGATGGAAGAATCGCAGGTCACGATTGACGGAACGCCTATCGAGTTGCCCAAACCGTTCTTCGTCTGCGCAACGCAAAATCCGATCGAATACGAGGGAACGTACCCGCTGCCGGAAGCGCAGCTCGATCGGTTTCTCGTAAAGATCGAATCCGGCTATCCGCAGCGGGAGCAAGAGATCGCGCTGCTCGCGCGGCTGGCGGCGGGTTTTGATGCGCGAGAAGTCGGCCACGGCGCCACCGCGCCGGTCACGACAACAGATGAAATTTGCGCCGCGCAAGCGGAAGTGCGCGCGGTGCACGTTGCCGCCGGCGTGCAAACGTATCTGTACGATATTATCGCCGCCACGCGATCGCACCGCCACGTCGCCCTCGGCGCAAGCCCGCGCGCCGGTGTCGCATTGTTCGCAGCGGCGCAGGCGGCGGCCGCGATCGACGAGCGAACGTTCGCGACGCCCGACGACGTCAAAAGCGTCGCGCCGCTCGTTTTGCCGCACCGTTTGCTGCTCCAGCCGCAAGCGGAAATCGACGGTGTGCGCGCGACGTCCGTGATCGACGACATCTTGAGCACCGTTCCGGTCCCGCGTGAAGCTCCTTAGGCGTCTCTGGATTGCGGTTTGGTTCTCACCGCTTGCGTTATGGACGCTGGCTGTAATCGCATGTGTTCTGACGCTTTCGATTGTCGCGCCGGTGTTTTTCACGTTGGGCATCGCTGCACTTGCAATTGTCGCAGCGCTTACGGTTGCCGATGCAGCGATGATGCCACGATCCGATAGCGTTGCCATTGGACGAATCGTTCCGCCGCCGCTCGCCATGCGCCGCGCAGCGCAGTTAGGATACGTCGTCGGCAACGGCTTGAAAATTCCAATTCGCGTCGGGCTCATTGAACCGCCGAACGAATTGCTGCGGTTTTCAACTGACGAAGTTCGCATACACGTGCCGGCGCTCAGGGAAGTGCAGGCCGCCCGCGATGTTCTTCCCGTCGCGCGCGGCACCGCGCCGCTAGGCACGATTTACGCTTGGGTCGAGACGCCGCTGCGCATGCTGCGCCGCCGCATCCGCAACGAGCGTAGCAGCGAGGTTTGCGTCTATCCGGATTTGAGCGCCGTGGAACGCTATGGCTCGCTGCATGCGCGCAATCGGTTCATTGAAGCGGGGCTGCGGCGCATGCGACTGCGCGGTCTTGGTACAGAACCCGAGAGCGTACGCGAGTGGGCGTCCGGCGATCCCTTTCGATCGATCAATTGGAAAGCGACGGCACGAAGCGGGAAGCTGATGGTCGCGCAATATGAAGTCGAGCGCAGCCAAAACGTCATGCTGATGATCGATTCAGGCCGTTTGATGAGCGCGCGCATCGGCGATCAGCGCAAACTCGACTACGCGATCACGGCGGCGCTGTCGGTCGCGTCAATTGCCGCGCTCGCAAACGATCGCGTCGGCTTCGCCGCATTTGCGAAAGACATCATTCGCGCGCAAGCGCCGCGCCAGCAGGGCCGTTCCCTCGAACATCTCGTGCGCGAACTGCACGACGTCGAGCCGCGCTTTGAAGAGGCGGATTACGACCGCGCGTTCGAATTCGTCAGCAGCCGGCTGCACAAGCGTAGTTTAATCGTTTTCTTCACCGACGTCATCGACCCGGCGGCCCAAAGCGCAACGCTCACGCAGCTGCGAACGCTCTGCCGGCGCCACTTGGTCATTTGCGCGTTCATGAATGATGCCGCCGTCGAAGACGCGCTCCAAGCGCAACCGCAAACGGTTCAACAGGCGTATCGCCAAAGCGTAGCGCTGGAACTGCGCGACGAGCGGAAAACCGCCGCAGCGGTGCTGACGCGGCTAGGCGTGCGCGTCATCGACGTGCCGGCCAAAGAGTTAACGACCGCGCTTATCGATCGGTATCTGCAAATAAAGCAGCGCGGCGCGATCTAGGCACGCCAAAATACAACAATAAAGCGATCGCGGTAACTGCTCCGACGGTCACGCGTACGGATTCGGGAAAACGCAGCGGCGAAAAAAATCCCTCGATAATTCCCGCAACACACAACATCGCGGCAACGCCCGTGATGAGCACGCCGGCGCGTCGCGCATTCTGCGCGAGCGCATCGCGCCGTCGCAAACGGCCCGGCAGCAACACCCCGGCGGCAAGCAACATTCCCGCACCGCCTGCAATTTGAATTGCCGTCAGTTCGATGACGCCGTGCGGCGCGATGGTGGCCCAAAAATCGCTGCCGAAGCCGGCTTCGGCATAGAGCGCACCTAGCGCGCCGATCATCAAGCCGTTAAGTGATATAACGTACACGGTCAGGACGCCGAGTGAAACGATTCCGAACGCAAACGCTCCGATCGCAACGCGAATGTTGTTCGTGATAATCAGCGACGACATCTCAGCCGACTGTTGCGGAGGAATGGCAAAGTTGGAGTTGTGTAAGCTCTTGCTGATGTGCGGCGGGATCATTGAGGCCGGGATCAGGGCAGAAGCATCGTCGGCATTCTGCATCACGACGTTCCAAGCAATGCACGAGCACACAATAGTGAGCATCGCGCACGCGCCGACGTAGACCCACGAACGCCGCACCTCTTGTGGAAACGTTTGCATAAAAAAGCGTTCGATGCGCGTCCAGCCGCCTTCAACGCCGCGCGAATACACGTGTGCGTGCGCCCGCGCTACCAGGCGGTTCAGGTAACCCAGAAGTTCATCGTCGTACCCGCGGCCCTGTGCGTACGCAAGGTCGGACGTCGTCAAACGGTACAACCGTCCGAAGGCGAACACGTCGGCCGCCGAAAACGAACGCATTCCGCGCTTGGATGCGCGGCCGGCGAACGTTTCGAGCTGCTCCCAATCACCGCTGCGCCGGCGTACGAACGTGCGCTGGTCCATTGCGGGACTGTTCTGCTCGGCGTGTGGAATGTCCGGTAGCATGGATCGCAACCTGAGCGTTACAACGCCGGAAAGTATTGCCTTTTCTTACGAACTGGCGGGTCTTGGCAGCCGCTTCTTGGCGCTATGCATCGACATGCTGTTGCAGATCCTCGTGCTTGCGCTGATTTTCGGATCGCTCGTGCTCATCGGCGGGAACGCCAAACCGGTCCACCGGGCGGACGAACAACTCATCTCATCGATTGCGAGCGCGATCATCGTAGCGATCGTCTTCATCGTGTTTTTCGGCTATTTCATTTTGTTCGAAAGCCTTTGGGGCGGGCGCACGCCGGGAAAATATGCGCTCGGGCTGCGCGTGGTGCGTGACGGCGGCTACCCTATCGATTTCGGCTCCGCGCTGATTCGCAATCTCGTGCGCGTCGCGGAGCTCGGGCTCGGCTTTTACGCAATAAGCGCGCTCGCCGCGCTGGTCTCGAAAGAAAATAAACGTTTGGGTGATATGGCGGCCGGAACGGTTGTGGTGCGCGACGCACGGCGCGTGGCCTCGCTTGCAGCACTGCGCCGAGACGCGCAAAACGCGCCGCCTCCGCTTCTCCTCACACCGCAGGAACTCGAGGTCGTCGACCGGTTCGTTGCGCGCCGTCACAGCATGGAACGCAACGCGCGCGGATTACTGGCCGCGCGCATCGCCGGACGCCTGCGTCCACGCTTATCCGCAGATTTGCGCGCGCTCGATGACGAGCAGCTGCTCGAGCGGCTTAGCGGTTCGTGATCTTCGCGATCACATCACGCGCGAACATGATCGCTTCGCTCTTGGTCTGCTCGTAAATCGTGCGCGCCTGCGCGCTGCTCATCTGCCGGCCGTGTTCGTAATAGAACGTGACGCCCTCGCCGACGACGATTGTGCCGGCATACGCGATCGCGCCTTTGATGCCGATGCCCGCCACGGGAATAAAGCCGGACAGCTCGCGCGCGAGGGAACGCCAGCCGAAGCCGCCGCCAATCACCGGTAACAGCTGCCACAACCGTTGCACGTCGGGATCTTTGCCGTAAGCCGCCTCAATCTGAATCATCAGCATCATCTGAATGCCGGTAATCGCGACCATGTCACCCGCAGAGGCAACCACGCCCGCAAACAGGCCGACGATCGGAATGTGATCGACCACGGCGCTCGCAAGCGCCACTTTGAGCGCATTGTTTGCCGCATCACGCGTAAGCTTGGCCGCAACCGACTCGCGCAGCGGCGGCAGCCGGCGCCCGACCGCAATCTCGACGCCCTTGGAACACTCGACGATATGCGGCAGCACTCGTCCGCGCAGCGCATCTTTAGTCAGCGCGGTAACGACGTACTCGGCGTGCGTGCCGCGGACCGGCGGCGCCGCCGGGCCGCTGGATGTTCCGGCGGTTTCGTCCACGGTGATCGCCAGGATTGGCAAATTGAGCGCGCGCAGCGGTGCAATCGTCGCGTGTGATACATCACCCGCGTATCCCAGAAACAGGACCACGCGCGCTTCCGAGGCGATCGTGGGCTGCGCAACACCCGGCACTATCGTTTCCAAACACGCGGCAGCATCGTCCGGCAGATCGTCGCCGGGATGTCCCGAGAGCAGCAATCTTCGCATCGCCGCAACGAGCGCCGGATCGCCGCACAGGTAGAAGCGAAACGGTTTGCGCGTGTGCGCGTGAACGGTTTTGACGTCTACGCCTTTGCGGACAAGCCGCAGCAGATCGGCAGTTGCGGCCATGCGTTACACCGCTGAGCCGGCTTGACGGCGCGGCTGACCTTGCGGATGCTGCTCGTCTTGCGGGTTGTCGGTGTAGTCGAGATAAATCAGGCCCATGAAGATCTCCAGCGCTTCGGCGTGCATGCCCTTAGCATTCGCGACGTCCACGATGCTGCGATGCGTTTCATGCGCTTCACGGATGATCGCTTGCGGCGTCGTGCGCGTATCGGCCGCCACAATCGAAGCGGCCGTCAGCTCACCCGGCGAAACGTTATCGTGCAGCATGTCGAGATACGAGAGATCGTCCACGTTCCACCGCACGTTGATGGCGTGTTGGAGCGTAGCATAGCGCGGCGCCGACGTTCCAACGCCAAGCATTGTAATCTGCGCCGAAAGCTGCCGGCTGCGCGCCATGTTGAAGAGCTGCGCCGCCTGCGAGGCCGAGGTTGCCGCCTCGCCGAGCGATGCTTGCGCTTTTTGCATGAGCGGCAGCAGAGCTTCGTAATCTTGCTGCGAGTAATCGTTGAAGTAATTCAGCTGCATTTGCGCAAGGCGCTTGCCGAACGCGTCAAGATCGCCAAGCCCTTGATCGAGCTGCATGGCCGCAGCGCGACCGGCGTCGACCGCGCGAACCATGTCGCCGTCGGCCGCAGAAAGTTCACCAAACATCTGCGGGTACGACGGGAAGATCGCCACGGTATCGGACGGGATTGGTTTACTCGTCAGCGCGTTCTTCATGTCGTCCAGCACGCGTGCGTTTTCGGCCAGCAGTCCGGTCGGTTTGTTCGTCTTGGTGTCGACGCTGCCCACTTGTTCGACAGCCTGGGCGACATCGGTCAGCGCGCTGTTGATCGAACGCGTGAGGCCATTGACCGTGCGCTGAATGGCTTCAACGCGCGAGCCCTTTTTGACGTCGATGCGGCTGAAATCCGGGAACTCGTTGCCGATGGCATCAAGGCGCTGTTTGAGCGAGTTGAGCTGGCTATGACCCTGATCGTGACGCGCGCCGATTTGCGCGACCGCTTGCGTCTGCACGGCTAACGCCTGTTGCATCTTCTGATCCAGCGAGGCGAGATTGGGATGGGTCAAATCAACGCGGTGCACTTCCATTTGGCGCAGTGCAAGCACTTGCGCTTGCGCGGCGGCGCGCACGTGATCGTTTCCGGTTTGCGCGAGTTCGCCCAGCGTTTGCCGGCTCTTATTCTCAAGACCGAGTGCGAGCTGCGCTTGGCTCAGGCCGAGCTGCGCCTGCTGATTGGCGGGATCCGTTTTCAGGATCTGCGCAAATTCGATGCTCGACATGTTGTAGCGCGCTTCGTTCAGATCGTGAAGCGCCCACACCAGGCGCTGGTCCGCGTTCGTCTTGGTCGGGTCGAGTTCGGGATACCCCACCAAATGCGCAACGCGCGCATCGGAGCCGGGGTGATCTTCGAAATACTTCGTGACGAGATCGTTATGTTCGCTTTCCATCGCGCCCAAGTGCTGCATCATGCTGACCATCGCTTCGGGGTCATAACCGGCGCGCGACATCAGGAGCAGGCCGTATTCGTCGGCTTGCAGCTCGTCTTGACGCGACATCTTCGCGATCGCGCCTGCTTGAATCAGATTGCCGAAATTGTAGATGAACGGCGAGAAAATCGAGGCAATGCCGAGCAGCAAATTCAAAATCTGCGATTTGTTTTGGCGCGTGAGCAAATGGCGGCGCTCGACGTGTCCCGTTTCGTGGCCGATGACGCCGGCAAGTTCATCGTCGGACTGAACGAAATCGAGCAGCCCTTCGTTGACGTAGACATAGCCGCCGAGCGTCGAGAAGGCGTTGATGTCGTTGTCTTTGATGATCTTGATGTTGTACGGAACGTCTTTACGCGCGGTTTGCGCCCAAAGTTTATTCGAGATCCCTTGCACCCACGCGTTGAGCAGCGGGTCGGTTTCGATCACGCTCGACTCGACGATCTGTTGATCGTAGTACCGGCCCATCGAAATCTCGGTTTGCGTGGATGTAGCGAGTGCGGGCGCCGGACATATGGCGCTCAGCAATGACAGAATAACGGCTAACGGTATGACGCGACGCAGCATAACAATGTCTCTCTACCCGGGCGCCCGGGCTATGGTTACGGTGAGCACTCCAAGAACGCAGGACGACGTTCCTTCGTTACCCCGATTTGTAATGTGTACGATATGTGGATAACCAGAAGAACTTGTGTAGCGGCTGTGGACGCCGCAGGTTGTGGACGGCCCCCGGCGTCGAACGGGGCGCGATGACTGTTCTGCGCGGCAAAGGTCTGGGGCTCGAAGTTGCCTTGGGAGGGGCGGACTTCGACCAAAGCCTTGCCGATCTGCAAAGCAAGCTCGGCGAGCGGCCCGGCTTCTACACCGGAACGCCTGCCACCGCGGCGCTCGGGACGACGCTGATTTCCGACGATCAGCTCGCCCGGCTGCGCGCCGTCCTCGAAGAGCACGGCATCGCACTCGAAGCACTCTGCGGCGGTTCATCGTTGGAACCGCTGGCTCACGGCGCCGGGTTGCGGTTCGTCTCCGCGGATGATGGCGGTCAAGAGCTTGCGCGGCGGCGTGCGCTGCGTCCGAAGCGCGAGATACAGCTCTCGGACGCAGCCCGCTCGCTCGTCGCAGATTTTGCCGGCGCCCGGGCCGACATCGCGCAGCGCCGGCAATCCGGTCAGACGAGTGTCCGGCGTCATGCGATCAGTACGCCGCAAGCGGCGCGCGTGGATGCAGAGCCGGCGGTGACTGTGGCGATGCCCTCGACTCTCTACCACACGGGCACGCTGCGTGGCGGACAAGCGCTGCACAATCTCGGCAACATCGTCGTGGTCGGCGATGTGAATCCCGGCGCGGAACTCGTTGCCAGCGGCGACATCGTCGTCTTCGGTGCACTGCGCGGCGTTGCGCATGCCGGTGCACAAGGCGATGCCGCGGCGCGCGTGTACGCGATCGATCTCGCGCCGACGCAGCTGCGCATAGCAACCTATATTGCGGCCGATGCGGGAAATCGCAACGGCGCGGCGGTAACACCCGAAGTTGCGCTCGTCAAAGACGGGCGCATTGCGATTACACCCAAGGAGTCAGCGGTACGGTGAGCGCGCGCAAGATTGTTTTTACGTCCGGAAAAGGCGGCGTCGGCAAAACGACGACGACGGTGAACGTCGGCGCGGCGCTTGCGCAGCGGGGCCACAAAGTGATTCTAATCGACGCGGACATCGGACTGCGCAACCTGGATCTCGTGCTCGGCTTGGAAAAACGCATTGTTTTCGATTTGGTTGAAGTTGTTGAAGGGCGTTGCCAATTACGCCAAGCGCTCATTAAAGACAAGCGTTTTGAATCGCTCTCGATTCTGCCCGCAGCGCAAACGCGCGACAAAGATGCCGTCAGCGAAGAGCAGATGGCCAAGCTCGTCGACGATCTCGCGGCGATGGCGGATTACGTGCTGATCGATTGTCCGGCCGGCATCGAAGGCGGCTTCCGCAACGCGATTGCCGGTGCAAGCGAAGCTATCGTTGTAACGACGCCGGAGGTGAGTGCGATCCGTGATGCCGATCGCGTTATCGGCAAACTTGCCGAACGCAATCTGCCGGTACGGTTGATCATTAACCGGATTCGTCCGCAGATGGTTCGTACCGGCGATATGCTCTCGGTCGACGACGTATGCGATATTCTGTCGGCGGAATTGCTCGGCATCGTGCCGGACGACGAAGAGATCATCGACACCACCAATCGCGGCGAACCGGTCGTCCTGGGTGAAGCCTCGCGGTTACGCATGATTTACGACAAGATTGCACGCCGGCTCGAGGGCGAGCTCGTCCCATTCACGAGCCTCGATACTACCGGATTCTTAGGGCGTCTCTTCGGCGCACTGAAAGCAGGCTAAACCATGCACAATGCTGCCCTCCAACCGCAAACGGACGAAACGCCCGTACGTTTGGGCCGTGCGATTGTCGTCACTTCCGGTAAGGGCGGTGTCGGCAAAACGACGACGACGGCCAACCTCGGCACGGCGCTCGCCAGACGCGGTGCAAAGGTAGCGCTCGTGGATGCCGATGTCGGACTGCGCAACCTCGATATCGTCATGGGCCTGGAATCACGCGTGAAGTATCACGTGCTGGACGTGCTTGAAGAAAAAGTCTCGCTCGACGAGGCGCTGGTTTGCGATAAACATTCGCCCACGCTGCACTTGCTGGCCGCCGCGCAAACGCGCGAAAAAGATGACGTCGAAACGAGCAAGATGGTGGAGCTGATCGAGCAACTGCGCGAGCGGTTCGACTACGTGCTCATCGATTGTCCCGCCGGCATCGAGAAAGGGTTTCAAAACGCCGTCGCGGGCGCACAGGACGCGATCGTCGTGTGCACGCCCGAAGTTTCGGCGGTGCGCGACGTCGATCGCGTTGTCGGACTTTTGGGCAACCGCTTTTCACCGCAGCTGATCGTCAATCGCGTTCGTCCGCAGCTCGTAAAAAAAGGCAAGATGCTTTCGGTTGAAGACGTCAACGCAATCCTTCGCTTACCGCTTCTCGGCGTCATCGCCGATGAGCCGGAAGTGATCGTCTCGACCAACAAAGGCGAACCGCTCGCGCTGCGAACCGACCTTCAGACAGCTGCTGCATATCACGCGATCGCTGCAAAGATCGCCGGCGAAGACGTTCCTGCGCCGACGCTCGAGCAGAAACAAAGCTTCATGGACAAAGTCGGGTCGTTTTTCGGAGGCCGCCGTTAGGGCAATGATCGAATTCTTCAACAAACTCTTCGGGCGCCAGCCTTCCGGCGCAACGGCGAAAGAGCGTCTGCGTCTCGTGCTCATGTCCGATCATCTCTCGCTCGCACCGGAGATGGTCGAGTCGATGAAACGCGATTTGGTCGATGTGATCTCACGCTATGTCGAAGTCGATCGCGAAAAAATCGACATTCACTTCGAACACGAAGACAAAGCCCTCGCCATGCTGGCCAACATCCCGATCACCGGCGTGAACCGCAACGGCAACGGCTCGAACGGCTCAGACAAAAAGGACGAGGCTCAAACCGCGTTGGCGGCGGCTGACGCCATGTGTCATGGTGAGCCCGTCGAACCACCTTCGAGCGCAGTCGAGACGCCGCCGCAAGCTACACGACCGTCACGCGGGCCCCGCCGCAAACGCAAAAAACCGGGCAGCGCATCTTCGGGAGCACCGGCGCCGGCGACTTAATCTTCGAGCGTTCGAAGTTCTTCAAATTGACGGCTCAGCAGACGCAATCTGCTCTTCGTTAAATATATTCGTTTGCTGTTGGCGGCTCGCTTCCGGGCCATTGCGCCATTTAGCGGCACGCTGAAATAGATCTTAAAAGGCGGTACGGAGCTGAAAGCCATGAACTCTTCGGGCGTGTATTGATCGAACTTCCAAACGCCGTTTGATTCATACGCAATGACAAAACGGAAATGCTCAGGATCAGAAGATGCCGCTGCCCATTCCGTTAGCGTTGCTGCGCCGAAACAGACATCTTCCTTTTGCGTGAACTTCACTTCGAAAAGCCAACGCACTCCGTCTTTCGAGGCGACGATGTCGGCGGGGGCACTCGCCACGTACGGATTTGCGAAGCCGTTACGCTCGAGTTCACGACAGAACGCTTCCTTCGCTCGGACGTCGCTTCGGTAGTTGGTAACCCGCTGCTCCACGGTTTTGCCTCCGTACGCAAGAGCAACAGGAATAGCGCTGAACGTTCGCGAGATCCTGGATCCGCTTTTTCGCACTTCGTTGAGGGAACGCCGTGAAACTTGAAGGTAGAGTCTACAACTTCGGCGAGCGCAGTATTGGCAGTCACCTTAGGGCGATAGCGGAGGAGCTGGATGAGCAGGCCTTCGTGAATGGTGAGGATGACAACGACGCGGGCGAGGAAGCGCCTCTCCTCGACCTGTCGTTTCTGTTGAAGCGGGTCGCCGCTGAAGTTGATAAGGTTGCTTCACGGCTTGCCTGCTAATGCGCGGTATCGTTCCGGATCAATAGCCGTAAATTCCCACAGACATCCGTGCGACTGCGACGTACCATTAGGCGCACGGGTGTTTTCTTTCACCGCAAACGGAACTGGGAGGTTCATTGTGCGTACGCTTGTCCGTTTCACTCCTGACATGGATAAAGGCAATCAGGCGATCATTCAGGGCGTTCTTCCGCAGCTCATCGAGGATACGATCGAGCAGCTCAAACCCGAAGCCGCGTTCTTCTTCACGAATGATGGCAAACGATCGGCGTTCTTCGTTTTTGACCTCAAGAACCAATCGGATATTCCGGTTATCGCCGAGCCATGGTTCCAAAAACTCAATGCAACGGTCGAATTCGCGCCCTGCATGAACATCGACGACCTGCGCATTGGGATAAGCAACGCCGCTGCGCAATACCGCGAGCCCGCGGGCGTCTAGCGAGCGGCAGGCGGGCAGGCAATTCTTTGAAAGCCTAGCGGCACGCGCGGGAGGGTCCGAGGCCAAAATTAGCCGATAACTGTAGGCAATGGCCGTTCTCGCGCTCTCCTATCAAGCGCGCCGCTACATTCGCAGCGTC
>CAZERJ010000041.1:9266-21184 GCA_964514445.1 uncultured bacterium | reverse complement strand
CGGTCGCGCGGCGGCCGACGATTTCGGACACAAAGCCGTCGTGGAAAGCCATTGCGCATGCTTTCGGGATGACAAAGCAGAGATGCCTTCCATTGCACCTCGCCCTGAATCTTCAGTTGTAGCGGCCGCGGCTAGGGCTGGGAGGGGTCCTTAGCCTCGGCCATTCTGCGGCAGCAGCGCCGCGCGAGCGACGAGCTGTGCAAAAAGTTGAGCGTCCACTTGCATCTGCGAGGTCACGCTCACGTCAATGTTCGTCAGTATCTGATCTTTGACGAATTCGCTGGCCGTTTGCGCAACGTTCGTATCGCGAATCGCTGATTCGCTCGCCATTTGATTGACGACTTCAAGCGATGCGTTGTTTGCATCTTCCTGTAATGAGACGGTTTGTGCGCCCACTTGGGCGCGCACTTGATTGATTGCATCGATCGCATTATTGACGCGCGCCTGTGCATCGGCGGTTGCTGCAGCGTTGCTTGCAGTACCGGCGGGATTGTTCATGTAGTCGACGACTGCGGGATTCACTACGGAGATGTTTGCAATGCCCAGCGCGCTCGTCGATACGCTTGGCAAACTGATCTTCACGATGCCGCCTTCGGTGCCGGTTGAGTTGACTTCAAGCGCGTTACCGGTTGGCGCGGGCGCAGGATCGAATGTTTCGAACGCCATTGCGACGCCGACGTCTTGCGCAGAGAGATTCGCAAGATCGAATTGCAGCATGTTCTGCGAACCGCTCGCATTGCTAACGAATAGCGGCATTCCGGTGCCCTGATCGACGCCGGCGTTCGTCGCAAACGCGCTTGTCGAGATTTGTTCGGGTGCGCCGTTGGTTCCGCCGAATCTCGGATCGGAGCTGTACTGCGTGATTTGCAAGTACACACCAGGTTGTCCGATCGGCCCGCCTACCGGATCCACCGGATTTGTGTCGTAGCCGAGCACTTTGAACTCCGTCAAACCGGAAACAAAGCCGCCTTGTTGATAAACCGGATTCGAGACGAGCGGTCCGGGATTATACGTGCCGGTATTCGTTGCGTCGTACACGTTCGGTCCGGTGTTGCTTGCATCGAACGGTCTGACTTGGACGACGCGCGCGGTGCCGTTATAAGCGGATTGATACGTTGCGAGCGATCCGTCGAACAAGTTCATGCCGTTAAAGCGCGTGCCGCCGGAGATCTTGTTGATCTCTTGGAGCAGTTCGTCGATTTCCGATTGGATCGATTGCAGCTGCCCGGGAGAGTTGAGATCGCTGCTTGCCTGCACGATCAGCGTATGGATGCGCGTGAGTATGTTTTCAACACTCGAGAGCGTCGCATCGGCAGTGTTCAGCAGATTACCGGCGGTTTGGACGTTTTGTTGGCCTTCTTGCAGTCCGCTAACGCGGGTTTGGATCGTTTCTGCGATTTGAAGGCCGCTGGGATCGTCGGAAGCAGAAACAACGCGAAGGCCACTGGCCAACGCGCGTACATTGCGTTCCTCATCCATTTGAGTACGAAACAGGTTGAGCTCTACCCGTCCCGTGCCTCCCAGCACATCCATATAGAGAGTCGTTCCTCCATGAACTTCCCTGTACTGATTCTATCGGCCGGAGAGGGAAAAAATTGCGTCAATCCCGGCGCGAATCGTTAAGCCGGAGCCCGCCTGGTCCGAAAGACTTAGTGGATAATGGACCGCCCCCAAAGGCTGCGGCAGGCGGCATATGTGCTGCGCGCCTGCGGCCTCGCACTCATGACATTCTCGGTCGGCGCGGGCTTATTGCACGGCGCTGTAGCTCAAGTCATGCCCGTGCCCGGGTTCGGAACGCCCATCCCGGACGCTACGCCGACGCTGCCACCGACTCCACCACCGGTCAGTGCTAGGGCGGCGACCGCCACCAAGGCCGAAACCGTGTCCGGCGGACCCGTCCGGCTTCGCCTTACCGGAAACCTCACGCTTGGAGAACACGGGTTTTCCAGCTCACGCGGCGGTTACGATGTCACGACGGCGCAGTCGTCCGAGAGCGCGGGCTTTCTCATGGAGCTGGAGCGGCGGACGGCCACCACGAGCCTGACCTTCGGCGTGCCGATGGGCGTAGCCGCGGCCTCGCGCTCGACGATCGGCCAGATTCAGGTCGGATACTATACGCCTCACTACGGCTTGCAGTACGCGCAGCAGCCGCTCTCGGCGCTTGGCGGCGTACCGCTCGGATCGTCGATGGCGGCCATCGCCCTGGTTCTTCCGTTACAAGGCGGCGATCTGACGCTGTATCAGGGCGGCGGGTACCTCGATACACTTAGCCGCGCTCGCCTCTACGGTATGCGGGCCCGCAAGCTCGTCGGGCGTACTTTGACCGAACTGGGTTTCGTCCAGGCGAACCGCAGCGACACTCTGGGCAGCGCGTCCACGCTCATCGCCGGCTTCGCGAACCAAAGCGGCAAGGCGAACACGATGGTCGAGGCGGCGCTGCAATTCGATCGTTCGCCGGGGGCTGCGCCCAGAACGGTTTCGGCATTTCAGTATCTTCTGAACTACGGCGGGGCGTCGTCGTACACGACGTTCTCCGCCAAACACGTCGGCGCGGGATTCCAGAGTTTGGGTGCCGGCGCGCTTACCGGCGACGATCAGATAAGCGCATCGTTTCGCGCGGGTTCTCTCACCGTTCAAGAGGCGCTCGATCGCGCCGGTGGGACGAACGGCACGTCTGTAAGCCGGCAAAGCGCGCTGAGCTTCTATCGCGATATCGGCACGCAAAAGCATCCCGTTTCGATGATGTTGCAGCTCGGCGACGATCGAACGATCAGCGATGGGGACAAGCAATGGATCGGCACCGCCGGTTTACAGTTTGCAACGAGCCTGCGTGATTTAAGCGCGCTTTTCGGCGCTCAGGCAACGCGCACGACATCGTTTACGGCAGCACCGCTCTCAACCATGACATACCAAAGCACGTTTCAAAAACCGCTTGCCGGATTTCTGGCCGGATTGCAGCTTCAAACCACACGCTCCGCCAGCGAGGGTTCGTTCACCCACATCGGATCGGTGCAAGGAACGCTTACGCGTCAGTTCGGCTTAACCGCTCTTTCGTTTTCGGACACGTTCACGCACACGTTTGCACCCGCGGTCGACCAGCGCCAATGGGCGCCGCTACTCACCGTGCAGCGCCGCATTTCAGCGGCACTTGCACTCGGCATTTCGTACGGCATTCAATCAACGCGTGACGCGCTGAATCCCGGCGCAAACGGCAGCACGCGAATGTTCAACGTGCAAGTCACCGCACCGTTTGCCATTGGTTCCGGCGTCGTTCAGGGACATGCGAATCCAAAACTTCCTGCAACCGTTTCAGGAACGGTAACGAACAGCCTGAGCGCTCAGAGTTCATACGCGCAAGCCATTGCAGGCGGCGTTTCGAACGTTGCCGTCGTCCTCGATGGCGTGCAAGTGCAGCGAACGGATCTCGCCGGACATTATCAATTCAATTTCGTTCAACCCGGACGTCACACCGTTGAAATCGATTTGGCCTCGCTGCCGCGCGGCGTAACGCCCGACGAACCGGTAGCGACGATCAATGTGCTCGGTGGCCAGGAAGGCGTTCTCAATTTCGAAATCGGAACGTCCGGCGCGATTATCGGACGCATCATGGGACGCGATGCCGATGGAACGCTCGTGCCGATCTCCGGTGTCGTCCTAACGGTCGACACTGACGGTGGTGTTTCAACGACGGCCACCTCCGGGATGTTCGGCTTTGGTAAACTCACGCCCGGAACGCACACTGTGGCGATCCAGGAATCTTCGCTGCCTGCAACAGTAGCAGTTTCCAAAGATACGCTCTCGCGTCAGGTTTCGGTGCGGGCGGGGCAAGTAACGTCGCTCGACTTTCTCGCCAGTTCGCTCGGCTCGCTCGCCGGTGCGATCGTGTTCGATCCGTCGCTTGCGCCCGAACATAGCGGCGGTGCGTTCAACTCGTACGTCGTCGCTGAACCCGGTGACTTCGCGGCCATCGCGGATCAAGACGGATCGTTTCTGATGGATAACTTGCCGCCCGGGACGTACACCATCGACGTCGATCCGGAAACGCTGCCGCCCGACACGGGCAATACCTTGGGACCGCAGACGATCACCGTTGGTCCCGATCAGCACATCGAAGGCGTGCGCTTTACGATCGGTCACAAGGCGAAGGCCGTCGTCTTTTCGTTCAAGACCGCCGAAGCACCGGGCGCGCAAGCCGACTTGCAGCACACGGCATTGCCGCCCGGCGGTACCACCGAAATCGCGCTTGATGCGCCCGCAGGTTCCGCGTCGGTAACGGCAAGCGCATTTCACCAAACGTTTCCGGTGACGTACGATGCAAAGCGCAAGCGCTGGATCGGCACCGTCGTCGTTCCATTGAACGCAGCGGCCGGTAAGGAAAGCGTAAAGATCGCCGTCAAGGGCAGCACGCATTTTGAAACCGCCACCGATCTCAACGTCGATACCAAGATA
This sequence comes from uncultured bacterium, assembly GCA_964514445.1. Classification (GTDB taxonomy): domain Bacteria; phylum Vulcanimicrobiota; class Vulcanimicrobiia; order Vulcanimicrobiales; family Vulcanimicrobiaceae; genus DASSRQ01. The sequence continues at coordinate 16,735 of CAZERJ010000041.1, read as the reverse complement.
CCGATTGCGACTTTTACGACAACGCCGCGCCGTCCGCTCGTTGGTCAATACGCAACGGTACGCGCGCGCATTCTTGCCGACGTGCATGCGGGCGACGTGATTCATTGGGCGGACGGGCAGGTTACCCGTCTTGGACCGCCTTTAACCGGTCGAGTCTTCCTAATGACGGTAAAGATATCTGTACACCCGTTGCACGGTCTCTTACTAACCCGTCAAGGCCAGCTGCCGATACTTCTACCGTAACGCTTTTCGCAGACTGCCACGGATGGCACTAAATTGCGCATTGTGAAAGGACTTAAGAAGTGAAAAAGCTCCTCACGATCATCACCCTGGCGGGATTGATCATACCGGCGTTGCCCGCTTCGGCAGCCGGTCCTTATACATTTGGATCGCCAACGGTTGACGTTAACTGGAATGTGACGGCAAGCGGAAGCATCACGCTCTTTGCCGACTACGCAACCGGAACGACGTTGTGCACCACGGAGTCGACGGGCTGCGGAACGCCGGCCGTTCTCCAATCACCCGCGTCGGGTGCGGGCTCGTGCACCGCTGCACCGACCGCGCCGACGGCTAACACCGGCTCGGCAGGAAGCACGACCGGTGTGTTCTTCGGCAACATCGCTCCCGACCTGACGAATAAAAACACTGAGTGCTATTACAAGGATGCCGTTGATGCGGTGATCTCTACGAACGATAGCGCCGGTTACACGTTGTACGAAGACGTCTCAGTTGCCGCAACCAACGCCACGGGCTATTGGCTGTGTGAAGTCGCGAACGGTACCGTCCCGACCGCCGGCGTGACGGGCTCATCCGTATCGGCAGCGCCCAGCGGCTTTACCGCAACGGGCGCAGTTGCCGCATGCCCGACGGGTATGACGCAAGTTTCCGCGACATCGAAAGGCACGACAGCGGCAAGCGCGTCGAGCACGGTGTCGTCCGGACACGTCGGTCAAGATTACGCATTGATCGTTCCGGCGCTCGCGTCTGCCGGTGCGTCGCAATTCGTCGTTACCTACACGTTTGTCGGAACCTAATTCTTAACGCTAGGAGATTTGTTTGCTGCGGGGCGCGGGTTCTCCGCAGCGAACTGCGATTGGTATGAAAATGTCTCGGGTGCTCGGTGTTGCCGGTATTACTGCGCTCTGCGCTTTACTTGTTGCGCAGGTTGCAAAATCACAAGGTCTGGGAATTGACGTTACACCGGCGAAATTCGAAGTCGCCATTCCGCCCGGCACGCCCGCATATAGTATTCCGATCACCATTCGCAACTCCAGCCCGGCAACGGTGCACATTCTGGCATCATCGGTGGATTTTGGATTGCAGTCGAACGGCCACTACGAGTTTACGGCCGTCGGCAGCCGGCCTTATTCGCTGATGCGCTGGTCGTCAATCAATCCTCGTGAATTCGATTTGCCGGCGGACAGCTCGCAGCAAGTTCGTCTCACGCTGACTGTTCCGAAACGGTCGGAACTGAGCGGCGAATATGCTGGAGTGGTCTTCTTCCAAACCCGTCCGACGCGTAAAGCGAACACGGTAGCTCTCTCGGTACGCGTTGCAACGAAAATCTATGCTACCATTCCCGGGACGGTCAAACGCGACGGTGCGATCAAGAAGATGAGCGTAGTGAGCGCCTCGGGCGGACAAAGCTACCACGTGGTTTTTCAGAACTTAGGAAATACGCATTTGTATTTGAACGGGCAGATTCAAGTGCGTCGCGGAGAGAGCGTCGTGCAAACCATTGCAATGGAAAAGCAGATGCTCGTCGAGCGCGGCGGTGAAAGGCTCATCGAGGTTTCCGGTACCGCGCTTCCCCCCGGCAAATATCAAGTCGTAGCGATCATTGACTACGGAGGCAAGACGCAAACCGGCGGCCAGATCGATTACGACAAGAAATAAGAAGTAGACAGCAGGCAAAAGGAGTGCCAAGAGGCGTGCGAGCAAGGATTGGCTCACGTGCGGTCCTCGCGACGATCGCAGCATACGCTGCGTTTGCGAGTGCTCCCGCGCTTGCCCAAACCGTAACGACGAACTGGTATGCGGCGACCATCGTGAAGATGTCGGTGACGCCGAATTATGCCAGTGGGTACGGTCCGGTGAAGGCGGTGTTCGGTACGCAGCCTACGCCCGCGCCGGCCGCCGGTGCATGCCTGAACGGTTGCGCGATCGACTTCGGCGACGTGCTTTCGGGAACGAATTACCTGTACAAATATGCCGTGCACGTGAACGTGCAAAGCAACGATCCCAGCGGCGTGAATGTCTACGGTGAAGGCGCCGCGGATTTTGTCAATACGGCGGACAACACCACGCAGGCCATTAATCAAACGGTGTACTACCTCAGCTCGACGAGCGGTTCGGGCGATAGCAACACCGGTTTCTCTTCTGCTTTGCCGTTTTCGAAAACGGCCGGTACCGTGAGCGGCAACAGCTTCGCAACCGCGCCGTCGATCACGTACGGCTCGTTTCCCTCGCCGATTTCAACGCTGTCAACAGCGAACGGCGATCTCTATTACGATTACCAACTGCACGTTCCGCCCTCGGCAAGCGCCGGGCAATACTACGTGTGGATCGTCTACACGGTGGTCGGCCGATGAAACGGCTTGGAATTCGCGCTTCGTATGCGGCACTGGTCGCCCTTGCAGCACTCCTCGTTCTCGGACGTCCTTCGTTCGGAGGCATTGCGCAGCAACAACGCGCGCAGCAGACGGTGTACATCCTGGTGAACGTGACGAACCCGCTAGGCCGCGTCAATGCGCCGGCAGATACGGAGGCGCCGGGCAAGATTTCAGCGCGCATCGCGCTGCGCGCCAAAGGCTCGCAGCCGTCCGTTGATGCAAGCGCCACGAACATCTCAACGCTCGTCGCGCAAAACCAAGGCGCGGTTCGCGTTCAAGCCGAGGTCACGCCGAATCCCAACGCAACCCTGCTGGTGACGAGCCAGACAAACGTTACGATGAACGCTACCGCCGGCACGCCTGTAACGGCGTCATGCGTCTTTACGGTGACATCGAACGCCGCAACGATCTCGAGCTGGACAATTCGCCAGGGTGTAGCAAACGATTTCATTTCGGGAACGTGGCCCGGCAACGATCTCGCGGATAACGTCTATATTTCGACACCGCAGCCGACGGCAACGCCGCTTTATGTTTATCCGAGTGCTTGGGCGCCGGTCGTCTCGAGCGCGAATACCAAAACGTATTGCGTCGATTTGACGCTCACCGTCCCTTCCAGCGTCAAGACGGGCTCGTATAGCACCACTGCGGTCTATACGTTGTACTGGTAATGCGGTTGCAGCGCTTTTGGAAAGCTTGCATCGTTACGGCCGCATCTGCTGCGGTAATGGGCGCCGTCACGTTTGCGCAAGTGACCGGCGGCGTGGTGCACCGCTTGCCGTCCCACGCGCCGAAGATCTTTGCGACGCCGCAACCGGCGGCGACCGCTTTGGGCAACTATGCGGCGAAAGTCGTTCCGCTTTGGACGCTGCCGCAGCTTCCCGCTCAGACGCCGCAGAACACGGCGTATTTTGCCAAGGGCGGCAAGATGCACCGCATGGCGGCCAATGGCGCGACGATTGCATTTGTTGCCGATGCTGCCACGTCGGGCTGTGCCTCTGCCGTCGGCACCGTGTTGCCGACGAATTGCGATATTGAGTGGCAGGCGCAGAACATGCCCAGCGGCCACACGTATCAGGATTATTTCGTCACGATCAACGCGAACGTTCAGACCTCGAGCGCCACTGCGGTCGATGTGACCTACGGTGGCGGCAACGGCAACATCCACTGCGACTCCTCGACAACGTGCCCTTCGAGCGTCCTTGCGACGGTTGGCACGTATGTTCTCGCCGTGTATGACAAGACGGCGGGCAAGTGGGCTACGGTCGTGTATGTTTCGGTTGGTGCGGTCAACGTTTTCGGCACGTACGCGGATAGTGCGGCTACCACACCGCAAACGCAGTTTACCGCCAGTAACACGACCAACGTGTACATCAATGCCGCGGGGCTTACGCAAGGCCAGAACTACGTCGTGTACATCGAATCGACGCAAGGGCCGGTATTCTGCGAGTATATTGCTCCGCCGGGTACGCCGAGCGCGACGCAGGGTTGCGATCCCACCACGTCTGCCGGCATCACCGCCGTTGTCGGCGCGCAAAGTTCTGCAGCAATCACGGCCGTGTGGCCGCTCTCGACGAGCGTTCCCACCGGCACGTACGCGGTCGTTCTCTACGACCTCACGACCAGCACGCGCCTTGCGATGCGCCAAGTTTCAATCACTGCATCGGGCGCGAGCGGAAATATCGCGCTCACACCGGTCGCCGGCAACGCTGCCGTCACGGGTTTGCTGGTCACGCCCGCAACTCCAAGTCCGGGCGTTTCGTCTATCTTCGCATTCGACAACACGGCCGAGCAATCGGACAAGGGTTGGAGCCTTTCAGCGAGCGGTCTTGCCGCGAGTAAGAGCTACACCTGGACGATTCACGATCCGACGGGCTATGTTGTGCAATCCGGCACGCAAACATCAACGTCCGCCGGTGGACTCACCCTCAACTGGACGTTTTCAAACACGCAAGCACCATCGAACTTTATCAGCAACGTCTATACGGTCCAACTGCGTAACCCAAGCGGCAACGTCGATGCTTCGCAAGCGTTCAAGATTTTAGGCTATAACGTCGTTACGTCGTTTACCAACCCGTCGGGAACAGCGCTGGTCTTGCCGAGCGGCGGCACCGCGGGCACCGATCTGAAATTCGCGAACGATGGCGACCAGTTGTATGGCAGCGGAAACGGCGACTCGATCAGTGCGATCTATTTCGACACCGGCGCCAACGGTATCACGGTTGCAATCAATGGAGTCCCGCAGGTTACCACGGGCACGCAAGACGGATTCAGCTGTGCCAGCGGCTATTGCCAAAGCACGACGTTTACCGACCAGCCGAGCGGAAATACGTGGAACGTCCATAACGATTGCCTTTTGAACCCCGCGCACGGCGAGTGCACGATCATCGCTACGCCTGCCGGGTCAAATTCGCTCGCTGCGAACGCAAGTCTGACGATTTCAAACCTCACGTTCACCAACGGCGTCGGCAGCCATTGCACCAGCACGTGCTCCGGGACGACGAACGTCTTACCGACGCACGGGCTCTCGTATTCATCGAACACTCAAACGTACGCCGGCAACTTGGTGTATTTCACGAACGGCTTCGGCAACCAGTACCAAGGTACCGCGAGCGTTACGCATTATGGCTATTATGACAATTCGATCGTGCACGTAGGTCAAGAAACGCACGGATATCGTACCAACAGCTCGCAGATGACCTACACCGCGAGCTTGCCGTTCACTCAGAGCAACAGCTCGTACGCCGAAGAATGGCAGTTCACCGTAACCAACGGGTCAACCGGCGGTAGCGGCAACATTACCGAGCTCCAGATTTCCATGCCGACTTCGTACTCACCGGGATCGACGAGCACGCCGGTGACCACGGACAACACGCCGCCGTCAGTTGGAACGAACACGTGGACGACCACGACATGTCCGGGCACCGTGACGTCCGTGACGTTCTGCATTCAGACCAGCGGCAGTAACGCGGGCATCGCGCCGGGAGGATCGCAAACGTTTTACATTCGCGCTTATCCCGATCCGCCGTCGTCGTTTGCTTTCTCGGACTGGAGCGTGCAAGCGCTGAAGCCGACGTCGTTCGGCATGTCGGCTGCGAGCACAGTCGCTGCGTACGCGCCGAACACCACCTCGTACGACTCGCTCGCAATTGGTGCATACTCGTTCAACGGCAACTTGATTACGCCGGGCTTCTCGCCCACCTCTCAAGGCCTGAGCACGAACAATTCAGAGACGATCAACGTTCAGAACACGTCGACCGCGCAGGATGCGCTTCCCGATTATATCGACGCCATCACAATCGATTTGCCATGCGCCAACGGCACCTCCGGCGCGGACTGTTTCGGAAACGGCAGCCTCAGTTCGTATTCGAATATGACGAGCGGCTGGACGTTTTTGGGCGAACAAACGAACACGCCCTCGAGCGGCATTACCCGCTACTGGTTCGGTCCGAGCGGCTGCACAGGCTATTTCAGCAACGCTTCTACCGGCGGACCGCCGTCGTCAACGCCACCAGCCAGCGTCTATTCGGCGGGCTTGTGCGGCTCCTCGACGGTGACGGCGTCTGGCCTCGCACCGGGCGCAACGTTCTCGGTGACCGCGAATATGCAAGCGCCGGCGAGTGCAGGCACCGTGACGGCGACCATGTATGCTCACGGCGCCAACGGCAATGCGTGGTCCGCGGCGCACACCTTTAATCTTTCCGTTACCAGTGTTGCCGCGGCTGCCGGTTTTACGGGCGCGAACGGATACCCCACAGCGAGCAGCGTTAATTCACCGAATTCACCGCAAGTCGGCGCCGACTCCAACAACACGTACGGCAACGCCTTCACGTACACGATCAAAAATAACAGCGCTGCCGGCAACAACATCACCTCGGCGATCATCGAAATTCCCGGTAAAGACATCAGCGTTGTTACCCCCAACGACGGCACCAACACCGGCGGAACGGGCACGCCGTGGACAATCACGAACACGCCTTCTATTAGCGGTACCGCATATGGCTGCACGGTTTCAGCGCAGCCCAGTGGAACGGTCAACGGCATTACGTACAACGGAACGTACAGTGCTTCGAACACAGGGAGCAATGGCGGTATCGCCATCGGCGGCGGGAGCTGCTCGATTCCGCCCGGATCGACAATTACGATCAATTTCGATGCGAAAGCGCCGTACACCGTGAACGACTCGTACAAGTTCCCCACAACGGTGAATAACACGGTCACTGCGGCCGAAAATTGGACGACCGACACGATCATGCAAGTGATCGAAACGGCCAGCCTTTCAGTGCTGGTAAATCCGTCGAATTTTACACCGGCTGACGGCGCGTATAGCTTAACGCCGAGCGTGAACTGTGCCGGTTGCTCTTTCAACCAAAGCACGAATGTCGTCGATTTCGGCACGGTGTCGAACAGCAGCGTGAAAGCCGGTCAGGACGTGCTACTGGTGAGTATCAATACCGATGCCGGTGCAAATCAAGGCTGGCAGCTGTACGTCTATTGCAGTGGATTCACGGTGGGAACGAGCTGTAATCCGGCGACGACGGGCGGCGCGTTTACGAACGAGCTCGTCACGGAACTCGACAATACGCGTGCAGGTGCGTGCACGAACAGCTGCGAGCCGAAATCCGGCATGACCTTCAACAACACTACGTATACGGTTATTCCGTCCACCAGTCCGGGACTCGAAGTCATGAACACCGGTTCCGGTATTGCGGCCTCGCGCGATTCGTGGCAAGCGCTCGTGAATTTGGAAGTGAATATGGGCACGGAAGCCATTGGAACGGGCAACAAGTCCACAATCGTGTACACGTTTATCGGTAATTAGTGGTCGACGCGCTGGAAACAGCGGTTGCTGCTGCACGC
>CAZERJ010000041.1:0-9166 GCA_964514445.1 uncultured bacterium | reverse complement strand
TCGCGCGAGCGAAGCGACGATCGTAGCGCTTCTGCGCGAGAAATTTCCGGACGCCGCGATCCTCGGCGAAGAAGGCGGCGTGCGCGAAGGCAGCTCCACCGAACGCTGGATCGTCGACCCGCTCGACGGCACGACGAACTATGCACACGCGTACCCGCTGTTTTGTATTTCGATTGCGTACGAGTGCGAGGGCACGCTGGAATGCGGCGTTGTCTATGCTCCGATGATGCAAGAGTGTTTCACCGCCTCGCGCGGCGGCGGCAGCTTTCTCAATGGTCGGCGGATCGCCGTTTCCGGCGTGCAGCGCGTCGCGGATGCAATGTGCGTGACCGGCTTCAAACCGTACGACTATGAAACGAATGCGCCGTTTTTCGCGCACGCCTCTCGTCACGCGCAAGCCGTTCGGCGCGACGGTGCAGCAGCGCTCGATTTTGCATACACCGCGATGGGGCGGTTCGATGCGTTTTGGGAATTCGACTTGGAACCGTGGGATGTGGCTGCCGGCACACTGCTCGTGCGCGAAGCTGGAGGAACCGTTAGCGCAGTTGATGGATCGCCCTTCGATGTGCACGGCCCCAGCGTTTTAGCCTCAAACGGGGCGGTGCATTCGCAGTTTCAAGGACTCTTCGCGCAGCTGCTGAACGACTGAGGCGCCATCGCGGCCCACACGTGCGCTTAACCGCACGGCCGGCGCTAGGATCTCCTCGCGAACCGGTTTTTCACGCTCGGCGGATTTTTACGCTGAAATAACTTCGCGGCGCGTCCACGACGCCGAGCGCAGTTTCACCGCTGTAATCGCCGCGCGTGCGGACCATGCAAAGATCCAGGCGAGCGGCACGCCCCAAAGCGCAAAGTGAAAAACCTTGATGCCCAGATAGGCAACGGGAATCACCAGCACGCTGGTGACAATGCCGATGAGCATTGAGAAGCGCGTATCGCCCGACGCCCGAATCGGCGCCATCGACACCATTGCCCAGCCTTTGAGGGGCAGCGTGGACATATGCAGCGCCAGTGGCGCGGCCGCCGCGCTTGCGACCTGCGCACTGAACGTAAACAGATACGCGGCGGGCCACGCTAGCGCAGCTGCCAGCGCGGCTGCACCCGTCGTGATCCACACCGCTCTGGTGCGGGCGCGGGCGAAAAAGTGTTGCGCGCCATCAACGTCGCGCGCGCCTAAGCGCTGACCTATCACGGTCTGCACCGCACCTTGAAGCGGAATCGGCACGACGAACGTCAGATCCGAAGCGACAACCAGCGCACGAAATGCCGAGACGGTCAGCGCGCCCAGCGGCGCCAGCAACGTGACGATGACTGTGTCGGGCAGCATCATCGCAAATAAGAACACCGCTTCGGGTGTTCCCAGCCGCGCGCAGCGCACCGCAAGCTTCACGTTGAACTGCGCATTCGCAAAGATGCGGTATTGCTTGCGCTTCCACACATACCAGACGCCATACACGCACGCGATCGCCTCGGAAAACAGCGAGGACATCCCGGCGCCTGCAACGCCGAATGGATGGTGCGTGAACCATCCCAACGTCAAAATGAGCACGAGGGGAATGTGAATGCCGTTGATTAGCGCGAGGAGGTACACGCCGAGCTTTTGATTGCCCGCAGCACCGAGCGAGGTGATCAAGATGCCTGATACGGCGATTGGAATGAGCGAATAGGAACGCACCATAAGATACGCTGCGCCGGCGCCCGCGCTGGGCAAATTGCCGATCATTGCGTGCAGGATTGCGTGCGCGCCGAACGTTGCAATCAAACAAACGCAAACCGCGGCGGCGAGCGGCACCAGCATCCCGGCGCGTACCGCTCGGCCGAAGCCATTCATATCGCCGGCCCCGATGCGCTGCGCACAAATAATTCCGCACCCGCTCATGTAGCCAATCACCGTGAAGCTGAGCGCAACGAACGCCGTGGTTGCCGCCGTTGCGCCGGCGAGCGCGACGGGGCCCATGCTGCCGATGACGATCGTGTCGGTGATGCCCAAGAGCTGATCGCCCAGCAGCGCAAGCCCCACAGGAAGCGAAAGGCGCCGGAATGCGGCGCCTACGTCACGATGGTCGACCAGCATTTCGTCGTTCATCGCCGCAGTTCGTCCAAGATCGAGAAGAAGCGATCGATTTCGTCATCCGTCGTGTAAAAATGCGGGCTGACGCGGATACCGCAGCCGGGGCGGTAATCCACAAAAACGCGCCGCTGCACGAGCGCCTTGTACGCGTTTTGCGATCCGTCGAAATCGATGCCGATCCATCCCGTGCGGCGCTGCGGATCCAGCGGCGTGTTCACTGTCAAACCGCGGTGGAGCGCTTCCTGCGCAAGGCGCGTGGTGAGACGAACGTTGTGCTCGCGGATGTTCCGAACGCCGATCTGCTTGATGAGCTTGTGACCCGGCTTTGCAACCAAATATCCGGGAATGGTCGGCGTTCCCGTGCCCCAGCGGTACATCTGTTCGTGCCACGTCATCGGCGCCGGCTCGAATGCAAACGGACGCGCATGCGCCATCCATCCGGTGACGGCCGGTTCGAACCGATCCTGCAGATCCGGACGCACGTAGATCCAGCCGCATCCCGGACCACCGCAGAGCCACTTGTGACTTCCGCCGGTGACAATATCGAGATCCATAGCGGTAACGTCATACGGATACACGCCGGTCGTTTGATATGCGTCGACGCACAGCAGGGTTCCGGTGGTGCGGCAATGGCGTTGAATCGCTTCGACATCCTGTAGCGCACCGGAGACGTAGTACGCATGACAGAGTACGGCGATTGCCGTTTTCTCGGTAATCGCATCGATGATGCTTTGCGTATCCACCGTGCGGCCGTCATGCGAGGGTACGATGCGCGGCTGTGCGCCGAAGCGTTGCCACTCCGTCCACACGTACGTGAGCGATGGAAACTGCAGCGCTTCGTATACGACTTCGTTGCGCTGCGGCGTAAACTGCAGCGACGATGCGAGCGCCGCTTGCAAGGCCGACACATTCGGTCCTAAAAAGACGGAGCCCGGCGCAGCATTAATAATCTCGCCGATGCCGTCGGCGATGACCGCGATCTCCGGCAGCCAGCGTTCCCAGGCTTCCGGTCCGTCGGTGGCCCAATCGTTCCAATAACGATCCAACGCGTCGCGCGCACCCAACGGCGCCGCACCCATCGAGTGACTGACCAGATACGTTGAAGATTCGAGAATCGGAAAACGATCGCGTTCGCGCGCGGCGGTCATGTTAAGCATCGCCGTATCCTTTGCCTAAATGCGTGCGGACTTCCCACAACTCCGGAAAGAACCGGCTCTCCAGCGTCGTCGCTAAGTAGGCGGCGCCCATCGAACCGCCCGTACCGCGCTTGGCGCCGATCATGCGCTCGACCATGCGGATGTGCCGTCCGCGCCAGAGCAAAAAACGTTCGTCGAACTCGATCAAATCTTCGAGCAGAAGATACAAGTCGTACGCGCTGCGCGGATCGTTGTAAATGCGGCGGAAACTTTCGATAAGCGCATCATGATCGTGTGTGTCGTACCCGCGCCGCTCGAGTACGGCTTTGACTTTATCGTAGAGTGACGGCGAATGCAGCAGTGTTTCCAGGCGCGCCCGCTGCGCGTCATCCATACGGATGTGAGCCAGTGTTTCGGTGCGCCGCACGCCGGCGACGAACTCGAGCTCGCGAAACTGAATCGACTGAAATCCGCTCGCAGGATTGAGATGATCGCGAAACGCGTTGAACTCTTGCGGCGTCATCGTTTCCAGCACGTCGATCTGCTGTTCGAGAAGGCGTTGAATCGTGTGAATGCGCCGGAAATGTTTCGCGACAGCGAGCAGCTCATCTTCATCGAGATCGCGCATGACGGCGGACGTCTCGTGCAAGATCTGCTTGAACCACAGCTCGTACACTTGATGAATGACGATGAACAGCATCTCATCATGATGAGCGGGCGAGGAGAGCGGCTGCTGAAGCGAGAGCAGCTCGGGAACTCTGAGATAACTGCCGTACGAGAGCCGTTCGTCTTGTTGCATCTACTCTTCGCTCGCCGCAGGTGCGAGTTGCTGATCGATTGTGCCGCGCAGCACGTGGTACGCCATCAGGTAATCTGCTGCGAGCGACTGCAGCGGAGCGCTGAACGTCTCGGGTTTGTTGCGCTCGAAGAACGCGTGCGAGAACCAGGCCGGACCGTATCCGGCGGCCAGCGCCACGGCCGCAAGCCAGGGTTTTCGCGCAACCACGGCGCTTGTCATCAACGCAGTAGCGGCAAGCGTGCCGGCAACATGGAAGAGGCGCGTTCGCGGATCGCGATGCGCGGCCAGATACCGGGGCCAAAACTCCCCAAGCGGCATGCGTACAGTACTCCTTCGAGCGTCAGCTTACGGGGCCCGCACAGGTTCTCCTCGAACTGGGCGCCGCGTGATGAAAAAGGTTCTGCTTGCGGCATCTGTGGCCGTCTTGCTTTCAAGTTGCACCGGTGGCACTGGATCGTCATCCGCTGCGAGCCCCGCGCCGGCACCGCCGCTGAAGAACACAACTTCATTTCCGCTCTACGATGGCGCAAAGGTTGTGGGCACGCACACGTTTACGCAAAACGTGCAGGTGAATAGCACGAGCGGCGTGTTCTCCCAGGGGAGCGGCACGTACACGGGCACGCAAGTCATCGCTTCCAGCACCGCCGGTTTCACGCAGCTTTCCAATTGGGTCACGCACTTGATGTCGGTCCCGCCGCCCGGATATTCGTCCGTCGAACGCGGCAACAATCCGAACGAACGCACGCAGGCCGAACAGTACGGCGTTGATTACGGCGCGTTCACGCATGACGTGAACGGCAAAACACATGGCGTTCTGGTGATCGTCATGGATCCGCAGCGCGTCAACCGGCGCTTCGGCGCCGTCCTCGGAATGATTGCACGATATCGTTCGCTGCCCGCGGTGATGCGCGGACCGATCGACGACGAGGCGAAAGCTCGCATCGGCATGACGCTGACGCAGGCGACCGATCCTGCCTCGCCGATCGGCGGCGCACTTGCGGCGCTCGATCAATTTCAGCACTCCAACGCTCGCGGGATCGTGCTGATCGATGCTGCTAAGCGTTAGTTTTTTCATCGCTGCGGTGTTCGCGGGGATTCAAGGCCTGTTCGTCACCGGCGTTCACACCGATGAAGCCGGTGCGCAGCGTGGCGTTGCCCCCGGTGCGCTGATCGAAATCGGCGCGCGCTGGAATCGTTTCGGCTTTCGCGTGGAAGGCGTTCCGCCTGTGTCGTTGCCGCAAGCGCCGTCGGCATATTACGGTGCCGCAACGCCGCAGCTGAGTTTGCTCAACGGCAACATCCGCTACGCCATCGATCCGTCCGCGCACGTGTGGGCGGGTGTGGGCGAGACGATCATAAATCAAAGAACGCCGCTACCGAATCTCTCGCAAGTGGTTGCCTCGCGGCTCTCCGGCGTGCGCTACGAACTGATGTATCGCGCACCGCTGCACGGCGATCACTTCATCGAGGTCGTTGCCGGCGGAGCGCCACGCCTAACGGGCGCCGATCGTTATTTCTATAGCATCCCGCACGCGGGCGTCGACAAGCCTGAAGTTGCCGCCGAAGTCGACGGACAGGTCGCCTGGGGCATCGTTCACGGGAGCAACGAATTGCTCTTTGGTTTGCGCTCGATTAATTTTTCCGCGCAGTTCGCGAACACGGGCGCTGCGGCCGACCGGAACAACGGCGGCGGCGTCATGGTGGAGTGGCGGCATTTTTTCCCCAAATAGTTCACAGAAACTGATCCGTTATCCACGCTTGTCCACAGGGAGTTCGCCGCGCGTTGACGGCAGTGTTCGAGCATGAGCGGAGTGGTGGTGTTTCACTCGGTGCGTGCCGCATTACAAGCCGGATATCACATTTACGGCAGGACTGACGACGGCTATTTAGCGCGTTTACGCACGGAAAAAGGATGGGCGCTTGCGCTCATCGTCATCGCAAAGTGATTCCTTCGAACGCAAGCAGCTTGCGGCGCATCGAGTTCGGCCCTGCGCCGCGCACGGTGCCGTCGGCGCCGATCACCCGGTGCGCCGGAATAAAAAGATCCAGCGGCGAGCGGCTCATCGCACGTGCAACGCCGCGCGCTGCGCGCGGCTGTTCGAGCGCACGCGCAAGATCGCTGTAAGAGATCAGTTCGCCCGTTTCCATTTGTGAAACGAACGTCCAGACCGCGCGTTCGAACGCCGTACCCTCGAAGTGTAATGGCAGGTCGAAGCGGCGCAGGCGCCTTCGAAAATATGCGGCGACCTGACGCCCGGCTTCACGCAACACCGCATCGCCTGGTCGCGCACGCGCCGCGGTTCGCGCAAAGCGGCTCTCGACGATTCGCTCTCCGTCGGAGCGCACAAGCAGCCCATAGCCGAACGGCGTGTTTAGCACCGTACACATATCTGGGTACGCTGCTGTCATGGACCGTGACGTTGAACGCCCCGAAGACGAAGATCGCGAGGATGGTGCGGACGAAGGTTTGGACGAGTACGACAAGGCTGACGCGGATTCGTTTCCCGCTAGCGATCCACCCGTCCAGCCCTAACCGCTAAACCGCAAACAGCGTATAGCCGTGTTGCTGCGCGAGCTGCACGGCGGCAACACCGGCCGGAACCACTTGAAAACCGGGCAGCACGCCTTTTTCGAAATCGGCGAGCACGGCTTGTGGTGTACTGCCCGCTTTTTGCGCCGTCATTGCTGCAACTGCCGTCATTGCGTTGTGGCACACCATGAATTTTCCGCCGCGCGCCATGACCGCCTGCGCGCTCCAGTCTTGATAAACGCTCGATGGATCGTCGGGCGAGCCGGTAAGTTTTAGATTTGACGTCGCCTTGTAATACATATTCGTCGACGCCAATTTGAATGCATCACCGATGCTGTACTTTTTCCAAACCGCGTCGTTTAACGCGAGAACGACCGCCGGACCCATGAGCACACCAAGCGTTGCCAAACTGCCGCGTCCGAAGCCCATCGAAAATTCGTGCGCATTCATCGAGTTCTGCATGTGAATGTACAGTTGAGCGACACCGGGCACGAGCAGCACGTTGATGCTGTTTTGAAAAACTTGTTTATGCGGTTTTGCGAGCGTGAGCGTCTGCAGCATCTGTGCATGATCGAATTCATGCTGCTTGAGAATGTGAAAATGCAGCGGCGTGCGTTCGGCGGAATCGGCTTGGGCCAGCGCGGGCGTGACTTTGGAGAGCGAGGCTGCCGATAGTCCGAGCGCCGCGGCGCCCACAAAATTTTTTCTGGAAATAGGCATATGCGTCTCCTCTTCAGGCGTGACCTGCGGTTTGCAGAGTTTCGCATGCTGCGCGCATAATCATGGTTCATGCCGGCACGGACCGCGGTTGCTCTCGGTATCACTCTGTTTGCGGCGGCCGTTGTTTTAATTGAAGCGTTTTCATGGCCGCTGAGCGCGCGGTTTGGTCCCGTCGCGGCTTCAACGTTCCGCTGCGAGGTCCGGGTCGATGTTCCGTCGGCCGCGGATAGTTCTGCCGGACTACGCGCCGGTGACCGGATCCGGCTACCGGACATGGATTTACGCAGCCGCGTGGCCGGCGTGTTCCACTACACGCCCACGCAAGCCGGCCGCGCCGGCGAGCAAATCACGCTGGCGGTGAGCCGTGGCGGCTCGATCGTTCGGATTCCGTATCTCTTGCAGCATACGGATCGCGGGCTCACGTTCGCCGCGCAGATGGCGTTCAAACTCTTCCTGATCGTCCTAGCCGGCGTGCTTCTGTGGCGCGGCACCGATCGCGCATCGCTGATCCTTGGCGCGTGGTGCGCGAGCGTCGGTGTGGGATTACCCGATGCGTGGTGGGGCGCACTGCCCGCCGAGGGACGCGTCGCGGGCGGCGCGCTCACCGCGCTGCTGTGGACGTGCTCGCCGTTCATCCTTTATCTCACGGTCGAAGCGGTCGCCAGCGGCGTCTCGCGCTGGGTGAAATACGTCTCGCGCGCGTGTATGGCGATCTTGATTCTGCCGTCGGTGCTGATCAACGTGGTTGGCGCAACCGCGCAAGCGTTCAAGGGATGTTCGCCGATTGCCGTTCAGCCGTGGATCGCCGGCGCGGCATTCGCAGCATCGCAGCTGGTGATCATCGCGTTCTTCGTTCTAAGCTACGTGGGCACGACCGGGCTGGCAAAGCAGCGCGTCCGCTGGGTGTTCTGGGCATTCATGCTCAGCCGTATGGGCGTGCTGTTGAATCTGCTCAACCGGCTGCTCGTGCATCCGATTCATCTTTCGGGCTTCGAGTGGATCACGGTCCTGATTTTCCCGCTCGGCTGCGCCTACGCGATTTTGCGTCACCGCTTGTTCGACGTAAATTTCGTGTTGAATCGCACGCTGGTCTTTACGGTCCTCACGACATTCATCGTCGGCGTCTTCATTCTCACCGAAGATCTGCTCGGCAAATTTGCAGCGAGCCGTGGCGTCGGTATTGCCGTTGACGTTAGCGTGGCGCTGTTGCTGGGGTTCTCGTTCAACGCACTTCACAAATACGTCGAGACGTCGATAGAACGGGCGCTATTCCGCGCAAAGCATGAAGCAGCGAAATCGCTACGCCGTTTGGCAGAAGAAGCGCCGTTCATGGAAGACGCGCGCGCACTGCTTAACCGCAGCGTGCGTGAGATCGCCGCAGCTTCCGGCGCAGCCGGCACCGCGATTTACGAACGTACGGAAAACGGATATCGCCGCTCTGCACAATACGGAGATCCCAACGCCGCGATCGACGTTGATGCCGACGATCTCGCCTTTGTGCGCCTTCGCCAATCGCGTGCGCCCGTGCATTTGAGCGCGAGTGAAAGTGTGCTCGGAACGGACGGCGACCTCTTTCCGTTTTCAATCCGAGGCGCACTCACCGGCGCACTGCTTTGCCGGCGGCGGCCGAACGGCGAGGCATACGCGCCTGATGAAATTGCGCTGCTTTCAGCCGTCGCGCACGAAGTAGGCGCCGAAGTTCACGCTATCCGCGCACGCAAGCAAGGCGAGCTCCTCGATGCAATTTTAACAGGCGCAGTGGACGTCAACGAGGCGCGCGCGCAGGTGCTGGCAACGTCGGCCGTTGAAACGGCTGCGTCGCGGAGAGGTGGCAGAGCGGTTTAATGCAGCGGTCTTGAAAACCGCAGAACCTTCACGGGTTCCGTGGGTTCGAATCCCACCCTCTCCTC
>CAZERJ010000040.1:0-21736 GCA_964514445.1 uncultured bacterium | reverse complement strand
GGCGCAATTGCGCTCGAGTTCACCGCGTTCGCATGAGCGCGCGTTTTTGCGCGTGGCGGCGGGCAGCGGCGAGGCACTCGAGGGCATTGCAGCGGCGTTGCCGCAATCGCTGAACGCACCGATCGTCGTTGCATGCGAGCTCGCGCAAGGCGACGGCCTCGCTGACAAATTGAAGAGCCGTACGCCGCTGGACGTAATCCCGGTAGAGGGCTCGACGACGCTCGCAGATGGCACTATCTACCTCTTACCCGCTCGCCGCCATGCTGCCATCAACGACGGGTCGTTGGAGCTGGTACCGGATTCCGAAGAAGGGTACGGACCCATCGACTCTTTGTTCGTCAGCGCGGCGCGCTGGTACGGCGACCGTACGCTCGCCGCCGTGCTGAGCGGCGAGGGAACCGACGGGGTCGCGGGCGCCGCTGCGGTCAAAGAAGCCGGCGGAACAATCCTCACGCAAGACCCTTCGACGGCGGCGTTTGCGCAGCTCCCGTCCGCGATTCCGCCCACTGTGACCGACGTCAGCACCGATGCGGAATCGATTGGCACGTTGCTTGCGGCGATGGTCGCCGGTCCCGACGCACCGCTCGACGACGAAATGCTGCATGCGTTTCTGGTGCAACTGCGCGCGCGCAGTGGAATCGACTTCACGCAATACAAAGCGCCGACGATTCGCCGGCGTTTAGCTCGGCTGATGGCCGCCGCGCGATGCGGCAATTTGAGCGATTACATGCGCTATCTGAATGCAAATCCCGAGGCCTATCAGCGCCTCGTGAGTTCGTTCTTGATTAAAGTCACGGGCTTTTTCCGCGACGCCGCATTGTACAAAGCGCTTCGGGAACAAATTCTGCCGGAGATTGTGGAAGAAGCACGCCGGCGCAAACGCGAACTGCGTTTATGGTCTGCAGGTTGCGCGACGGGTGAAGAAGCTTATTCGCTGGCAATTCTCCTAGGCGAAGTGCTGGGTGACGAATTGGAAGAGATCGACATCCGGATCTTCGCCACCGACTTGGATGCCGAATCGATAGCATTTGCGCGCCGCGGCGTTTACAGTTCGCTCGCGCTCGCCGACATGCCGCAAGCGCTCATCGATAAGTACTTCACGAAGATTGACGACGCGTATCAGGTCAAGAAACGCATTCGCAACCTGACCGTTTTCGGTGAGTACGACCTCGGACAGCGGGCGCCGTTTCCGCGCATCGACCTCATTCTCTGCCGTAACGTCCTCATCTATTTCACAAAAGATTTGCAGCATCGTACGCTTCAGTTGTTTGCTTTTTCGCTGCGTGAGGGCGGGTATCTCGTGCTCGGAAAATCCGAGACGACGAGCCCGTTGCCTCAATATTTCACAACGATCCACCCGATGCTCAAAATCTTCCGCCGTCAGGGCGAACGGCTATTGATTCCAGCACCTGCGTTTGGCGAGAGCGCTCCTCCGCCGGATCGGCCCTCGCTTCGGCGCAGCTCGGTGCGCTCGTTCAACGTGGCGCGCCGGCCTGCCGATGCCGCGCAGCGGTGGTCGTTTACCGAACGCCTCGGCGCATTTCTGTTCGATTCGGCGATAGGCGTCATTGCGGTCGATCGCGCGTACGATATTCAATCGATCAATCAAGCGGCACGGCACATGCTCGGCATACACGGACAGGGTATCGGCGAGGACCTCATCCACTTGGCTGCCGGCGTGCCGCCGCAAGCTTTAAAAGCGCTGCTCGACGAGGCGCTGCGCAACCAAAAGAACGTCGCGCCGCATGAAATCATGGTTTCAGACGCCGCTCTCGATCAAACGCGCTACCTGCAGATATCGTGCTATCCGGAAAAAGCGACGAAAAAGATGCGCGCAACAGCGGAGTGATCGTGCTACTGCAAGACGTCACGGCCGATGCGGTGCGCAGACACGATCTCGAACGCGAATGCGAGACGAGCCGCGCGGAACTCGGGCGCCTTGGGCGCCAGAATGATGAGTTGCTCGAGCGCCAGCGCGCGCTGCTCGAAGCGAACGCCGAATTGACGGCGGCGAACAACGATTTGCGCAGCACGAACGAACATCTGCTGATAGCCGCCGAAGAAGCCGAAGCGGCCGCCGAGGAAGTCGAAACGCTCAACGAAGAGATGCAAGCGACCAGCGAGGAACTTGAAACCCTCAACGAAGAGCTGCAGGCGACGGTCGAGGAACTCAACACAACGAACGAAGAGCTCGGCGCGCGTGGCGACGAGATGGAACGCGTCGCCAACGAACGCCGCCAACGCCTAGAAAACAGCGAACAGCAACGCATGGCGCTCGCGGAGGCGTTGCGTCATGTGCCGGTCGCGGCCGCGTTAATCGACGACTCGGGCGTCGTGCGTCATACCTCGCATCTGTACGAGCGCCTGGCATCCGGGAACCATCGCCTACCGCTGCCCGGTCAACAGTGGGTCGAAAAGCGCGGAAGCGTTGAACTCAATACCGACGGAGAGATCTCGTACGAAATTACCGCGCTGCCCGTCAACGACGACTCGAAGCTCGTAGTCTTGCACGCTAAGCCGGAAGACGGCCGTCCAGCGAATCGCTGATAATGACCGCTAGATCACGAAGTTGAATACGAGCGCCTGATACGGTTATCACAAATTCAGGGTTACGGCGTAGCGGCTGTGCGCACCGGCGTAGACTCCCAGAATGTCATGAGGGCCAACCAAACTCCAATGATCGACATCCGCCATGCGAAGCGAACCGCTTGCCGCACCTGAATCTCCATGAGGGCAGCGCGGCGCAGGCGCAGTCCGTTCCACGCCATGAATGCAAAGAGCAGCGTAATCCACGCATAGGAGCCGGTATACATGGCGTATGCAATGCGATCCGAGAACCCGACGTGGACCAGCACTTGCATGGAGTACGCCAGGAAGATCACGCCGCCGAGTGCGGCAAAGTTCGCCAGAATATTCACCGGCGCGGCAACAAACACGTACCGGAACAGCCGGTGGTGACTCCACCACACCGCGCAAACCAGCGCAAACGTGATCGCGAGCGCAATCATGCCTCGTGCCGCTGCGCCCGATGAAAATAGTTCTTCCGCGTGGCGCGGAATGACCAGGCTCAATCCAAGTTGCGCCAGGCTAAAGCCGATGACGATATCCGAAAACGCCTCGAGCCGGTGAACGACCTCCTTCTCGGATTCCTCGCGCACCTACGCCGGAGCCGTAAAGGCGACGATCTGGTTGTTGTCGCGGTGGCTCGTCCAAAAGCGCGAACCATCAAACGTAAGGCCGCGCGCGTCAAACGGAATGGAGGCCAGTGTCGTCGTGCGGGGTACCTCGTCGTGCGCGTCCACTTTCGTGAGCTCGAGGTTTTCGAATTCTTTGTCGCCCGTGATCAGATAGAAACTCCGCTCGAAGATCGTCATGCCTAACGGCACGCGGTCAAGCGCAATTTCATGCGCCACTGTTCCCTGGGCGTCGAGCGCGAGAATCTTGCGGTAATGAGCCTGCGAGAGGAACAGTACGTCGCCATCAAAGGCCAGGTGCGCGCCGGTAAGATCGGGACACTCGACGCGATCGCTCTTGAACCCGTGGCCCGGAACGAAGCGATAGATATACCGATCGTTCTGATTCTCACCCAAGCCGATGACAACGCGCAGCTCATCGCCGACGAGCGTCATGCCGAATGGGCCGCCGGGCGCTTTACCTTCGTCCCGCGCATTCCATGTCGCGGGATTGATGGCGTACATACGATCCGTTTCGCGGCTAGCCATCCACAGCGTCGTGCCGTCGAACACTAAGCCCAGCGGTTTGGGTCCGGGCGAGGGCAGGCGCAAATTCTCGATAATTTCAGGCGCTGTTTGCATACAGAAGCCTTAGGACGACAGGGCGAGCGGCTCCCGCTTGCCGGGCAAAATTATACCGCTTAGTTGCAGCGGATCGTACGCGCCGACGTTCACCGCCTCGCCATCGTCAGCATTCCGCCGCGACGCGCGCAGTGCATCGATAGCTTCCGGTAACGCGAATTGCTCGCCGACGAACCCGCTCACGAAACGCCCGCCGCGAATTTCGCCGCGCGCTTCCATGCGGCGAAGTGCGAGCAGCAATTCACGCCACGGCGGCGCGAGCGTTTCACGCGCTATAACGTCGCGAAACACGACACCCCAGCGCGCCAGTAACCGGCGTGCGAACTTATCGGCGTCGATGCGTCCGGTCGTGGATGTGAGCAGCGTCCACCGCCCACTTGACGAGCGTGGCCGCGCACGCAAGCCTTTTTCACCAAGGCGCCG
Source organism: uncultured bacterium (assembly GCA_964514445.1). Classification (GTDB taxonomy): domain Bacteria; phylum Vulcanimicrobiota; class Vulcanimicrobiia; order Vulcanimicrobiales; family Vulcanimicrobiaceae; genus DASSRQ01. The sequence continues at coordinate 17,498 of CAZERJ010000040.1, read as the reverse complement.
TTTCGCATCGATGAGCGAACGCAGTGCATCGAAACCGTCGGCGGTCACCAGACCTGCGGCGACGAGTTGCCACAGCGCTTCTTCCACTTCAGCCGGCAGCCGCTTCGTGCCGCGAACGATGTCGCTGAAAAACGGCGCGCCGCGGCGTTCGATCTCTGCGAGCACCTCGCGCGCCGCGTGCGAGAGACCCGTTGTTCCGAGATCGTCGCGGACGATCAGTTCGTCGCCGTCTTCGCGCGTAAACAGCGAGATCGGCGCAAGTTTCGTAGGACGAATGCGGCGCGTGTTTTCCGCTTCATCGACAGACAAAGCGGGATGCGGCGAGAGCCGTCCCCACATGATTTCACCGGAGTAGCACAGCTTGTCCAAGTATTCCGGGCGATACGACGCAACGCGCGAGGGAAGAATTTGCGATTCCCATGCCGCCGCTGGGACTTCGTAGCCTTCGAGCTGGCGGATGATTTGCAGTGTACCGTCGAGTCCGTGGAGGCGTGAGGCCGGCGCGACGTGTTGCCAACGGTACAAGAAGCGATGATACTCAGCGGCAGTGACCGGCTCTATTTCGCGGCGGAGTTGCCCTATCGTGCGGCGATGAATGCGCGCGAGGACGCGGCGGTTGCACCACTCTTCTTGCTCGCCGCCGCGGAAGCGTCCGCGAAGCAACTGCCCTTCGGTTTCCAAACGGATCAATGCCGCTTCGACGATCGCGCGATCGACGCCGAAACGTTGCGTCATTTCATCAATGGTCAACGGCCCGCTGGATTCCAGCCAGCCGCGCAAGATCTCGGCGAACGCGTCCTCTTGCCGCTCCGGCAAATCGGATTGTGGCACGGCTTCGATCCGGGGATCGAGCGTTGCTTGCGGATAGGCAACGTCTGCCAGCTGCAAACGCTCGGCGCTGACCCAGAAGTCGATGCCGTTTGCGTGGAGTGTTGTGGCGCGCCGTTCGTCTACGAGCTGTTTGAACCACCCCTCGACGGGCTCGCGGTCCTTCGGCAGGCTCAGGATGACACGGGCGGGCACGACCGCGAGTGTGAGCAACGCATCGTGCAGTTCGTCGGAGTCGCGGATGACGGGCCACGATTCTTCCGCTACCTCGGCAATGACGGCTGCGTCTAGGATTCCGGCGCCGTCCAGATCGTCGCGAATCGTTCGGCGCATCTGCACGGCGCGTGCGCGGCGTTCTTCGAGCGGGGCATCGTCTAAATACGCGTACGGATTCGCGTTCAGGATTTCGTGGCAAAACGGCGAGGGTTCGGGAGTGTCGACGGCGGCCGTGCGGATTTCTCCGCTCTCAACGCGCCCGAGGACTGCTAGTAAGCCGTCGAGATCCATCGCTTCGTGCAAGCAGTTGTCGATGGTCTCTCGCACCAGCACGTGATCGGGAATGCGAATCGGACCGGTAAGATTCTCCGCGCACGCCGCCTGATCCGGAAAACATGAGGCCAGCAAATCGTCCGCGCGCATGCGCTGGAGTTGCGGGGCGACCTTGCGTCCGCCGCGCATGCGCAGAATGGCGAGCGCACGCGTCGCGTTCCAGCGCCAGCGCGCTGCAAACATCGGCGCAGCGAGCAGCGCCTGCGTCAGCGTGTATTCTACGCTCGCGGATTTTACGTACTCGAACACGATCTCCAGCGGAAACGCGTGCTGATCGGTAAGCGAGAGCACGATGCCGTTGTCCGTTGCCGCCGCTTGCAGCTCGATGTTGAACGAACGGCAGAACTTTTTGCGCAGCGCCAAGCCCCACGCGCGGTTGATGCGCGCGCCGAACGGCGTATGCAGGATGAGCTGCATGCCGCCGCCTTCGTCGAAAAACCGTTCCGCGACAATCGTTCGATCCGTCGGCACAACGCCCAAAATTTTCTTGCCTGCGCGAACGTACGCAATCGCCTGTTCCGCGCCGGCGCGATCCAGGCCGCACTCTTGCACGAGCATGTCTTGCGCGTCGGCGTCGCTGCGCTCGTCGATGTTCGCGCGCAGCGCTGCAACCTCGTGCGAGAGTTCGATCGTGCGGCCCGGCCCTTCACCGTTCCAAAACGGTACCGTCGGTGCAGCGCCGTGCGCGTCTTCGACGCGAACCGTGCCCGGCTCCACGCGGCGGATGCGCCACGAATTCGTGCCGAGCAAGAATACGTCGCCGGCCAGACTCTCGACGGCGAAATCTTCGTCGAGCGTTCCGACGATGTGACCTTCCGGCTCGGCGACGACGTTGTAGTTCGCCGTTTCCGGAATCGCGCCGCCGGAGGTAATTGCCGCCATTCGCGCGCCGCGCCGTGCGCGCACGCGGCCGTTCACGCGATCCAAGTGCAAAAATGCACCACTTCTGCCACGCGAGTGGGCGACGCCGTCGGCGAGCATCGTGAGCACATCGTCGAAGTCTTTGCGCGCGAGCTCGCGATATGGGTACGCCGTGCGGATCAGATCGTATAAGGAGTCAACGTCAAACTCATCGGTCGACGTTGTGGCTACGATTTGTTGCGCAAGAATATCAAGCGGCGCAGTAGGAATGTGCAGCGCGTCCATTTTGCCGGCACGAATCGAGCGCACTAGAGACGCGCACTCGAGCAGCTCATCACGCGTTGTTGCGAACAGGCGGCCCTGCGGCTTTGCACCGACCCAGTGACCCGAGCGTCCGATGCGCTGCAACGCCACGGCAATCGATCGCGGCGACCCGAGCTGCACGACCAGGTCGATCGTGCCGATATCGATGCCAAGTTCCAGCGACGCGGTTGCCACCACCGCTCGCAGTTCTCCGTTCTTCAACCGGTTTTCGGCGGTGAACCGCTGCTCTTTCGAAAGACTGCCGTGGTGCGGCATCACGATGCCTTCACCCAAACGCTCGGTGAGCGCGAATGCGACACGCTCGCTCATGCGCCGCGTGCCGACAAAGACCAGTGTCGTACGCTGTGCGCGGATATGGTCCGCAACGCGATCGTAAATCTCCGCCCACATCTCGTTGCTGGCGACCGGTCCGAGCTCGTCGCGGGGCACTTCGACGCACAGATCCATCTCGCGCCGCCTGCCGACATCGACAATCGTTGCGCTGGGGCTCAAGAACCGCGCAACGTCTTCGAGCGGACGCACGGTTGCCGAAAGGCCGATGCGCTGCGGCTTGCGTCCACCATGTTCGCGCACCAAATGATCCAGCCGCGCGAGCGTCAGCGACAAGTGGGACCCGCGCTTGTCGGCCGCCATGGCATGGATCTCGTCAACGATGACGGTGGAAACGTTCGTGAACAGCTTGCGCGATTTTTCAGCTGTCAGCAGGATGAAGAGCGACTCCGGCGTCGTGACCAGCACGTGCGGCGGTTTGCGCAGCATGCGCGCGCGCTCCACGGTCGTCGTATCACCGGTGCGCACCGCCGTTCGGATCTGCGAGAGTGAAAAGTCGCGCTGCTGCGCGATCTCGATCATTTCGCTCAGCGGAATTTCCAAATTCTTGCGAATGTCGTTCGTGAGCGCCTTGAGCGGCGACACATAGACCACGAGCGTCTCGTCGGGCAGCCCCTGTGTGCTCGCGCGTTGCACCAGCTCGTCAAGGCAAATAGAAAAGGCAGCGAGCGTTTTTCCGGAGCCGGTCGGCGCGGAAATCAGCACATCGTGGCCGGCGCGGATCAGCGGCCAGCCTTGAACCTGCGGCTGCGTCGGTGTCCAGGAACGAGCCTGGAACCACTCTCGAAGCAGTGGATGAAAATCGTCGAGCACGGTCGGTGTATTCAACCCAAACCACGCGATGCCGTTTTCAGCTTCAGCAGGTTCGCCGCCGCACATGCTTGCTTGGCTTGTGTCTTAAGTGCACCATAATGTAGCGCGGGTAATCGCATGGCACGATGCGCCAACATTGCAATGAGTGGCAGGCGTTTTGCCTTTTTCTTGCACTGCCGCTTTTGCTCGGTGCGGCAACGGTGGCTTCACAAGTCAACGACGTGCGAGTCGTGCAAACGGCCGCACATCAAACGCGAATTGTTGTTACCTCCAGCGCGGCTATCGCCGGCTGGAAGCTCATAGGTGCCGGCACAACCGATATCGCGCTGGTGTTACCCAATACCAGCGTTGCATCTCCGCCGCCCGTGCTCGCGCACGCGACCGGCAGCGTGAGTAGTTTTGACTTCACGGCGAACGGAACGCAGCTCTACGCGACGTTTCACTTGACCGGCTTGGTAACCGCAACAGCTGCGCAGTCCGGTTCTACTATCACGATAGTCCTAAAAGATTCGGGACGCAGCCCGGTGCAACGTACGCAGCAGCCGCAAGTGCACACCGCGCAGTCCGCGAACGCGCCCTCGTTCGAGGTCATTCCACTGAAATACGCCGACGTAAGCGAGGTCGCCGGTATTCTCGTAGCCGGCCAACAGATGACACCGAACGATTTGTTTCAAACACAAGGCTCGATCTTCACGTTGCCTTCCTCTGCGAACGGTGCTCAGCCGCTACAGAATCAGCAAACGTACAGCAACCTCGCGCAGCCTTCGCAGCCCCAAAGCTTCGGCGAGAAGCTCAACGACAATATCGCAGTTGACCGGCGGCTGAACGCGATCGTCCTGTCAGGCACTCCGCAGCAGATTGCGCAGTACAAGGCGGTCATTCAAGCGATCGACGTGCCGCTGCAAAGCGTCATGCTCGAGTGCCAGGTTGTCGAGCTCAGTGAGACGGCAGCGCGTGACTTAGGCTTGGAACTGTCAACCGGCGCAGGGTCGCCCGTTGTCAGCGGCGGTGCGGAGATCGTCAGTGGGCAAATGCCGGTGTTTCGCGCTACACTGCAAGCGAATCTGTTCGCGACCATTGCCAAAGGTGGCGGCAAGATCCTCGCGACGCCGCGCGTCCTCGCGCTCAGCGGCATGTCCGCGCAAATTCTCACCGGCGATGCGCTGCCGATTATTCAGACGACGATCTTTCCAGGCTCTCCGACCGTCACCCAGGTGACAACAAATTATATTGCGGTCGGCGTGAACTTACAGATCCAGCCGCGCATTACGGTTGATGGAAACGTCACCTCGCACATCTTCGCAGAAGTCTCCAGTGTAACGGCCTATGTACCGACGACGCAAGGTAATGTGCCGCAAATAAGTTTGCGGCAAGCGACAACCAGCGCGACGGTCGCCGACGGAACGCCGTTCGTCATCGGCGGCTTGCTGCGCGACGAGGAGATCAGCAACATGTCGAAGATTCCCGTGCTCGGGGATTTGCCGATCATCGGCGGGCTGTTTCGAACGCGACACGATACATCGACACGCACAAATCTCTTTGTGATCATCACGCCGCATATCATCGCAGCGAGCAAGCATTCGACATCACAATAAGTTACTCGATTTTGATAATGGTGACTTAAACACGAAGCTCGATACTGATATCATCGCACCCCCGCGATAGAAAGGTATCTGTATCACATGATGCTACGGGCAAGCCGCTGCGCGCTTTTTCTGTTTGCTTTTTTCGCGGTACTAGCCTCGGCCACAAGTGTTCGAGCGAATACCACATCAGTAAATAGAGCGTTCGTTATTTACATGGAAAACCAAGGTTACGATGACGTGATCGGCCACGCCGACCCGTCAGGTAATCTCGACACGCCGTATATAACCAACCTCGCTTTCCATTACGGTTTAGAAACCGATTACTTTGGAGTTACTCACCCTAGCCTGCCGAACTATCTTGCACTCACCGGCGGATCGACGAATAACATCAACGACGACAATGCAAGTTGCTATGCCGTTCCTTCCCCCGGTGCCGGATGCCATTCCATTCCATATAAAAACTTAGTCGACCAATTGGAGTCGGCGCATATTTCATGGGTGGCATACGAACAGTCGATGCCCACAGTGGGATACCTAGGCGTTCGCTATCCGGCTACCGGGCCGGTCCTTTACGCGCAAAAACACAACCCGTTTGTCTATTACACGGACATCGCGACCAACGCCGCACGTCGCGACCACATTTTGCCGTTGGACAACAGCGCGACGCAGCTCAAGGCCGCGCTCAGCAATCCGGCCACGGCGCCGCGCTTCGTATTCATCGCTCCGGATCAGTGCCACGATATGCATGGGACATCAACGTGTCCGAGCGGTGACGCTCTGCTACGCGCAGGCGATAATTACGTGCAGACGCTCGTGACGACGATTATGCACTCACCCTCGTTCACGTCGAACTCCGTCATCTTCTTGACGTGGGACGAAAACGATTACTCAAGCAACATCGGCTGCTGCGTCACGTTTGTCGGAGGCGGCGGTCATGTGCCGACCATCGTCGTCACGCCACGCTATACGCATGCCTTGCAAATTGCCAACGAAGCAAACCATTACGCGCTTCTGCGAACGATCGAAGCCGGTTACGGGTTAGCTCCGCTCGACCAAGCGGGACTCTTCCAGCCGGTGCTTTTTAACCTGATGCCTTAGTCTGTATGAAGCATCGCGCGTTTGGGGGAACGCGCGATGCTTCATCTCTACGGGTTACCTGAAACCGGTTGCGCCGGCGTGGTTACGAACTGCTGATAAAACGCGGACGGATCCATTGCGCGTCCCAGGAAGTTGCGCACTTCCACGTCAGGCTCCAGCGTTCGCGCCGGCTGCAAGATCATTTGGCGGTACCGTGCACCAACGGCCGGGTTTTCGAGCCCGCCTTTTTGGAACGCCGTGAACATGTCTTGGGCGTACACGAGCGCCCATAGGTAGCCGTAATATCCGGCATCGTAGCCGAACAGATGTCCGAACGACGCTTGTGGATGGGTGCCCGGCGCCATCTCGAGCGGTGTGTATTGCTTTGAGATTTGCGCCCACACCGCCGTCGTATCGACGTGCGGCCCCGACGTATGATACGTCATATCGACCAAGCCGAGTTTGATTTGCCCGACCGTAAAGTATGCTTCGTTAACGTAACGCGCGGCTACCATCTTCTTGATGAGATCGTCCGGCAGCGGCGCTCCGGTGCTAACGTTCGAGCTCACTTCTTTCAGGATCGATGGTTGCCACATGAAGTTTTCGAGCATTTGCGATGGCGCCTCGACGAAATCCTGACGGAACCCGGCGCTGAGGGTTTCGTACGGCGCCGTTGCAAGCAGCGCCGCGAGATCGTGCCCGAATTCGTGGAAGAACGTCACGACGTCGTCGTGGGAGAGCAGCGCAGGCGCACCGGCTGCCGGCCGCGGCCAGTTGCCGAGGATCACGGCGATCGGCGGACGGTAGCTGCCGTTCGCCAAACGGCGAGCCGGCAGGATCGGGAAGTTCGCGAAGTGACCGAATTTGCCAGGGCGCGGGAAGAAATCGAAGTACGTCGTTCCGATGAACCTGCCGCTCTTGGAATCAAAGACGTTGTACGCAATAACGTCTTGCTGGTTCCACGTATCGGGATTTTGAATCTTCACGAACGTGACACCCAAGATCTTGTGATACAAGTTCATGATGCGATCGATAACGGCGTTCACCGGAAAGTACTGCCGGATCGCTTCATTGTCCACGGCGTACTTCGTTTTTATCAGCTGGTTGTTGTAATAGCTGACATCCCATGCGTCCACCGTGGCGGTCGCCGCGCCGGTGTCTTTTGCTTTGAGGGCGGCCAGCGTCGCGAGATCTTTGCGCGCTTGTGGCAGCAATTTCGCGTCGAGCTGCTTTTCGAACGTCAGCACGCGCGCTGGCGTGCGCGCCATGCGGTCGGCTAACACGTACGATGCCCAAGACGTAAAGCCGAGCAAATGCGCGAGCCGGTCACGCACGCCGATGGCTTGTTCCAGGACCGCGACGTTGCCCGGCGCACGATTGTTGTACGCCATGTAGTACGCCTTGCGCGCGGCCGCGTCGCTCTCGTTATTCAAGAACGCTGTGACGGTGCTTTCGTTGACTTTGATCGTGTAGCTGCCGTCGGCGTTCTTTGTCTGCGCGGCAATAAAACCGGCCGGTAACGGCTTTGCCTGCGCCGCGGTAATGGTAACCGTCGACGCGTCGTTGTTGAGGTTCTCCGAGAATTTGCTGCCCAACTCGGTAAGCTGATTTGAAAGTTTTATAAACTCAGCGCGCTTGACGGGCGTAAGCGCCGCGCCGGAGCGCACGAAGCTCGTTAGGTACATTTCGAGCAGCTTCTTATCGGCCACGGTCTTCGCCGTACCGCTACGCTTGACGGCGACGAGCGCCCGATACACGTCGGGCCGAGCGCCGAATGCCGAGAAATAGTTGCTCTGATCGATGTTGCATTTCTCGGAAGCATCGCGCACCGGTTTGCTGCCGGCCATGTAAAACAGAAAGCCTTCCGCTACAAGGCGGTCGTTCAGCTGCGCTTCGGCATTCTCTAGCGGCAGCAGCGTATTGGCGAACGTGCGCGGGTCCTTGAGCGCCATAATGCGTTTGACGGAAGCATCGAGCGCGCCGATTTGCGTCTTGCAATTCGCCGCGATTTGCTCGGGCGTCAAATTCCAGTTCACCTGCGTCGGCGTGGCGGGCGAGAGTGGCGCGGCGGACACGAGGCCGCTTGCGGCAAGAGTGGAGATCGTGAGTGCGGCAAAAAGCCGTGCGGCAACGTTTGGCAAGGATTTCCTCCTACTCGCGCAACTTCTCGCGGCATGCGGATTCTCTTTGTGACGCGGCCTGATTTTTCACAGCGCTTGGGCGGCGATGCAGTGCAAGCTATGCACACCGCGCAGGCGCTGCGCGATTTGGGCCACGAAGTTGACATCGCCGGCACACCCGCGCCGGATCCGCGCGGATACGACATCGCGCATATTTTCGGCGTCTTCGATCCGCCGCTGGCGCACGCGCAGATCGCCTCGTGCAAAGCGGCCGGCGTCCGTATTGCGCTCTCGCCGATTTGGTGGGACCTCACCGAATTCTTCGCGCGCTCGAAAGCCGTGGAACGCGCGCTCGCAATGCCGGAGCGCCGCGTCGATCGAGAGCTGGCAAAGATACGCGAACGTTCTGCGGAAGGACTTTCGTCAAAACGGGAACGCAAAGCAGCGCGCGATCGAAAGCAATTTCAACGCGAGCTCATGTCGCGCGCCGACGTGCTGCTGCCCAACAGTCTCATCGAAGCGCACCGTTACGTCTGCGATCTCGATCTTCAACATCCCAACATCAGCATCGTGCCCAATGCGGTGGACGATCACGATGCGTTTGCCGCCGGCGCGCCGCCGCAGCGCACCGGCATCCTGTGCGCGGGGCGCGTCGAGTCGCGCAAAAACCAAGCGATGCTGCTGTACGCGCTGCGCGATCTCGATGTTCCGATTACGCTGGCAGGCGAATGTTACGACGCCTACTACCGCAAACTGTGCGATCGTTGGAACGCACAGGTGCGCTTCACTGGAGCGTTGCCACGCGAACAAGTGTTGCACTTGATGCGTGAAGCGCTCGTGCATGTATTGCCGGCGTGGGTCGAAACACCGGGTATTGCAAGTTTAGAGGCGGCAAAAGCCGGGTGCGCGATCGTCAGCGGCAATCGCGCATCGGAATACGAATATTTCGGCAACGATGCGTTTTATTGCGATCCGGGCAATCCCGAATCGATTCGCACCGCCGTGGTATCAGCGCTGGATGCAGCGCGTGCCGGACGCGGCACCGCTGCGCAGAACCGCCTTCGCGCGCTTACGTGGACGCAAGCGGCGAAGGCGACGCTCGAGGGTTACTTCACCGCGCTAACTTGAGCTGCGGTAACGGCTGAGGCGTGATTACCCCATGACGAACGAATGTACGTGACGACGGCCGCGATATCAGCGGCTTTGAGCGACGCTTTCCACGCCGGCATTTGGCCGCTATACGATTGTCCGTTGACTTTAATCGCGCCGGTCAATCCATCTTTGACGATGTGAATAACTTTGGTTGGATCGCCCGTCACGACAGCATTTCCCGCAAGCGGCGGGAACGCGCCGGGGCTGCCTTTCCCATTGGCCTGATGGCACGTCGAGCAATTGGTGTTGTACACCGCTGCACCGTGCCCACTTGAACCTTTCATCGCTGCCGATGACATCGATGAAGACGACTTCATGGCGGCGGCGGTCGCCGCGGGTGAGCTCGCCGCCTGCGTCGTGGTTGTGGTTGACGAGCTGCTCGAATTTTGTTGACCGCCGCTGCACGCTGCCGCTGCCGCAAGCAGCGCTGCGCCGAGAAAAACGATACGGTACTTCATACCCGGTAGTACTGCTTCGTAGCTCAACCGCCTGCCGACGACGGTACTGCAATCTCGGGAATTTCGCGCGGGCGCGAACTCATCGACCACGCTAACGCAACCAACAAAAAATTAGCGACGAGCGAACTGCCGCCGTACGAAATGAACGGTAACGTGATGCCGGTCAATGGAAACAGGCCGACGACGCCGCCGACGATGATAAAAACTTGAAAGCCGAGCGTCGCGCTGAGGCCGATAGCAAGCAGGCGCGTATAGAGATCCGGCTGATACGTCGCGACGGCGAGCACGCGCCGCACCAGCAAGAACAGCAGCCCCAAGACAATTACCGCGCCGAGCAAGCCGAACTCTTCGCTGAGCGCAGCATAGATGTAATCTGTTGCAGCGTCGGGTGTGTACCCTGGATGCCCCAGGCGATATCCCGTTCCAAACACCCCACCCGCTGCAAGTGAATAATAACTTTGGGCTGCTTGATATCCCGAACCGAGCGGATCTGCGAACGGATTTTGCCACACCGCGATGCGCGTGCCGACATAGTGATAATGCTTAACCGCCCACACGGCGGCTCCGCCGAAGATGAGACAGCCACCAATCAGCAGATCCCATCGCCGCGTTGCTGCATAGAGCAGCACGCAAAACGTTGCCAGCAGCAAAACCGCCATGCCGATGTCGCGCTGCAAGATCAGAATCGCCATCGAGACGCCCCATCCCAAAAACAGCGGCCCCAAATACTTTAAGTTCGCACGCACGGACCATGGCCGCGCCCGCGCGATCACATCCGCAGTTTCGGCCAAGTACGCAGCCAAGAAAAACACGATGAACAGTTTGATGAGTTCAACCGGTTCGTACTGGATCGGTCCCAAACGAATCCAAAGCCGCGCGCCGTTGACTTCTTGCCCGAAGACGAGCAACATCGCGAACAACACCAAACAAAGTAACACCCAAACGTATTTGTACGCCGCCATGCGGCGGAACAGCGTGAGCGCCGGTGCAAAACCGGTTACCAGCAGCAGCGAAATCAATAGCCAGTACAATTGTTTATGTGCGAGCGCGGGTGAAAGACGGGCAACGAGCAATACGCCGATCGCCGCGAGCACAATTGCAAGCGCCGGCAGCATGTCGTCCCGAACCGTTGCGCGCGGCTGGAGCAGCACCCATGTTATCGTGAGTGCGCAAAGCAGCAACAGCAGCCACGAAGGCCCGATCGTTTTGGAAGGCGCGAAAGAAAGAACGAACGCGGAAATGAGCAGCGCAAGTGCCGTCGGCCACAGACGGCCGGCGTAACGGATTACCTCAGGCAAAGCATCGCGTAAAACAGCACGGTAGTTAGCACCGCCGTTACGGTGCGGCGCACCGGGCTGCCTTCATGCGGCATCGCAAGCGGCGGCGATGCCGCGAAGCGCACGATTAACGCCTGCTCGGATTCCCAATGCCGGCGCTGTTCTTCTTCGGGCGAATACCGCCGCGCGGCGAATACGATGCCGTCACCGTCACTGAGCGCAATCGTTCCAACGCTTACGCGCAGGTCGGGTTCGGTGCCGAGCGCGCGAGTGAGCAGCATGCCCGCCGAAGTTTGGATCGCATCCGTTTTCGTCAGACGAACAACGTTACCGTCGCGCAGCAGATACGCCGCCGTGCCGCCGGCATGCGCCACGTGCAGCGAATCGCCGATCAGCAGCGCCATCGTGAGCGAACATCCTGCGTCGACGTAATCATCGTTGGAGGCCGTCTGCGAGAAGATCTCGGCGCTCACATGTTTGAGCGACGCGCTTAGCAGTGCAGCGATACCTTTGGGACGGCGCAGCGCGCGCATCAGACCTCTTCCGCGCGTGCGCCGCACGACGTCAGCGCGAAGGCGCGCGAGCGCGAGCTGGGCGATGGGCGTTCCGCGCACGCCGCCGAAGCCGCGCGCAAGCGCAAAGAGAAACGTTCCCGGCGATAGCTCGTCGGTGAGTGCGGTGCTCCGGTCGCCGCTAATAGCAACGTTCACGACGGTTCGATCTCGTCCACAGTCATCCGGGTTGTTCCCACATCTAGTATATCTCCAGCGCGCAGCTCGATGGCATCTTTCCGGACCGGTTTGCCATTTAAAAATGTGCCGTTACTGCTACCCGCGTCCGCCACATACACTACGCCGTCGTCGACGGTAAGGATGGCGTGACGGCGGCTCACTTCAGGGTCGAGCAGCCCCACCAGGGCATCGCTGGAACGTCCGACGATGGCCTGCGCCCGGGGGCGCACCACGAACCGCTCTTCGCGGCGTCCGCCGCGTGCCGGTGTGTCGTGAATCGTCAACGTCACGCGCATTGCCCGCGGTGGCGCCGGCGGTTCCGCGCGCGTCTTCATCGCAAGAAAACCGAAAGCGGCCAGCGCGCCCAAAATCTCGAGCGACCCGATACGCAAATACGCCGCCACCATCATGCCGGGCGTTCTACCCGCAGCGACTTCTTACCGAAAGACACGACGTCGCCCGAACGCAGCGATGCCTCCTGCACGGGCTTTCCGTTTACATACGTGCCGTTGGTCGAGCCGGCATCGCGAACGACGAGCGCGCCGTCGCGGATATCAAGCTGCGCGTGCTGCCGCGAGACGCTGGGGTCGGCAAGGACGATATCGCATCCGGCGCTTCGGCCGACGCTCGCCGGGCCGTCGACGCGGTATGGGCCGACCAAGAAAGCGACGGCAGCGGGCGCAGGGGACGCTAGCGCTACGGAGATGTCCATCGCACCCGGCGCGATGCCCGCATCTTCACGCATGACGACGTTCGCAGCGCCCTCCAGGCGGATACCCGCGCGCCCGGCAATGTCCGCAATCAAGGCAGCCCACTCGCGTTCCAAATACTCTCGATGCTGTGAAAGGCGTGCAAAATCGGCGGGGTTGACGGCTACGGCGTAGCGTCCCGGCGCGGTCATCACGGCGCCGTTCTTTTGCGTGCGCGCTTCCATCGCGGCAACGAGGCGGCGTGCAATGTGCGCGGGCTCGACGTCGCTTGGAAACATGCTCGCGAACGCGTGCTCGATGAACGCAGCGCAGCGCTGTTCGATCTTCGCGAACCAGCTCACGGTGTGCGCTCGAGCCGCGCGATGTAGAAACCTTCGCGGCCGCAGATGCCCGGTGGAATCAGGACGTCACCCGCCGGCGTCTGCAGCTGCGAGAAGCGCTCGGGAATAAGCCCGCGTTCGAACGGATGATCGCGCAAGAACTCATTGATGAGAACGGCCGTTTCGCGCGGATCGGTCGAACAGACGGCATAGACGAGCGCACCTCCTTCGTAGACGTTGTTCGCCAGCGCGTCGAGCATCGCGCGCTGCACGGATGCTAGGCGTTCGCCGTCGGTGTTTTGTTTGCGCCAGCGCGCTTCAGGATGACGGCCGACCACGCCGGTTCCCGAGCACGGCGCATCGATCAGCACACGATCGAACCGCCGATCCAGAATCGGCTGCGTGGCATCGCCCGTGACGGTTGCCAGACCAAGCTGCGCCTGCTGCGCACGGGCCAGCAGCGCGCGCAGTTTGCGCTCGTCTTGCTCGATGGCGATCAGTTCGCCGTCACCGTTCAAGCGCGCGGCGGTTTGCAACGCTTTGCTGCCGCGCCCGCTGCACACGTCGGCAATAGTCTCGCCTTGCTGCGCATTGAGAATATCCGCAACGGTTGCGGACGATTCGCTTTGCACCCACCATGCGCCGTCGGCTTCGCGCTCGCCGCCGCGCGCGAGCGAACCATCCGAAACGAGCACCGCGTCTTCAGCAAGGCTGGAAAGTTCTGCCTGCGCTCCGCGCTGCCGGAACCACTGTGCGACGTTCTCGCGGGTTGTGCGCGCGCGGTTGCAAACAACGGCGCTTTGCGCGGGAGCGTTTGCGCCCTCGAGGATTTGTTCGAGTTGCTCGCTGCCGAACGTTTCGCGCCATTGGCGAACAAGCCACGTCGGATACGAATACAACGTTCCCAGATAATCGTCGTCGTTCGAGAAATCTTCGCGCACAGGGGAGCGCGGATCGTCGCGCAAGAAGCCGCGCAGCACCGCGTTTACCAGACCGGCCGTTCCGCGATGTCCGTAGTGTTTGGCGAGATTGACCCACTGACTGACCGCCGCATGCGGTGTACCGGAAGCAAACCGCAGCTCGTAGACGGCAAGACGAAGGACCTCTGCGATCACCGCAGGCAACTCTGCGCGCCGCTCGCCGACATACGGCTGCAAATACCAGTCGACGGCGCGACGCATTTTGATCGCCCCGAACGCGAGTAGCGTTGCAAAGGCGCGATCGCGCGCGTCGAGCGTGCTTTTCCCCAAACGGTAATCGAGCGCTTCTTGGGCGCCGCGTTCGGCGTTGCCGTGCTGCGGCGCGAAGACGTCGCGCGCCACCAAGAGCGCGACTTCGCGCGCCGTCATGATACGAGCGCCGCGCCGCTCATCGCGCGGCGATTCGGCGGAACGAGTTCCACAATGTCGACGGCGCCGTCACCGCAGCGAACGGTGAGTGCATCGCCATGCACACCTAAGATCGCGCCGGGCTCGGCTTGAAACACGATGCGTGCCGCTTTTACGGCGCGCAATACTTTGACTCGCTCGCCACGGATGAACGCGCGCGCCGCGGGCGCAGGCGCGAAGGCGCGCACCAAGTTAACGATCGTGTCGGCATTTGAATGCCAGTTGATGTCGAAATCTTCTTTGCGAAACGGCCGCGTAACACTCGGCGTGCCGCGCTGCGGCGAATGCGGAATGTACCCGCTCTTCCCGTAGTCGAGCGCATGGCGCAGTGCGCGCGCTCCAAGATCCGCCAGACGGTCGTGGAGCTCGCCGTAGCGCTCCGACGGATCGATCGGCGTGCGTTCTTGCAGCACGACATCGCCTGTATCCATTCCGGCATCCATGAGCATAATGGTAACGCCGGTTTCTTGGTCGCCGTTTAGAAGCGCTGTTTGAATCGGCGTCGCGCCGCGATATTTCGGCAGCAAACTGGGATGCACGTTCAGCGCACCCAGGGCCGGAATATCGAGCACGCTTTGCGGCAAGATCTTGCCATACGAGGCAAGCGCGAACAGATCGATCTGTAAACCGGCAATCTCGTCCGCAAAGCCACGCAGCGATGTGGGTTGCAATACTTCCAGCCGCAGTTCAAGGGCAGCGCGTTTGACCGGCGAGGGCGTGAGCTTGTGTCCGCGCCCGGCGGGCCGATCGGGCTGCGTGACCACCGCACGCAGCGCCGTATGCTGCGCCAGCGTATGCAGTGAAGGAACCGCGAATTCGCTGGTTCCGAAGAAAAGCGTGTTAATGCGTCTGTGCAGGCGCCACTTCGGCGGTCTCTTCTCCGGCCTGCTCCTCCTCTTTGGTCGGCAGACGCACGTTTTTTGCCTTGTCGATGTACAGCACGCCGTTGAGGTGATCGATCTCGTGCTGCAGCGCTTCGGCAAACAGACCGCGGCCTTCTAAGCGGATCTTTTTGCCGTGCCGATCCAATCCGGTAACGACGACGCGATCGTAACGCATAATTTCGCCGACGTAGCCTGGTACGGAGAGGCACCCTTCGGTCATCTCAATTTCATCTTCCGCAAGTTCGATCTTCGGATTGATGACCGTGAACTGCCCTTCGTGTTCGGGATGCTCGGGATCTTCACGCACGTCCATGACGAACACGCGCTTCGAGATATTGACCTGCGGAGCAGCAAGACCGACCCCGGGCGCTTCGTACATCGTGTGAAACATGTCGTCGATCAGCTGCTGAAACAGCGGATCGGCGATCTCTTTCGGACTGACCTTTTTGGCGACTTTGCGCAGCGTCGGGTGGCCTTCGGTGATAATCTCGCGCAGGTAGGGCATGGGGCGAGGTTATTTACCGGAGGGCGGAGGCGTTCATGCTTACCGCGGTCTGCCCCAGGAGTTCACGTTCGCGTTCGGGTTTGAGCCCTGCAAGAAGCGTCTCCACGCGCTTGCCCGACGCGCGGGCCCACTGCAGAACGTCAAGTGCCGTCTCGTATACCGGCCGCAATTGCAGACCGGCGATGCGCGCGCGTGCGTTGGAGACATGCACCGCCGGTAAGTATTCCGGAGGCATGAAGAGCGGTAACTCTGTCCATGGCGCAACGCCTGCGGCTATAAGCGCTTCGGCGCTCTTGAATTTTGGCGTGGCAACAACGCGAGCCGCGCGAACACACGCCTCGAAGAGCGACCCGAATGTGACGCAGCCTGGCGTCGTGGCGATGTTGTAAGTTCCACTCAAGCTGCGTTGAATTGCGTGTGCGGTAAAGCGCGCCAAATCAGCCGCGTCGATATACTGCGCAGGGTAAGCCGGCGAATCCGGAACGAGCACCTCACCGCCGCGTGCGACGCGCAGCGGCCAGTACGTGAAGCGATCGGTGTTATCGAACGGACCCGCGACCACGCAGGGACGCAGCACAAGTGCACGATCGCGGAATGTGCTGAAAACGCGATGCTCGCATAGCACTTTGAGCGCACCGTATTTCTCTGGTGAATACTGCGTCGGATCGTCACCGGCGGCGAACCGGTAGAGCGGTGCATCTTCATCGATACTTGCCGGCAAGCGTTCGTGGTCATAGACGCTGATCGTCGAGATGAAAACGTACCGCTGCGTTTTCCCGCCGAAGTATCGTGTCGAGATATCGACCACGTTCGGCGTGTATGCGGATGTGTCGATAACCGCATCCCACGTGCGCTTGCCAAGCCGGTGCAGATCTGTCGCACGATCGCCATAGACTTCTTCGACGCCCGTCAGCTGTGCGCTTTGCGTTTTGCCGCGGTGAAACACCGTGACGTTCGCGCCTGCGGCCTGCAACGCGTGCACGATATGCAAACCCACAAACCGCGTGCCGCCGATGACGAGCACGTTCATAAGATATAGCTGCTCAGATCGCTGTTCGCCACGACGTCTTGCAGTTTGTCTCGCACGTATGCTGCATCGACAACGATTTCGCCGCTCTCCTCCGGCGCCGCATAGCTGACATCTTCGAGCAAACGCTCCAGCACGGTATGTAAACGGCGCGCGCCGATGTTCTCGCTGTTTTCGTTGACTTGCATGGCGAACTGCGCGATTTGATCGATGCCGTCGCCGGTGAAGTTCAGATGCACGCCTTCGGTAGCGAGCAGCGCGGTGTACTGCGCGGTCAGCGCGTTTTTCGGCTGCGTGAGGATCGTCTTGAAATCTTCGGCCGTGAGCGGTTCGAGCTCCACGCGGATCGGAAAGCGGCCTTGCAGTTCTGGAATGAGATCCGAAGGCTTCGTCATGTGAAATGCACCGGCGGCGATGAACAGCACGTGGTCCGTTTTGATCGGCCCGTGTTTCGTGTTTACCGTGCTGCCTTCGACAATCGGCAGAATGTCGCGCTGCACACCTTCGCGGGAAACGTCCGGCCCACGCGCGCCTTCACGGCCGGCCACTTTGTCGATC
>CAZERJ010000039.1:0-22091 GCA_964514445.1 uncultured bacterium | reverse complement strand
CAAGTTTTGAAACGGCCATCCATGGCCGGCGCGAAAAAGTTGGAGCTTTCCGGAGGACGCCCCCTTCGTCTACTCGACGATCATCCAGGCACCCGACCCACCCCACCCACTCCCGGCGCACTCAACCTGCGTGCGCCCTAAACCGCAGCGTGCCCGTAAGCCCTAGCTGATGGCGCGCTTCGGCGCATGACCGGGTCAATTTTCGGCGCGTATCATGCAGGAGAGCGAAAAGAGCTTTAAGGGGGCTGCCGTTGCTTTCTGTTGAGTGGGTCAATCATGCGTCGTTTGTTGTGCGCCATAATGGCAAGAGCTTGATTTGCGATCCGTGGCTTGAGGGGACGGCTTTTAAGGACGGTTGGGCGCTTGTGAGTCCGACGAAGTTTTCGTATGAGGACTTTGCCGGGATCGATTATATTTGGTTTTCACATCAGCATCCGGATCATTTTGCGCCCACGAATTTGCGGAAGATTCCGCCGGAAGTGCGGCGCAAGATTACGGTGCTTTATCAAGCGACGAACGATCGGCTTGTCGTGAATTGGTGCAAGAGTGCTGGGTTTGGGCGCGTTGTGGAGTTGCCGCATTATGAGTGGGTGACGCTGGAAGACGGTGTTTCCCTCATGTGCGGGATCGTTGATGATGATTCGTGGCTCGCGTTCAAGACGCCGTCGGCGGTGATGCTGAATATCAACGATTGCGTGCTCAAACATGCCGAGCCGATCGAGCGCATCGCGCGAGCCGTTGGTCCTGTTGACGTGCTCTTTACGCAGTTTTCGTATGCGCAGTGGACCGGGAATCCGCCGGACGTTGAGCGGCGGCGGCAAGATGCGCGGGAGAAATACAACCGCATCGCGTTGCAAGACCGGATTCTCAAACCGAAAACGATTGTGCCGTTTGCGAGCTATATTTATTTTTGTCATGAGGAAAACTTTTTCCTCAACGACTCGGTCAACTTAGTGACCGATATAGCGCAGTTCGTTGAGTCGGATTTGAAGAAAACGCCCGTCGTGCTTTATCCGGGTGACGTTTGGGAAGTTGGTGAGGCCAAGCCGTGGCGCGACAACGCTGCGCGCTACGTTGAAGACCTGGGGCAGAAAATTTCAGCCGGGCCGACACATTTTCGGCGTCCGGTTGAATTCGGTGTTTTGGAAAGTACTTTCAATGGCTTCATCAAGCGCCTGACCAAAAAGAACCCCTACGCTAAACGTTTGGTAACGGAACGTGCGACCGTCTATCTTACGGACGCAGAAAAAGCGTGCGAGCTTTCAATCGAGGGTTTGCGCAGTTCCAACGTAAGCGCAAACGACGCCGACATCGTCACATCCGCTGAAAACATCATTTACGCGTTAAAGACGCCCTGGGGTGGAAACACACTTCACGTTAGCGGCCGCTTTTATTCGTGGCAAAATCAGCACCGTCGCTTCTTCGCGCTTATGCGCAAGCTGCATCACTATAACGTTACGCCTGTGAACGTACAATGGGTGCTCTCGATCGCGCAGAGAATTGCGCGCGCGGCGCTGCGCCGCACGAAGATGCTCGGACGCCGGCGCGCAAACGTTCCGGTCTAGCCGGCAAAAAAAGCGGGGCCAGTCACCGGTTTGGTGACTGGCCCTTTTTGAATCACTGCGTGCCGCACCCACCGGCACTCAGTATGCTAGTTACATCCGTTGCTCGTCATGAGCACGTAGCCGTCGTTCGAACCGATCGTCAGCGTGCTGCTGACCGGGCGCCCGAACAGGTCGGAGTACGTGTGGCCTGACGGGAGGTGCGCGACTTCACTGTTCGAGCCCGAGCCGCCGTTCACAACGACGATCGCGTTGGCGAAGCGCCGGAAGTAGATGCTCGGATTGCTCGAATCGTTTGCGCTGTAGTACTCGCCGCACGGCGCGCCGACTTGCGTATTGTACTGGCTGTGCCACGTTTCGGTACCGAACTGATTTCCTTGCGCGACGTAGAGCGCTTGCGCTTGCTCGTTGCTCATCAGATACGTTGCAACCGACCAGTCCATTTGCGGCGTACCGACGCTGACGTTGCCCCAATTGTCGTCTGTGAGAACTGCGACCCCGTGCTTTTGGGCGTAGGTTGTCCAGTTTGTCGTGCGCACGAAGTATGACGCCGAACCCTTAACGTAACCGCCGAAGAACGTGTTGCCGTCTTCATTCAAGTCGGCGTCGATGTTCGCTAAGAACGTTTGCTCGTTCGCCGTGAGCTGGTTGGCCGGATGGTTGACGATGAGCTTCAGGTGATATTGCGAGACCGTCGGGTCGCTCGTCAAAATGCTGTGCGCTTGTTTCACCCAAGCCACCACGTCTGCGGCCCACGCCGGATCCATCACACCCGTGTAGCGGCGCACGAACTGGCCATTCTGGTGAATGCCGCAGCCGTACGAACCCGAACCTGCGCCCTGATCGGCCTGCCAGAACGTTGCCTCGTCGATGGCAAGCGCGTGATACCCCATCGCGTGCGCATAGTTTGCCATCATGTGAATTTGATAGTCGACGACTGCCGCATTGTGAATGTCCAGCGGGACGTTGTTCAAGCCCGGAACGTACGCGGGATTCGACGAGACGCTGCCCGACGACGTGCACGCATACAGCACCCAATCCGGGTGATTGCTTTGCCACCACGAGAGCGTGTGTCCGATTGCCCCCCAACCCGTCGGGCTTTCATCGGTCTCCAGCGTGTTGTAATACGAGGTCTGAAGTGAAGAATTGCTTGCAAGCCAGTCGCCCGCGATGTTCGGACGTGCGCCCCAAACCGCCGTGTAGCGGCCGCCGTCGGTGCTTGCGGCGCCCGGCGTAACGTAGCCGTTCGACGTCTCGTCGAACACTTGCATCGCCTCGATCTTGCCCCAGCTGCTCGGCATGAACGACGTATCACCGGGCTGCGACACCGGCGTTACCGGTGTGTTCGTCGGTGCACTAGTTGGTGCGGCGGTCGGCGCAGCGGTCGGTGACGTTCTAGGCTGCGCCGTTTCAATCGGAACCGGCGTCGGCGTAGATCCGCCCGCCGTTGCTTCGGTAATGCTCACCGCTGCCAGAGACGTGGTGGTCGATCCGGCGCCAACGGCTTTGATCACTTCACCAACGTACGGCTTCGCGCCCGTAACGGTCGTGCCGGCATTCGTATGAATATTGAGCGAGCCCACACCCGGTCCGCCCTTGATTTCGAATCCGCCACTGATGAAGCCGACGATTGGGCCGCTGATGGTCAGCGGCTTGCCTTCCGCCACGGACGTTGCCGTCAGGCTCGTCGACACCGTGCCGGTGCCCCCGACGACAACCAACTCACCGACGTACGGTTTGCTGCCCGTGAACGCCGTCGTGCTGTTTGTATAGATGTTGTAGTAACCGAACCCAGTGCCCCCTTGGAGTTCAAAGCCGTTCGACATTAGCGAGGTAATGGTACCGCTAACGACGAGTTGGTTGTTCTCCGCACTGGAAACGAGGCCGTTCGCCGTGCTTGTAGGAGCTGGTGTACCGGAGCTTTGCTGTGCGGGCAGAAAGGCCGCAGAGGATTGTCCGCCGCCTCCGCAGGCGGCGAGGGTCATGGCTAACACCCCAATAGCGACGACTCTTAAAGCACGAAACGACTTCATGCATAAATAACTCGGCGCTCTGGGACTTTCGGATTAGAACGATGTTTGTTTCTTTACGCGGCGTTACTTCCAAACGTAAGCGCGCCGTTAACGTCTAGAACAAATTCCAGAGATACTGATTGTAAACTTCGTGGTGATACTGGACTTCCGGTGGCTTAACAAACGTGCCGAGCAACCGTGCGCATCGATCGGCGCTTGCTTGCTTGAGATCCGCGTAACGCCGTTTCACGTCTTCACCTAACAGCTCGCTCGTCCACGTCGACGCGCGGAAGCTCGAGAGCGCGTCGTAGATGTTGTCGGGCAGATAATGCTCGGCTTGGCGCAGATTTGTTTCGGTGCTGATTGCGCCTTCAATACCCGTCTTAAAGACACCGAGCATCACCATATACGGATTTGCATCCGGCGCAACGGAGCGGACTTCAACGCGAGAGCTGCGCTCGTTTCCGATTGGAATGCGAACCATCGATCCGCGATCCACCGCCGAGGCCTTGATTTGGTTGGGCGCTTCGAAATGCGGGTCCAAACGTCGGTACGCGTTCACACTGCTGTTGAGCATCAAGCAGATGTCCTGGCCGGCGCTCAGGATGCGGTCGATGAACTGCCACGCAAACTCGCTGAGTTTTTCTTGGCCTGACGGATCCCAGAAGATATTCTTTTTGTCTTTGCTCACCGAGACGTTGGTATGCATGCCGTTACCGTTGACGCCGACCACCGGTTTGGGCAGAAAACTTGCCGTCATCCCGAGTTTGGTTGCAACTTGGCGGCAGATCAATTTGTAGAGCTGAATTTGATCGGCGGCGGCGACTACTTCGCCGTACTCGTAGTTGATCTCGAACTGCGAGGGCGCTACTTCCGGATGATCCTTTTCATTCTGGAATCCCATTGCGCGCTGTACTTCGGCGACTGTGTCGATAAACGTGCGCAGCGGATCGCCGGGCAGCGAGTGATAGTAACCGCCGGTATTGACATACTCGAAGCAGCCCGTTTCATGGAAACGGCGTTCGGCATCGAGACCTTTGAAAAGGAAACCTTCGATCTCATTGGCCGCATTGAGTGAATAACCGTTGCGTTTGAATTGGTCGTCGGCAAAAGCTTTGAGCAGGCCGCGCACGTCGGCGGCGTACGGCTGTCCTTCGCGATCCTCGACCTCGCCGAACACCAAGACTTTGCCGGGGCCGAAAATGTCGGCGGGTGCCCAATAAAACGCGCCCCAATCCAAAAACAAACGCAAATCGCTCTCACGCTGCGCAGTGAAACCACGGATAGAGGAACCGTCGAAGGTGAGATTGTCGTACGACTTGAGCAGAAACTTCTTGTCGTAGTCGAGCATTTGCAAACGGCCTTCGAGATCGCTGAACAGCACCGTCACGGCTTTAATGCCGGCGGTATCCGTCAGGTATTTTAAACGCCGCTCTTGGACTTTGCCGGAATCCATGCGGTCTTTGCGTTGCTGTTTTGCTTCGAGATTGAGCTCTTCAAGCTGCGCGTACGGCAGCTCGAGAAATTCGCGCAGTTCGGTCGCCATCGGCCCATGCTTAGACGGGCGAGGCGCATGGCCTCCACCTTAGGCACGATTGCTTTCCCCGTTGGTCCTAGCAAATGCGTCCGCTCCGAGGGTCAGGCCAACGCGTCGAGAGGGTATGCTAATGGCATGCGTACGGCAACGGCCGCAACCGCGGCGTTGATAGCGGCAACACTGATCGGCGGCGTTCGCGCGGGCGCGCAGCCCGATCCATACAGCGTTTACGATCGCGCGCGCCACATCTGGCAGACGCAGCACTATCCCGCGTTCCTGTCCTACACTGTCGGCGTCTACGTGGACGAAGGCGGCGTAGCGAAGAGCCGCCACTATCATTTAACGTACGACGCACAGAACGACCTCATCGACGTCAATCCGGTGAGCGACGAGGAGCACGCCGCGCCGCCGAGCCCTACGGGCTTCGTGCTGCATCTGCTGCCGAAACGTCAAGGCCACGTGCTGATGGACAAGAAAGTCGGCAATCCCGGTGAGGCTGTCGACTACCTCGGCGTCCCAAAAATTTCGCCGACGTACGCCTTCGGCTTAAACTCGGCGGTTGAGACCCAAACCGGCGAAGACTCCGATGCGCTCGTCGCGCAAATCCGCAAAGACTTCCACGATCCCGTCCCCGTCCAGAAGGCCGAGCAAGCCGTCACCGGCGGCCCGCTCAAGACGATCGCCGTCGTCTCGACGCGCTCGCGGGCGTACACCATCGCGATGAACGGCATCGAACCCGTCGACGGTCACGACTGCTACCATCTGGCGCTGCAACCGAACCGCGATCCGCAGAAGCTGCGCCTGCGCGAAGTGTGGGTTGACACGCAGTCGTATCAGACGCGTCAAATTCTAACCGCCGGCAACTTCACGGGCACGGGTGCGCGGTGGCTCGTGCACTTCGTCGAGATCGGCGGCGCGATGTACATCGGCTCGGAAAGCGCGCTAGGTTCCGTTGGCGTCGGCCCGCACAGATACGATAAGGCAACGGTCGCGTTCGAAGAGATCGCGCCCGCGCAGCGACCGGCGCACCAATCGAGTTTTTTCGCTACGAATCAAAACGTCTTTAGCGAACCTTCCGACGGCAACAACCCTCACTAGAAGAGGCAGGCTGGACAAGCCTTGCGCGCGGTGCTAGAGTTATACCTAAATAATTAGGTATCAGCGCGTGAGGTGGCCGTGCCCCGTCCAAAATCCGACAGCCTAACGGAAGTCGAGCAACGCGTCATGGAGGTGCTGTGGGAGCGCGGCTCCGGCACCGTGAGCGAGGTGCTCGCCGCGATGGACTCGCCCAAACCGCCCGCGTTCAACACTGTTCAGACGATTCTGCGCATCCTCGAACAGAAAAAGTACGTGCGCCATAAAGAGGAAGGCCGCGCGTTCCGGTATCTACCGGTCGTCGATAAGGCGCAAGCGTCCCGCAGCGCCGTTCAGTCGCTGGTGCGCCGCTTCTTCGGATCGCCCGGTGCGCTGGCCCTGAATCTACTTCAAAGCGAAGATCTCGAGCCAGGCGAGCTCGAGCGAATCCGTCAACTCATCGATGGCGCGAGGAACGGATCATGACTGCCGCCTCCCTTTTGACTGCTCTTTTCAACGGCGCCTGGCAGGGCGCATTACTCTGCGCCGCCGCGCTCGTCATATTGCGCGGTTTTCGCCGCTTGAACGCGACGACGATGTTCGTGGTGTGGAACGTGCTGCTGGCCATCGCCGTTGCACTGCCGATTGCAAATCTCGTGTTTGCACCGAAGCCGTACACCGTTGTCGTGAAACCTGTAGCGGCCCTGGATGAGCAACGATCAGTGCGGTACACGGCTCCCGCAGACTCGTGGGGCCGTCTCATACCCGCGCCGCGCGTGCGCATCACCCAGCGCGTGACGATGGACGTGCCGCAGCCCAGCATCGCCGAGCGCGTCGTCGCGCTCGGGCGTCTTGCCCCTTCAAACGCGTACGCCGTGCTGGTTGTGCTCGCGACGATTGCGCTGCTGCGTTTGCTCGTTTTGCTGCGCGATCTCGTACGCATGTTTATCGTTCGTCATTCCGTACGTTTGATTGAAGCGCCGGTGCATCTGCACGATTCGATCCGCCGGCCGTTTCTGTTTGCGGCCTCACGCGATATGCGATCGCCGTGCGTTATCGGATTCTCGCCCGCGCTCATCGTCATTCCCGAAGATCTTCTCGGCGAGCCTGCGCCCGTGCTCAAAAGCATCGTGTTGCACGAGCGCGAGCACGTGCGGCGCTTCGACGATATTCAAAATTTGCTTCAACGCATCGTCGGCGCCGTCGCCTTTTTTCTTCCGGGAGCCGTCATCGCGCTGCGCGAGCTGGCGCTCTACCGCGAAAAGATCTGCGACGATGCTGCGCTCAACGGAACGGGCGATGCCGTCTCGTACGCTATGACGCTGACAGGCATGGCACAGTGGGCGGTGGGCCGGGGCACACCGATGCCCACGCTGATCTTCAAGCGCCGCCATCTTCTACACCGCATGGAAGTGTTGCTGGATTCGGCGGTCAGCCATTCACCGCAAACGAACCGCCGCTTCGCGCTCAGCGCAGCGCTTGCGCTCGCGCTTGCAGCGGCAATCGTATTGCGTTTCCAAGTGCCGGTGATCGCGCAAACGATTGCGCCGCTCGCTGCAGCGCGCGCGACCGTCGCGCACGCCCGGGTGACCATTGCCGCCGGCCACGAATCCGCGACGCAGCATGTTGCCAAACCCGAACCGACGGCGAGCCCCGCAGCAAAACATGCGGCGCCGGCGCATCCCAAACCGCAAGCCACGCCACACTCCGTTAAACACACTACGCACAGCTCTTCCGAGCCGCGCCGCTCGTTCTTCGCGCTGCCCGCAACGGCTCGATCGTCGCGCGGTGCGCGGCCGATGCACGTCGCTTATGCCTATGCCTACAACTACGCAACGGCCGACAGCACGATAGAAACAGTGCGGCCTGCGGTAGCTCCGCCGGTGATTCCCCCGGTTCACATGCATGCACACCTTGCCTCGCGCCTTGCCTCGGATGATTTGCTCGACGCGCTGCGCGCGCAGAACATGCAAAACCTAACCGTCGATCAGCTCATTGCACTGCGCGATCATGGCGTCAGCGGTTTGCTGGTGCGCTCGGCGGCGTCGTATTTCGGACATTTAGGAGCCCAAGATCTCGTGTACCTCGCGGATCACGGCGTGGGTCCTTCATACATCGAAACGCTCCGCGCAAGCGGTATCAACGGTATCTCGCCTGCCGATGCTACGCAGCTCATGGACCATGGCGTAACGTCTCGGCTGATCGCCGCAGCATTCGCGTATTACAATCCGCGTCCGTCGGCGGCCGACTTGTCGTACTTGGCAGATCACGGCATCACACAGGGTTGCATCGAGTCATTCCGCAGCGCCGGGCTCCAAGTCGAGATTGTGGATACGGTACGGTTGCGCGATCACGGCGTCGACGGTGACTTTGTGCGACGCGTTCGCGCCTTCAATCCGCGCGCATCCATCGACGACATCATTCGCCTGCGCGATTCCGGCTTCTAAGAAAGGACATCATGCGAAGCCCTTTGTTCTTGTGCACTTCACTCTTAATTCTATCGTTGGTGACCGGCACGGTGCGTGCGGATTCTTACGCAGGAACATGGAGCATTCAGCCGAGCAGCCAGCGCGGCGACGTCCATTTGCAAATGGCTTATCACCGCGAAGATTCGCGCGGCTCTCAGTCGTGGGGCGAGTCCAACGACGTGCCGCTGGCATCGCTCGGCTTATCGCAGAACGATCTGAGCGCAGGCCGCAAATCGTTCAACATCGTTCAAGATGCGGGCACATTTCATGCCGACGGAACCTTTAACGGCGGCATGGGCGGTGGAAGCTGGACGTTTGAGCCGAGCCGCTCGTTCGCACAAGCGCTCCGCGCGCGTGGCGTGGGTGAACCTTCGGACGAACAGCAATTTCATTTAGGCATGGCGGGATTCAAACTCACGACGCTGGACACATTGCTGCGCGACGGTTTCGAGCGTCCTTCGATCGACGACCTCGAACGAATGGCAACGCACGGTGTCAACGATGACTTCGTCAATAGCATGCGCGCGCTGCGCATTAGCCCTAAGACAATCGGAGAACTCGTGCGTATGCGCGATCACGGCGTGCAATTGCGTTACGCCGCGGCGATGCTGCGGATCGACGGTCGTTTGAACGCCGAAGATCTGATTCGCATGCGCGATCACGGCGTGAGCGAAACGTACGTGGGCGACCTCGCCCGCCTCGGGTA
Organism: uncultured bacterium; assembly: GCA_964514445.1. Lineage (GTDB taxonomy): Bacteria > Vulcanimicrobiota > Vulcanimicrobiia > Vulcanimicrobiales > Vulcanimicrobiaceae > DASSRQ01. Next base: position 12,732 of record CAZERJ010000039.1, on the reverse strand, counting down.
TCATCCCAGCGCCGAGGAGCTCGTGCGCCTGGTCGATCACGGCGTGAGCGCAGGATTCATCGAACGCATGCGCAGCCATGGATACACGCATCTCTCCGTCGACGATCTGATCCGCCTTCGGGACCACGGGTTCTAAGCTTGACATTGGCGTCCCGAGCGCCACCATAGGGATATGATCGGCGAGAATCGCGCCCTGGAGCGCTGGCCCGCACTGCGGTATGACGAGTGGAAAGATACTCTGGCAACCCTCCACCTATGGACTCAGATCGCCGGAAAGATCAGGCTCGAGCAAGAGCCGATGCAAAATCATTGGTGGAATGTAACGCTGTATGTAACGCAGCGCGGCTTTACAACATCGATCATGCCGTATTCCGATCGGCGATCGTTTGCGATTTCGTTCGATTTTCTCGATCATCGTTTGCTTATCGAAGACTGCGACGGTCAGCACCGCGGTTTCGCGCTCGAACCAATGACGGTTGCAGAGTTTTACAAGCGCGTCATGGCAGAACTGGCCGGCATCGGCATCACCGTCAAAATCAACACGATGCCGACCGAGATTGCAGATCCCGTGCCGTTCGAACAGGACACCGTACACGCTTCGTACGACCGCGACGCCGTAGAGCGTTACTGGCGCATCGCGTTGCAAGTGGATCGGCTATGCAAGAGCTTCCGCGCACGGTTCTTGGGAAAATCCAGTCCGGTGCATTTCTTTTGGGGCGCGTTCGATATTGCCGAAACGCGTTTTTCGGGGCGCAAAGCGCCGCCGCATCCAGGCGGCATTCCAAACACGCCGGATTTCGTCACGCGCGAAGCCTATTCGCACGAAGTGCAGAGTGTGGGTTTTTGGCCGGGCGGATTCGGACTCGATGCCACATTTTATGCATACGCGTATCCCGAACCACCGGGATTCGCCGTAGCAAAAATCGCACCGCCGCAAGCGTCCTGGAATCCACAACTCAAAGAGTTCTTACTGCCGTACGAAGCGGTGCGCACGAGCAACGACCCCGACGCTTACGTGCTCGACTTTTTTCAGTCCACGTACGAAGCGGCGGCGGATTTAGGCGGATGGGATAGGGAGGCGCTGGAGCGCGCTGAACCACCGCTGCCATGAGCAGCGTACGAGTTCTGGCCGGCACGCGCAAGGGCGCGTTCATTCTCACGTCCGACGGTAAACGCCAAGAGTGGAAAGTCGATGGTCCACACTTCGCCGGTTGGGAAATGTATCACGTCAAAGGATCGCCCGCCGATCCGAACCGTCTTTACGCCTCACAAACCAGCGGCTGGTTCGGTCAACAGGTGCAGCGCTCCGACGACGGCGGCAAAACTTGGACGCCGGCGGGCAACGAATTTCGTTACGACGGCATTGCCGGCACACATCAATGGTACGACGGCACGCCGCATCCATGGGAATTTGCGCGCGTTTGGCACTTCGAACCCTCACACGACGATCCGGACACCGTTTACGCAGGCGTTGAAGACGCCGCGCTCTTCAAAAGCACCGACGGCGGCGCAACGTGGAATGAACTTTCCGGTCTGCGCAAGCACGACACGGGCTCGCAGTGGCAGCCCGGTGCGGGCGGCATGTGCCTGCATACGATACTGCTCGATCCCTCCAACGCAGACCGCTTGTACGTTGCGATTTCCGCCGCGGGCGCGTTTCGCAGCGACGACGCCGGCACGACATGGAAGCCGATCAACCGCGGGTTGAAATCGGCGCAGATACCGGAAGAGGAAGCCGAAGTCGGCCACTGCGTGCATCGCATTGCAATGCACCGCTCGCGCCCGGATGTGTTGTACATGCAAAAACACTGGGACGTCATGCGCAGCGACGACGCCGGTGAGAACTGGCGCGAAGTCAGCGGCAACCTGCCGACCGACTTCGGTTTTCCCATCGACGTGCACGCGCACGAGCCGGAAACGATTTACGTTGTACCGATCAAGAGCGACTCCGAACATTTTCCAATCGACGGCAAACTCCAAGTGTATCGCAGCAAGAGCGGCGGCAACGAGTGGGAAGCGCTCACGAACGGTTTGCCGCAGAGCAATTGCTACGTCAACGTGCTGCGCGATGCGATGGCGGTCGATTCACTTGATTCGTGCGGTGTGTATTTCGGCACGACCGGCGGACAAGTCTACGCGTCCGCAGACGGCGGTGATAGTTGGAACGCAATCGTGCGCGACCTTCCGGCGGTATTGTCCGTCGAGGTCCAAACGCTCGCGTGATTCGCGTCGTTCTGCCGGCGCATTTGAAAACGCTGGCGGGCGTTGACGGCGAGGTGCTGCTGGATGTCAACGGTACGCCAACGCAGCGCAGCGTGATCGATGCGCTTGAGGCGCGCTTCCCCGTGCTGCGCGGCACCGTGCGCGACATGGTTACGCAGAAGCGCCGTCCGCTCATCCGCTTTTTCGCTTGCGGCAAAGACCTCTCACATGAGTTGCCGGAAGCCGAGCTGCCGCATGCCGTTGCATCGGGCAGCGAACCGTATTTAATCGTGGGAGCAATGGCTGGGGGCTAACGTCTCTTGCCCGCGGCATGAACGCGACGTACGATGATAGCCTCATGGCCGTCGCAACGCCGCCGCCGGCAATCGTTCAAATAGCCGATCGCACGCGAAACCAAGAACGCGGCATCGTCGTTTATCGCTTGCATCGCGTTTTTGACGTACATGCCGGGCCGTCGCACCGCCACGACGACTCTGTACTGGGCATCGTCAGCCAAGACGGTACCACGGTAAAAGTTCGCGTGGTTCGCGCGACAATTGGTGGAAAAAGCGCGGATGCAAGCACGAGCGCGCAAATCGAACACCAATACGAACATCCGGCGCCGGGCGATCTTTTCGATCGGCCTTTCGATCCGCGGTATATGAATGATTACTCGTTTCAACAGGCCGGCGCGGACTCGTGGCACTTCTCCAGCAGTATTCATGATAGCAGCCACGGCGATGGAACGATGTCGCTGAATGCGGCGGGCGACGTCGTCAAATACCAATACCGGCCGTATGTTTTGCCGAAGTATTCGACGAGCGGCACGGTAACCGTCGACCGGTCACAAGTGCTCCCGCAATACTGGGCGATGACGCGCGAGCTGTATCAATATAGCGGGCATTACGCGATTTTCGCCGCGGCCGCCACCGCCGATATCACATACGATTCGTACGCACGATATCCGACGCTGGCGGCAGCCGAAGCAGCATTGCAAGCAATCGCCGGATAGCTCCGGTGGCGGATCGAAGGATGACCGCCCAACGCATGTCCTGAAGTAGGCAAGCAATGGGACTCATTCACCGTGCGATCATCGCGATCGCACTGGTTGCGGCCGCCGTTCTGGCGGTACGCGGCTTCTTCGGCAGTCGCATAACGCAAGCCGGCGTGCAACAAGCCTTTGGCTCGCAGCGACTGAACGTGCTGCTCCTGGGCTATCAGGAAGACGAAGGCAACTCCGACACCATTGTGCTTGCGCATCTCGACTTGACGCAGCATACTGCGACGCTTGTCTCGATACCACGCGATTCATGGGTTGCGATTCCGGGACACGGCCACGAAAAAATCAACGCGGCGATTGGATACGGTGGCCCGAAGCTTGCTGCCCGCGTCGTTTCTTCGCTCGTCGGCGAGCCAATCGATGCAACGCTCGCAGTGCGCCCCGAGTCGGCAAAACAGATCGTGGACGCTATGGGCGGTTTGAACGTGAAGGTCGACGAGGACATGGACTACGACGACTACCACGGCAATTTGCACATTCACTTGAAAAAAGGCGAGCAATATTTGACCGGCGGCCAAGTGCTACAGTACACGCGCTTCCGCCATGATGCTTCATCCGACTGGGGTCGCGTGCGCCGCCAGCAACAAGTGATCAAAGAGATCGTCAAACAAATGAGCTTGCCGGCGCACTGGGCAAAGTTGCCGCACGTCCTGGATATCGCGCACAACAATATGAAAACGAATCTGACGCAACAGCAGCTCCTGGCGCTGCTACAGGTCTACCGCGGCGTGCCCGACGATAACATCCGTTCGTTCACGATGCCCGCGCGCGCCGGCTGGGTCGGGCCGGAGTCGGTCGTATTCCTCGAACCGCACTGGACAAAGTTGATCGGGCGAATGCTTTTTTCGAAAAGCGATCCACCGCAAGGCGAAGTGCAAGTCGCTAATGCGACGGGCAACGCGCATTTCAACCGAACGATTGTTGCGGCGCTGCGCGGTGGCGGCTGGAATGTGCGCACGTTCGTGGACGAGCCGGTTAAACGCTCGACGTCTGTTATGGGCACCGGTCCGGCTGCAAGCGCACTCGCCGCAATTTTCGGCGCGCCCGTCGTGGCCACAAATGCAAATCTCATCACACTACGCGTTGGCCAGGATATTGCACCTGATATAGACCTATGAAGATACGACCGGCAATGCAATGCGCGGTTTCTTCGCTCCCATGACGATCGGCCAGAGTACGATCGCAATCTCGCCGAGCTCCGGCGGAAACACGATAGAACCAACGGTGCTTCCATGAACCCAAGCGCATCGATGAAGTGCGCCGCTACTTGGACCAAATTTCAAAACAATGGGACCAGGCGCTCTCGCGCCTGAAAGCCCGCGTCAAGGACTAACCCGGTACGGAGGGTTGCACAGCCGCTCACTTTGTGATACAAAGTTATTACTCTGCATCGCAAAGTTGAGGAGCGTGACATGGCATCACGGCACGGCTCACCATGAAGGTGCGCATCATTATCAGCTATGCGCCGCGTTATAAGCGCGGACATTTGATCGACTTCGTTCCGCCCGTCACCGGCATTCATCTCGCCGCCCTCACACCCGAGCACGACGTTGAAGTCTTCCACCAACAAGTGCGATCCGTGCCGGTTGATGACTCACCGGATCTCGTAGCGATCTCGTTCTTCTCCGGCTTTGCCCGAGCTGCGTATGACCTTGCGGATCGCTATCGCGCGCTTGGAATTCCAGTGGTCGCCGGCGGCCCGCACGTGACGTACTGGGTTGAAGAGGCGCTGGAGCACGTCGACGCTGTTGTCGTGGGCGAGGCTGAGACGGTTTGGCAAAACGTGCTCGCCGATGTGGCCGCAGGCACGCTGCAAAAAATCTATCGCGGTAAGGCGGCGTCGCTCGAAGATCTGCCGACGCCGCGCTACGATCTGCTCGAAAAGAATTTCGTTGTCCGCCGCGTGCTCCAAGCCACGCGCGGCTGTCCATTTTCGTGCAGTTTTTGCAGCGTGCCGGATCTGAACCCGGGTTTTCGCGTACGGCCCATCGATGACGTCATCCGCGACATCGCCGTAACGCATTTTGCGCTTCCCTGGCAAGAGAAAGTTGTTTGGTTTTGGGACGACAACCTTCTCGTGAAACGCCAATGGGCAAAGGATCTTTTGCGCGAACTGGCCGGGTTGAATAAGTGGTGGCTTACGCAAGCCTCTATCGACATCGTCAAAGACCGCGAACTGCTCGACCTCATGGAAGCGTCGGGATGCATCGGTATTTTTTTGGGCATCGAAAGTCTCGACGACGCCGATCTGCGAAGCGTGCACAAGCGGCAAAATAAAACAACGGAATATGCAGACGCGATTGCCCGTCTGCACGATCGGGGCATCTGCGTCATGGCGGGATTTATTTCCGGCTTTGACGATCAAAGGCCCGAGACGATTGTTGCGACGGCCGATCGACTCAACGCCGTTGGCGTCGACGTTCCATTCCTGAGCATTCTAACGCCGTTCCGCGGCACGCGCTTGTACGACGAACATCTTGGGGCCGGACGCATACTATCCGATCGTGATTGGCCGCATTACAACGGATATAACGTAGCGTTCATGCCGGCGCGAATGTCACCGGAAGAGTTGCTCGCGTCGCACCGCGCACTGTGGAAGCGCGCGTTTGGCCCGAAAGCCGTCTACGAACGCTTAACCGCCGGAGCTCGCCGTCTCAACGCCGGCGGCATGATGCTGGCAACGGCGATGAATGGCTTTTACGGCTTGAAGTGCTTGAGCGGCAACCTGCCGGTGTCACAACGCGTGCCGCCCGAACATCGTATTTCGCACCCACTCCCCGAACATGCGCCCTTACTTATGATTGGCTGACGACACCCGTCCCGGCGCGGCTAAGTTGACTCTTAGTGTGCCAGTGTACTTGTTTTTTGCAAGTACAAGTGCTATAGTGGCTTTATTGACAAGCGCAACAGCGCGAAAGGAGCACAGCCGCCATGCAATCCGTACTTCCAGCCGCCCCGGTATCACGGCCCGCTCTATGGACTGCGCGTGTCATCGGCACGCTTACCGTGCTGTTCCTCGCATTTGATGCCTTCGGAAAGTTCGCACGGCCTCAGCCGGTCCTGGACGCATTCGCCCGTTTAGGAATGCCCATCGCACTCGCGCCTACGATTGGCGCGATCCTATCCATCCTCGTGCTGGCTTACCTGGTCCCAAGGACGCGCGCACTTGCGACGGTTCTGCTAACCGCATACCTCGGCGGCGCCGTCGCCGTACAACTGCGTGCGGGTAGCTCGGCTTTTGAGACGCTGTTCCCGGTGATCACCGGCGTACTCGTTTGGGTGCCTGCGTATCTGGTTGACGAGCGCATCCGCACACTTTTCCACAGCGGCTCGTAACGCGGCGAGATCTTATTACGCTTCGATCAGCTCGATGCGATTGCCGAACGGATCGGCGATGTAACAGTGGCGCTTTCCTTCGAACAGCAGCGGGTCGTCGCTCACGTGAACACCGTGAGCGGCGAGCCGCTCGACGAGCTTGGCATATTTCGTACAACGTAATGCGGGATGCGCCTTTATGGCCGGGATAAAATCAGCATCAACGCCCAAGTGCAACTTCACGACGCCCGCGCGAAACCACGTACCACCGCGCTGCGCCAGCTCCGGCAGCTTTTCGACTTCTTCGAAACCCAACACGTCCGCGTAAAACCTGCGCGCGGACTGCTCTTCTCCTGCGGGCATTGCCAGTTGAACGTGATCCAACACAAACTCCGGTTGCATCGTGTGTTCATGGCAGACCGCTTCTAAGCGGTAACCATCGGGGTCGAACACAAATGCGGCGAAGTATCCCTCACCGTACATTGGGTGCAATTCCGGAACTCCGTCCGTAGCTGCGCCGCGGTCCATCGCGGCTTCGTAAAAGCTCACCACGGCTTCGCGCGTTGCCGCGTGAAAGGCGATGTGCGTTCGAGCGTTCGCAGCGATGTTGCCCGACGCATCGAGCTTTATCGCAAATGCTTCGTCCGTACCGGGGACGCCGAACCCAGCGGCGTCCGCATCGCTCCACAACCGTACATAGCCGAGCGGCGCAAGCACCGAATCGAAAAACGCTGCCGACCGTTGCACATCCGTCACGCCAAGCGAAATATGGTCAAGCTGCACGAAGCGTTCGCCGCTAAAAGCGAAAACGCCGCGCAATTGGCGGCGTTTTCGTTGGGTTCGAGGCGCTTTTTAGCGGTAACTGGGACGCGACGAGAAGCAGTCGCGGCAGTACACCGGCTTATCGCCGCGCGGCTGGAACGGGACTTCCGCAACGCCGCCGCACTGGCTGCACGTCGCTTTGAACATCTCGCGGCTTCTGCCACCGCCACCGTAGGAGCTTCCACCACTGCGGCCACCGCCGCCTGCGGCTTTGCGAGCTGCACGGCAATCGGCGCAGCGGCTGGGCTTATTCGTAAAGCCCTTGCTGGCGTAGAACTCTTGTTCACTGGCAGTGAATTGGAATTGCCGCGAACAATCGACGCAGCTCAGTGTTTCATCTTGGTACATTTAGGATCTCCTAGGTCTTTCGCGCTTCTCCGGCGCGGTAACGATACACGATCCGGCCTTTGGTCAAATCGTAGGGTGAAAGTTCTACGTCGACGCGGTCGCCGGGCAGAATTTTGATGTGGTGGCGGCGCAGCCGTCCGGCGATGTGCGCCAGAATGGCATGCCCGTTGTCGAGTTCGACTGAAAACGTCGTGCTCGGAAAAACTTGCTTGATGGTGCCGAACACCTCGAGCGGAGCTTCGCGGTTGTCCTCGGCAGGTTTTGCTTTTGAAGCGCGCGGGTTGATATTGCGGTTACGGATAGCGATAATGCAGGGTTCCTTTCTATCCGTTCAGCGTCGGCGGCGGCTGAACGAACGGCGGCGGGGGGTGTTCGGCTTTTCTAATGTTTGTGCGACGCTCGCATCCGCGAGCGGATGATCCGTGCGCTCGAGACGCTGACCGATGGAGCGTTCGATCAGCGAGAACAGCTCAGTTTCTTCACTTGAAACGAACGTGAACGCATCACCGCTGCGCTTGGCGCGTGCAGTACGTCCAATGCGGTGAATGTAATCGGCAGGCTCGTGCGGGACGTCATAGTTGATGACGTGTCCGAGGTCGTGAATGTCGATGCCGCGCGCTGCGACGTCGGTTGCAACCAGGACGCGGTAGCGGCCCTTTTTGAAGCCGTCCAGGACGCGCGTGCGCTGCGCCTGCGAACGGTCGCCGTGAATGCGTTCGGCGGTAACATTGGCGCGGGCGAGTGCTGCGGCTAAACGTTCGGCGCGTGCTTTGGTACGCGTAAAGACCAGCGCACTGTAAATGCGGTTATCTTTGAGCAGCTCGAGCAGCAAATCGGTTTTGCGGTGCTGTTCGACGGCGTAGACCGACTGCGAAACCGTATCCACCGGAACGGCCGACGGCGCCAAGTTCACACGCACCGGATCGCGCAGTAATTGCGCAGCCAGCGCCGTGACGCTCGTCCCAAGCGTCGCGGAGAAGAATAACGTTTGCCGCTGCGTGGGCAGCTTCGCAATGATGCGGCGCACCGCCGGCAAGAATCCCATATCGAGCATGCGATCGGCTTCATCGAGCACGAGCATATTGATGTGACCCAGGCGCGCTTCACCCTGCTGCATCAGATCGATGAGCCGGCCCGGCGTTGCAACGATGATCTCGGTTTTGCGGCGGAACGCCTGAATTTGCGGTCCCATGCCGGCGCCACCGTAAACCGGTGCAATGCGGATCTTCGTATACTTTGCTAACTGGCGAAGATGATCGGTGATTTGCTGCGCGAGTTCACGTGTCGGCGCAAGAATCAATGCGCGGGTTTCGTGCTGCGGATCGTTCAGCAGTGCTTGCAAAATCGGCAGGCCGAAGGCTGCGGATTTTCCGCTGCCCGTAGGGGCGCTCGCCAACAAATCGCGCCCTGCTAAAGCGGCCGGGAGGGCGAGTTCTTGAATTGGGGTCGGGGCGACGAACTTGAGGTCGTCGATGGCGCGAAGCAACTCAGCGCTTACTGCGAGTTCTGAAAATGTCTGGATACTAAACCTATCTTTCGAGTGGCGCTACTTATCGACCACTGCGAAAAATGGCGCGTAGAGACCTGGAGTATGGCACGAAACCGCGCCTTCTGCAAGGACTAAGACCTCATGGCCGGTCAAAAGGTTGCGTTTTCCTCACGCCCGGCTCTGTAAAGACCTTGGAGCCGGCCCTTAACGTCCGATAGCGTCAAAGACGTGCAACGCGTGCACAAAAGCCTCGGGTCCGATGCGAATCTCGCCGCGGTAAGGGTAGTCCACGGCCGCAACCAGGTACAGCACCAGACCGACCATTGCCGCCAGTATACCAACGATTGGGATAAGCGATCCCACGGAGCGGTATGCAAATAAGTAGGAGAATCCGATGGTGAAGACGGCACCGCTAATAAGGATCCCCCACAAAAATATGCCGATGCCGACGTCCGCAACCGCTTCGCGTGAATCGCGGTCCACGAGCGCCTCATCCATGCTGGCGATCATGGCCGCGTCCAAATTCTGCTGCGCCGCGCTGCGAACCGGAAGATGCCTGATGTGATTCGCGAGATGCTCGCCCATATCGATCACGCGCTCGTCGACACCGCCGCGCTGCAACGCCGGCCACGATCGATTGATGATCTCGGAAACGTACGCGCGCAATTCCGATCGCAACATATGGCCTTGAGGGAAATTGTCGGCTTTACGGTACACGACGATGAGACGCGCCGCTTCTTCGTACGTTCGATCTTCTGCGTTCTGGAAATGCTGCCACGCCGCAACGGCTAGAAACGCCAAGAGCACAGCGTAAATTACGCCGACGACCGCGAAGACGAAGCCGGCAATTTCGTTATGTTGCTCGAGAACAGCGTACGGAACGAAGCGGTGAACTAATAGCCCCGCCGCAATTGATATGAGGACTACGACGCCGACGAAAACCGGCGCACCGACCACAACGGGCAATTCGCCGAGCCATTGAAAGACCACGGCGGCTAATTCTCTGCTTCTCGAAATGTTGCCTAGGTGGTGGTTCTGCCGCGGTCGAACGCCGGCGCATCATACTTTGGAGGTGGCGAACATGAAGCGTGTTTCGATCCTCGTCGCAATTCTCGCGTTTGAACTTCTTTTTGCTGCGGAAGCGAAATCGCAGCGTCAACCAACGTCGTTAGCGGATGCGTACAAGGTCATTGCGAGCAAGCGGTTCGTCGATCTTACGCATGATTTCTCACCGAATATTCCGCACTGGAAGGGCTTCACGCCCGAACGAGTGACGACGCTTTACACGTATGACAAAGCTGGATTTCTCGTGCAACTCTTCACTCACGTTGGTCAGTGGGGTACGCACATCGATGCGCCGGCACATTTTGCCAAAGGGGGGCGCACCGTTGATGAGATCACGCCCAAAGAGATGTTTTTGCCGCTAGTGGTCCTAGACGTGCACGACAAAGTAGCGAACAATCCCGACTACGTTGTTTCTATTGCCGATGTGAAAGATTGGGAGGCGCGACACGGTTCTATACCCGCGCATGCGTTCGTCGCAATGCGCACGGATTGGTCGAAGCGCTGGCGGAGCGGAGACGCTGCAATGGCGAACAAAGATGCAAAAGGTATCTCGCATTATCCGGGTTGGAGTATGCCGGTCCTCAAGTACCTGTACGAACGCCGCCACATTACCGCGTCAGGCCATGAGACAACGGACACCGATCCCGGACTAGCGACCTCGCATGACGACTACTCGTTAGAGGCGTGGATTCTTAAGCACGACCACTATCAGATCGAGCTCTTGACCAATCTCGATAAAGTGCCTGAAGCAGGTGCGCTCGCGATCGTGACTTTCCCCAAGCCCAAAGGGGGTTCTGGTTTTCCTGCGCGCGTTATTGCGATTCTCCCGTAGTTCTGGCAATGGCCGGGGACGCTGCTTAGGTAAATCACAGAAAATCGCATTACCCTAAAGCGCGTGCGATACATAGTGGCACTGATAGTGATAGCGCTTTTAACGGATTGCTCATCGGCGCAAACCTTCACGGACGTCGCCGGCAAGGTGCGGATCTCGGGAGAAGTGCAGCGGCGGCTTATCGATCTGCAACACACGACGCTCTCGATCCACCTAAGCGACCCATCCACGGGCACGCCGATCGATGCGAGCGAAATACACGTGCGCACCTCTCGTGGTCAAACGCTGAGCGCGAAGCGAGCCGACGTCGGTTCGTACAGCGCTACCGTTTCGAATTCCGAGAGTATTGACGTGCTTGTATCCGCTCGCGGCCAAACCGCGATGCTGTCTTTAAAACGCCAATAACAATCGCGTAGATTCAAGCGTTCGGGTGGCTGCTCGAATCTTTTCATTATATGCGCCGGCGTACCGAGAATGTGCTATGCTCGAGTGACGTAGGAGCGTTTATATATGAAGTATTTCTTCGTATCGATCGGCGCTTTATTTGCCATCGCCGCACCGTCTACCACAGCGAATGCGAAGACCTATGCGCACTTGGTACAAGTGATGCGGTGCGAGCCTTCGCTGAATGCGAGTACGTTTGTCGGACCCGGATGGGTGCCGGGCTATTATCCCGCCGGCCCATACTATTGGCCAAGCGTATACGGATTCCGATATTATGAACCTCGTGTGCGAACCACCGATCCGCAGCTCGGTATCGATTACACGAACGTGTCCAATAAAGTGATGAAGGACATCGAGTTCGGCCTGGTTGCCAACGGTAATCTCGTCGCTGAAGTAAAAGACGTCGGCACGTTTTCACCCGGCGCCGAAATCAAACACACATTCGGCATAAGCCGCAACGTGTTTCCAATTCAGACGGCGCTCGCGCAATGCGTGCCCTTGAAGATCACGTTCGCCGACGGAACAAAGTGGCGCAGCCGCCGCCTGCCGGCGCTGCGACAAAAAATCGGCATCTAGCGGTCTCTTTTTGCCCCTGCCCGTATCTTTTTGCGGCGCTCATTCGTCTTTATTCCAGCACGTGATCCTGGAGGACGGACGATGAAGAAACCCGCGATTGTATCGCCGCAAGAATGGGAGGCGGCACGCCAACAGATGCTCGTCAAGGAGAAGGCTGCGACGCGCGCTCGCGATGCGTTAGCGGCCGAACGGCGCCGCATGCCATGGGTCGCTGTTGAAGGCAACTATCGATTCGACGGCCCGAACGGCAGAGCGAATCTGCTCGACTTGTTCGAGGGCCGCCGGCAGCTGATTATTTACCGCGCATTCTTCGAACCCGGAGTGTTCGGATGGCCCGAGCATGCGTGCCGTGGATGTTCGCTGATGGCCGATCAGGTCGTGCATCTCGCGCATCTGAACGCGCGCGACACAAGTCTCGCGTTCGTGTCCCGGGCGCCGCAAGCTGATATCGTACGCCTGAAGGCGCGTATGGGTTGGCAGATGCCGTGGTACACCATCACCGACAGCTTCGACGCCGATTTCGGTGTGGACGAGTGGCACGGCACGAACGTGTTCTTCCGCGACGGCGAGCGCATATTC
>CAZERJ010000038.1:0-22342 GCA_964514445.1 uncultured bacterium | reverse complement strand
TCAAGCGCTTCCAGCGTTTTCTTGAGCGGGCTCTTCTGCGGAACCGCCGAGAGCGAGAACAAGAAGACGGCAGCAACACCAAGCAAGACGATGCCGATGATCATCGGGTTCATTTAGACTTCGACCTTCAGCATGCGGGCGAGGAAGAAGACGCCTAAACCTTCGAGCACGCAAACGATACCGAGCGCTACGTGTCCCGGCGCGGTGAAGAACAGCGCGTGACCCATCGACGGTTCGGTGAGCGAAATGAATCCGCCCAGGAACGGCGGAAGACCCGAGAGGATCATCGCGCTCGCACGGCCTTCTGCGGTAAGCGCACTAATCTTGCGCTGAATGCGCCGGCGTTCTTTGATTGTGTTGGCGAGATGTTCGAGGATCTTGCCGAGATCGCCGCCGGTTTGCGATTGAATGCGCATCGCGCGCGCCATCATCATCGTCTCGTTGCTCGGCATGCGCTTGGAAAGATTATCGAGCGCATCATAAATGCTCACGCCGATATTCGTCTGGCCGATGACGCGCATGTATTCATATTTGGCGGGGTTGGGCATCTCTTCGATGACCATTGCCAGGGCTTGCCGCAAACCAAGACCGATGCGTACGCCGCTCGAGATCAGACGCAACGCCATCTCGAGCTGCGTGCAAAACGTATCGAGGCGCTTTTTCAGCTTGATCTTGACCCACATGTACAGACCGCCCGCAACGGCGCCCGCACTGCACGGCAGCAAGAAAATACCGATGATTATGCCCGGCTTCATGACGAACATGAGGAGCAGCCAAACAACGACGGCAAACGCGATCGCGCCAACCAGGATCTGTGATGGCTGCTGCTCGATACCGGCGCGATCGAGAACGTCGGCAAGCTGCCGCGCGCGCTCGACGTCAGCAGCGTTACCGCCACCGCCGGCATTGAGTTTATTAAAGACGCTGGTGGAGTTTACCATTTTAACGGCGCTCCGCCCCAGGCTGCGCGCCCCCCACTTCGTGGGGCCCCCAGGCTGCGGCGCGCATGCACATTACTGGAAGGTGAGCTGTCCCCGTGGGCGCGCCCATAAGCGTTACCATAATGCTCCGGCTGAGGCCATTCTGCTGAACTTGGTGATGTCGAAGTGCACGCCGTATTCGTCGAATTTCTGGAGTGCGTTCGGCTGGACGCCGGTGAACTGGTATTCACCGTCGACTTTGTTGTCGGGCGTCATGCCGTGCTGCTGGTAGCGCACGATCTCTTGCATGGTGACGACTTCGCCTTCCATGCCGACGATTTCGCTGATAGAGATCACCTTGCGGCTGCCGTCGCGCATACGCGCGATTTGAATAACCATGTCGACGGCGCTGGCGATCTGCTCGCGGATTGCGCGCACCGGCAAATCGAAGCCGGCCATCATGACCATAGTCTCCAGACGCGAGAGCGCGTCACGCGGCGTGTTGGCGTGCGCGGTCGTGAGCGAACCATCGTGGCCGGTGTTCATGGCCTGAAGCATGTCGAGCGCTTCACCGCCGCGGCACTCACCGACGACGATACGATCGGGACGCATACGCAGCGAGTTGCGCACCAGGTCGCGGATGCGGATTTCGCCCGCGCCTTCAAGGTTTGCCGGACGCGTTTCCAAACGCACGATGTGCGGCTGATTGAGAAACAGTTCTGCCGCGTCTTCGATCGTAATGATGCGTTCGTGCGAGGGGATGTAACCCGAAAGAATATTCAAGAACGTGGTCTTACCGGAGCCGGTACCGCCGCTAATGACGATGTTCAAACGCGCCTCGATGCACGCGCGCATGAAGTCGAGCATTTCCTCGGTTGCCGAACCCTTTTCGATCAGGTCTTGTGCCGTCAGACGCTTCTTACCGAAGCGGCGGATCGTCACTGTCGCGCCGTCGATTGCCAGCGGTTCGATGATCGCGTTTACGCGTGAACCGTCCGGCAGGCGCGCGTCGACCATCGGCACCGATTCATCGAGCCGGCGTCCGAGCGGTGCAATGATGCGTTCGATGACCAGGCGCAGCTGTTGGTTCGACGTGAAGCGCTTGCTGCTCAGGGTTAAGCGGCCGCCGCGCTCGACGTAAATCGTGCGCGGACCGTTGACCATGATTTCGCTAACGGCCGGGTCGCCCATCAGATCTTCGAGCGGTCCAAGGCCCAGCGATTCGTTGACGATCTCTTCTTTGATCTGCGCGAACTCTTCGGCGGTCATCTTGCTCGCCGTCTTGTCGTCGCTCGCGTTGTGCTCCGAGAGGATCATCTGCGCGACTTCATCGATCTTCGCGCGCAGCTCCGCGAGCTTGGCGGTATCGCTGCTCGCGGCGCTCGCTTCGATCAGATTAATGTTCTTGGCCAGGCTCTCATGGATGAGCAGCTTGATTTTTTCGTGCTCTTGCGTATTGTCGACGGCCTTCGGTTCGTCGCTTTCCGTAGTTTGATCGGCTTGCTCATCGTTGCCGCGCGGGCGCGATCCAATCCAGCGGCGATCTTGCGTGAGGCCCTTGGCCGATGGGAAAACGTTTTCGAGTTCCGGCTCGGCGGCAATCTGCAGCAGCGTCTTCTCGAGCACGCCGAGCGCCTTGCCGAAGCTGCGGTCGGTCATCGGCGGCAGCTCCGCCATGACCTTGATGCCGCCCAGCACGCGCTCGATTTCGCTGCGCGTTACGGCGATTTGGCCGTTGCGCGCGTTGGTGACGACGACGATACGCGTGAGCGGAATGCCGAAATTCTTCAATTCGCCGATCATCGTGCCGGCCGACGCGATGCCCAGGACCGTCGGTTCCGCGACGACGACGAACCGCGTCGTGCGCACGACGAAGGCTCGCACCGGCGCCGCGAAGGGGATCGGCATATCGAGCAGACCGATATCGGCGTCTTGCGAGTACGACGAGGCCAGCGACTCGACTTCTTCCTTATTAATAGTAAAGACGGAGTCGAACGTGGGCGCCATCTCGACGACGGTCAGGCCGTTGACGTCGACGATCCCGATGCGCTTGTTGCCTTCCCGCTGCGCATCGAGCGGACGGATAGCGTCGAGCAAGATCGCCATGTTCCGGCGGCCGGAAAGGTCACCGTCCAGGGCCAGCACCTTGCGCTCGCGGCGCATACTCTTGGCGAGCTCGGAGCAAATCGTGGTTGCGCCGGAGCCGCCCTTCGCGTTAACGAACGCGAAAAAAGGAGCGCTCATTGTTGCGGCGAGCCTGCGCCGTAATGGTCGCCGTCGATCACGGTAACGTCGCCTTCACCCGCGGTGTGGGTTGCGGGCGCCGGACGTGGCGGCCCGATGTGCGTGTCCATGGACGGCGGCGGTGCGTTGGGTCCGGCGATCGCTTTCACGAGCGCTGCCGCGGCAATCGCGCCGGGATTGGCGTCCGCCACATGATCGGTGCTTGGGCCGGAGGCCGTGCCTTGATCGAAGTGAAGAATCTCGGCCGGCTGAGAGTTAATCGGCTCTTTCGGCGAGCGCAGCGCCAGGCGCAGCGTCGTGTTGATGTCGGCCATCACGAGCAAATTCGCTTGCTTCGGCGTTACCTCGAGCGTCACGCTCGTGGCTTGCTGCTCTTGCGGCGAAGGTGTTGCCGACGTCTGTTCGAGGTTTTCGCCGATGGAAAGTACGCGTACGCCGCGCAAAATCGTTGCGGCCGGCGGCGGTGCGGCGGCTGACTTGGGCGCCTGTGCGATAACGTCAACGCGGTCGCCCGGCTGCACCAGGCCCGAGATGCCTTTGACCTTGTCAATCGAGATGCTGACCGCGCGCATACCGGGTTTCAAACGAACCGTCAACCCGACATCGCTCGGGTGTCCGATCATCGCTACGGAGACGGTCGAGCCCGCGGGAATGGTGATGAGCGACAGCGATCCAACGATTTGCTTGGGGTCGCGCACCATATTCGGATCCACAGCGTTTGCCGGGCGGGTCGTTATGCCGAGCATTGCCGGCGTTATTTGTACGCGCGCGGGAATCTCTTGGGCAGCAACGACAATTTGAACCGGTGCCGTGTTGGCGTTCGTTTGACGCTGGAGATTGGAAAGGTACGTCAGCGTCAACCATCCCGCAGCCAGTGCAAGCACGAGAGCGACGATCAGGGTAGTGCGGCGAGTATTCATGGCAGCGCTCATGTTATAACCTCATTTGCGGGACGAGACCGCTGGTAACGAGCACGAGCAGAGCGCCCGCGCAAATGGCAAGTGCATACGGCATCGGCGTGCCGGTTTGCAGCCGCTGCGGCGCAACGCCCGCGGCAAGTGGAAGCGCAACGGCTTGCATGTTCGCAAGCGTAGCGCGAAGACGGCCGCGCGAGAGTGCAAGAAGCACTGCAATTGCACCGCCGGCGACAAAGGTAAAGAGCACGAATTTCACGGCAAGCGGAAAACCGAGCGTACCTGCGGCCGCCGCGAGTAACTTTACGTCGCCGCCGCCAATGAGTTTGAACGAAAAGGCGATGGTGCCAATCACCAGCACGGCGATAGCGATCGTAAGATCGAACGCCGCAGAAACCGGACCGGAAAACGCGCTAACCACAAGACCGGCGAAGAAGAGCGCGATCACGATGGCGTTCGGAATGCGCCGCGTGCGTACGTCAAAAATCGCCGCAATTAATGATGCGGCGACGACGAGCGCGAACGCGATCGGGATGTGATGGTTACTGATATAAGACATTCAGATTTGAAAACCCATTGCTGGTGGTGCCGCCGATGTTCATCACGAGGACGATGCAGACGGCGGCAATAAAGCCGAGCATGATCGCATACTCGACCATCGTCGCGCCGCGCTCGTCGCGGACGATCTTAGATGTTTGCGTTAACCGTCGAAAACGCGCTGGAGACATTGCTGCCGAGTGTCGAGATCAGTACGATGCACACGGCCGCAATAAGTGCGACCATTATTCCGTACTCGACCATTGTCGCTGCTTCGCTGTTGAAGAGTACTGCATCAAGTGTTGCCATAGCACGAACCCTCTCGCGGAAAGCAGAAAAAAGAATTGTGCCGGGGCTGATAGGGGAGAACAGCCCCGGCGAGTGACGTTTTGGCTTAGATGTTGGTGTTGACCGTGCTGAACGCGCCGGAGACTTTGCCGCCGAGCGTCGAGATCAGCACGATGCAGACCGCGGCGATGAGGGCAACCATGATGCCGTACTCGACCATCGTGGCGCCGTCGTCGTTGCGAAGCATTGCGAAAAAGTTTTTCATTGTGTTCCTTCCAGTTTGTGTGAGCAGATTTTAGGGGTGGTCTAGGGGGATCGAAACGCCCGCATTAGGTGCGCGCGTGGTGAGCTGGGCTTGCGCGCCGGCAACACCGGGGCCGGACGTGGCATAAACCGTGAGGATGATGCCGCGTTCGTAAGCGGACGCGATCGGGATGATGGCCCCGAACCGCCCGTTGACATCGGCGACGACGTCGTGCCGTGACACGAGCACCGTCGGGATATCTTCAGAGACTAGTGCCGTCAGCGTGACGGTCACCGTACCGCCGGCTGGAGCAGTGCCTGAAACATCGATGGCCTCGGCGCCCTGTAGTTGTCGAGCCTCCAGGGTAATTTGCTGCGCCGTGCCGGGTGCTTGAGCCACCGCACTTGCCGTGCGGGAAGGGACAGCCGCCGTCGCGATCGCGGGAAATGCCAGGAGAGACGCCGTTAGAATTGCCGCGGTTCGCATGACCTACCGTCCTTTCGTGGGCCAATCATGCCATTGGGCCTAACCCGGCCGCAAGATAAAAACGGCGAATTGTACAGCGTCTTTACGTAACGTCTATTGATCGTTGACGCATTAACGTATCTCGCTGTGGTTAAATAGGCTCAGGTCATTGTCTCTCGGAGGCGGCTTCTTCTACATGAAATATCGGCAAATACAATATTTACTGGCGCTGCTTGCTTCGTTGGCGCTCCTTCCCGGACGCGCCGCAGCCGCGGATGTCGTCTCCATTCTCTCGGTGCAGTCGGGCCACTCGGTCATTCTTCAGACGCCCGGGCTCTCGCGGGTCGCGGTCGGTGACGGACGCATCGCCGGCGTGCTGCCCATCGGAACGACGCAGCTGGTCATCAATGGCAAGGCGCCGGGCCGCACGACGGTTTTTGTCTGGGAAGCCGGCCATCGCGCTACCTACGAAGTGACCGTCACCGAACAATTGGCCGACGACCTCGCGCAGATGATCCGCACCTCAATCGACATGCCGGGCGTTCAAGTCATCGGCTTTCGCAACTCGGTCGTGGTGCGTGGCACGGTTGCCGACGGCGCGCACCTCGAACAGCTCAGTCAAATTCTTGCGCAGTTTAACTCGTATGCAAAAGATCAGAAAGACTCCATCGTCAATGCGGTGACGGTGGCGCATCCGCTTGGCGAGATCCAAAAAGATCTGGCTGCCATTCCGGGCGCGCAAGACGTGCGCGTCGATGTTGACGGTAAGGGCAACGTGATCGTCAGCGGCCACGTGCACGACACCGTTACGGCACAAGCGGTGCTCGAAAAAGCCAAAGGGCTGGCCGGCACGTACTTGGCTGCCAAAGGCGACCTCATCAACCGCATGGCGACCGACCTCAACAGCCAGATCGACATCAAAGTGTACGTTCTGGAAGTCGACAAGACGGCGCTCAGCAATCTAGGCGTGCAACTTCAATCGGCAAGCTTCACGCCCGGCGGCACGTACACGCTCGGGCCGCCGGCGTTCCCCGTGGTTGAATCGCCCGCGCCGGCGGGTCAAGCGCTGAAACTTCAGCCGTTCTTCCGTTCGTTCACACTTGCGCCGACGCTCAACGCGCTCATCCAAAACGGCGACGCACGCATTCTTTCGTCACCCGATTTGGTTACAACGCCGGGTAATCTGGCGACGTTCTTAGTGGGCGGACAGTTTCCGATTCCGTTCTCGACGGGTCTGGGAACGGTTTCGATTCAATACCAGCCGTTCGGCGTGCAACTGAACGTGACGCCGACGCTTTTGGGCAACGGCGCTGTTGAAGCGAAAATTACGCCCGACATTTCGGACCTCGATTTCGCCGACGGCATCAGCGAGAACGGTTTCGTCATTCCGGCGCTCAAGCAAAGCAAATTGTCCACGGATGTGATCACGATGCCTGGTGAATCGATCATCATGGGCGGCATGGTGCGCCATGTCGAGACGCGCACGATCCTGAAGATTCCGCTGCTCAGCTCGATTCCGATTCTCGGCAAGCTGTTCCAATCCACGAACTATCAGAACAACAGGTCGGACATTGTGTTCGTCATGACCCCGCAGGTCATCACGCGATAGCATCATGCCGGCCGCGCTTCTTCGGATGCTAATCCGAATGCTCGTCAACGACGATGCGGGAAACGCGCTGGTTGAGTACGCCATTGTAGCTGCTGCAATTGCACTTCCGTTGCTGGGTATTGGCTACGCGATCGCCAGCAGCAGTGGTACCGGCCTGAACAACATGACGACGAATCTTTCCAACTTGGGAGTCTCACCGCCATGACCCGTTGTTCGCGCGGCACCGCGTTGGTGGAAACTGCGCTCAGTGTGAGTGTCTCACTGCTCATCGTTTTAGGCGCCGCTCAGATGGCGCTGATCGGTTACACGCAGCTTTCGGCGGACGGTGCGGCATTTGTTGCTGCACACGCCTCGGCCGCAAATCCAGGCGGCGATTCGGTCGCGGCCGCGCAGCGCGTGTTTAAACAGTTTCCGAGCTCCGCGTTCGCAACGCCGCAGCCGTCAACGAACATGGACGGCGCGACGGTTGACCGCAATGTGAGCGGCTTTTCACTCGTGCCCGGTCTTGCATCCACGTACGCCGTTGAAGGCAAGGGGCTGGAGTGGCAGGCGGCGGGCGCAGGTGCCGGCGCCTCAACGTACAGTTTTGATGCGGTCGGCACAGTGCTCAAGAACTATTGTGCACCGGGAGCTTCGAGCTGCGCGCTACCGTCAAGCTATTCGATTACGTTGCTTGGATCCGGCGACATCAACATGAACGGCAACGGTACCAACGGTCCCTTCGCCGCATGGCGTTGCCACCAAAAAATCTACAGCCGCATCGCGCAATCGTTCACCCATTATTCGCCCCTCAACGGATACAGCGACATTCAAGGCACCAACCTCGATCCAAACAAGAATAACTCCGACGAGAATTCCGTCTATAGCTGGGATTCGGGAAGCAAATGCACTTAGAAACGCAGCGCGGGCAGACAATGCCGTTCTGGGTCATCGGCGTTTTGGTCGCGCTCTCGACGCTCTTCTTTCTCTCCAACTACGCTAATGCCGTCATTTGGCAATACCGCGCGCAGACGGCGGCGGACTCCGCCGCGTCCGGCGTGCTGTCCGTGCAAGCGAACACGTATAACGAATATAATGTGATGCTGTACGCCGCGACGGTTGACGAATACCGCCTTCGCGCGATCAATCAAGCGCTGTTGAATCTGTTGGCCCTTGACGGGACCTGCAAGAACTACGGGCACTGCCAACAGGACTACAACGATCTTTTAAACGAGTTTAATGCCGCATTGCAGGCGTACACGGATTCCGTGCATCTGCTCGATCAGGCAAATAACTTCACGCAGGCCGGTCAAACGACCGATCAACAAAAGGCTTTGACGCTTATGCAAAGCGGGACGTTCTGCACGAACGCCAACGACTATGCGTGCTCGTTCGGCATTACCTCGTTGGCGACAGGAACGTCTTCAGGCGCGTTAGCCGGCGGCGGCTACAACAAAATCGACATCATTGCGTGTAAGAAGATGTCGTACTGGGGCGCAGCGCTGTTGAATTTGGGCAACGTCGGTACGTACAACGTCGTTGGCCGCGCTGCTGCCGCGATCGTGCCGGCGAAAACCGAATCGTTCGATCCGGGCACAACCACGAACGCGTCCACCGGACAAGCGTATCAACCGACGGAGTATTGGTCGACCAACGATAAGTTCATTCCATATTATGCCGTCGATTTCAGTGGACTCAACGTCGACGTGAACTGGTACATTGCCGGCGCGGTGCACCCGTTTGCGACCTCCGCAGGGACGTTTACATGCAAGTAGATCGTCAGCGCGGTCAAACAATATTGGAGTTTGCGATCGCGATGCCTATCGCGCTGTTCGCAATGTTCGCCATCATCTATTTTTCGCGGTATGCGGTCGTCACGGAACGCGCCGAACAAGCGCTGCGGTACGGCGCCATTGCCGCATTCAATACGCAGTCCGGAAATTACAGCGTTGGGAACATCTACGCGAACCTCTCGACCGCGAATCCGACATGTCCCTCGCCCGATCCGGATATCGTTTCCGGCGGCGGCCCGATGCCGGGCGCCACGACCGCGCCGTTCTGGCAACCGGATCCGGATGTTACGACGAGTGGCTCTTGCGCTGCGGGCGCGATGGGCTTTGGCGGCGCGCAGTTCGTTGCGTCGCATTTCTGGGCGACAACATCGGTGAGCGTCAATACCGGCGTTGACGTGCCGCCATATCTGCAAGGCGCTTTACATTCCAACAGCGCTCCCTCCAACACGTCGGCGACGTTCGTGCACTCGGCATATCCCGGCATTATCTTGTGGTGCAGCACCGAAGTACGTAACCGCGTGTACAACTCCGTTTGGGCGAGTATCTCCGGAGTAAGCTCCGCGCCTACGCCCATCCCCGACGGGTCGACACCGCCGCCGCTGCCTCCGAATAACAACGGATCGTGTAACTGATGGATAATTCCCGCGCACTCGTCGTTCAAGGCAGCCGCACGCGCACGGCACTCTACGGCACGCGCGCGCAACTCGCTGCGACGACGGGCAATGTCGAAGGATATCTTACGCTGGCGGCTTGCGATGTGCGCGCCGGAACGGCGACGTATGCGCTGCGCATCGATAACGGCAGCGCAAGTACGCTGCGCGCGCGCATGACATGCGTACGTTTGCGCGGCGAGATCGTTCCCGCCTATCCGCTCGACGTTACCGTTGCGCCGTTCTCACGCTGCGAGACGCTGTTGCCGGTACGCATGGATCAAGTAGGTCCGTACGATCGCGCAGTTGTTGCCGTTGACGGGCAGGACGTCGCATTTAGCATTGAAGCTCCGGCGCCGGTACCCCGCCGGCGCAAAATCTCATGGGTTACAGCAGCGGCTGCGGCGTCTGTATTTACCATCGCCGCCTCGTTCGGCGCGGCTGCGGCGACGCCGAGTCTTGCAATGCTTGCCGCACCTTCACGCGTGTTTGCCGGTGCGCCGGTTGAAGTGCCGTACGCGTTCGCCGGATGGGCGTCGCTGCAGTACGCGTTCAAAACAAGAGACGGGCGCCAACTGGCGGCCGGATTGCTCTCGGCGCATCAAGGAACGCTTCGCTTCAACGTTCCCACCTCGGCCGGCTCGGCAATGGTACTCAATGTGAGCGTCGTCGGGCCGTTCGGCGTGCGCAGTAAGAAACAGAATATCGAAATAGCCGGCGTTGCACCGCGCCACGTTGCGATGCGACGGGACCTACAAAAAGGGCAGCCGCAGAGTCCGGCGATTTCGGAATTCGCTTTAACGACGCCTCAGGTGCACGCCGGCGGAACCGTTTCGTTCTCGTATGCAACGAACGCGCAGGACGGCGAAATCTGGCTTATCGACGACACCGGGCGTTTGTGGGCGAAGGGTTCGATTACCGCGGATGGACATACGACGCTCGACGTGCCGCAAGGGGCGGCTGGCCGCCAATTACGTGCGGTGATGCACGCGCGCAGCGGTTCGCAAGACGCCGTTGCCGGTGTTGCGGTGACGGTATTACCTGGTGCCGTCGTCTCGCAATCCGCCGCACAAGGTCCAGTAACGCAAAAAACCGTGACTGCGCCGGCTACGCTGAGTCTCTCGCAGTCGAGTCCGGCGCCCGGCGAAACGATCACCGTTTCTATCGGTGGCGCTCACGGCGATTCGAGCATTACGCTCAACGATGCGTCGGGAAATTCCGTTGAAACGGGCGACATCGCGGAAGGGCAAACCGCAATGGTGCTCACCGCACCGAGCACCAAGGGCACATACTACGTCGTCGCAACGGTAATGCAAGGTGTCGCCCAACAGACGCTGGTTCAGAAGCTGAACGTTCACTAAAAGCCGTGTCACCCTGAGCCCGTCGAAGGGCCGCCGCACTTTATGTGCGGCGCGTTCGCGAGACGGGACGTTGGACGTTTCAGCAGCGGCATCGCGTGTCATGGTGACACGGTCGCCATGACACTAACTGCGCAGCGTGCGCAATAATTGCCCGAACTTTGGCGTGCGGCCGTAAAACAGCATGCCGGCGCGGTAAATTTTACCGCCTAGTACCGCAATGCCCCAAATCGCGGCAATGTTGATCGCCAGTGAAAGCGCGATCTGCCAAGCGGGAACGCTACTGACGACGATGCGCGCAAACATCACGAACGGCGCAATCATCGGCACGAAGCTGGCAACAATCACCAGCGGCGCTTCCGGAACCGCAAGCGCCGTCGTTGCAATGATCAGCGCAGCGATCACCGGCACGAAGAACGGGCCGCCGATGCTGCCGATGTCTTCCGTGCGGTTGATCAGTGATGCTACCGCTGCGAACATCACGGCCATCTGTAAGTAGCCTACGATAAAAAAGACGATGAAACCGGCGATGTCGCCGATTGGCACCGCAGTAAAAGAAAAAGCACGATCGATGCCGGTATCGGCCAAATCGGTACCCGGCGCAACCGAACTGCTGCCGGCGCCAAAACCCACGGCGACCCATACCGCCATTTGCACGAGCGCAAGCACCGCAGATGCGGCAATTTTTCCGGCCAGCAACGCCGATGGATCGACCGTTGCAACGAGGAGCTCCGCGATTCGGCTGGTCTTTTCTTCCGCAACTGACGTCATGATGAGCTGACTGTTGAGCACGATCAGCAAGTAGAGCAGAATGATCAGCACGTACGCCATGCCGCGCGCCTGATCGGCCTGCGCGGCGCTGCCGAATTTCGAGGCGAGCGGTACGACCTCGACCGGCATTTGCACCAGGTCGTTCAGGCGTGAAGGCGGCAAATGTGTTGCCAGCGCGGCATGCAGCGGCAACAAATCGCGCGTAAGGTGCGCGGTGTTTACCGCCCCGGGATCGCGCGCATACACTTTGATGCGAAGCCCCGTGCTGCCTTGCAAGACGATCGCCGCGGATGCATTATCGTGACGCTCGAGGTCCTTGCGAGTAGGGACAGTAAGACCCGGCTGCATTGCGGCGATATTGAAATCCCGTTGGAGCAGTGGTTTTGCGGCGGCGATCGTGGCGCGATCGCCGGCGAGCACGACGCGGTACGATTTAGTCGCAAACGAATTCAGGTATGCCGGAAAACGCAGCATCACGACAATGCCGAGCGCGCCGACCAAAAGGCCAATCAGAAACGAGCGGCTTTGGATGCGGCGTACGACTTCTGCGACGAAGACGGTGTTAAATTCGCTCATCCGGTGCGCTCCGGTGATGCGCCGATCGCCCGAAGATAAATGTCGTGAAGCGTCGGCTCGAGCGCTTCGAAGCGCGTGATTGCATCGACGTTGACCAGCGTGCGCAGCAGCAGCGGAAGCTCCGTGTCAGCAGGTACTTCGCAAAGCAAAGAGCCGTCCTCAGCGGCCAGCCGGCGCGCTCCGGGCAAGCGATCCAAAACGGCAGCGGCTGCAGAGCTCGCCGGTTCAACTCGAATGACGCGCGTTGGCCATGACGAGCGCAGCTGCGCGAGCGTTCCGGCGGCGCGGTTTTCACCGGCAGTGATGATGCAGAACGACTCGCACAGCTCTTCGAGTTGCCACATGTGGTGACTGGATAGCACAAGTGTCGTGCCTTGCGCTTTGAGCCGGCGCAGCGCGGCAAGCAGCATCTCGGCGTTCACGGGGTCTAACCCCGAAAATGGTTCGTCCAAAATGAGCAATTCCGGCGAATGGACGGCCGCGCACGCAATCTGAACTTTTTGCTGATTCCCTTTGGAAAGTTCCGAGCAGCGCAGCGCGCTATATTCCTGCAGCGCGAGCCGCTCTATCCACGCATCGGTATTGCTGCGCGCCTGGCTTTCCGGTAATCCGTGCAGGCGCGCGAAAAAGACGATCTGGTCGCGCACGCGCATCTTGCCGTAAAGACCGCGCTCCTCGGGCAAATACCCGAATCGCCGCCGCCGCAGGGTAGTGTCGACGCGCTTCGCGTTCCACGTCACCGAGCCGCCGTCGGGTGTGTAGATGCCCAGGATCATGCGCATCGTCGTGGTTTTGCCGGCGCCGTTGGGACCGAGCAAACCAAATGTCGATCCGGCCGGAATGGAAAACGAAACGTCGCGCACGGCTTGCACCGCGCCGAACTCTTTACGAACGTGCGAAACGTCGAGCATGCGGGCGAATCGCCATTACGGCTGCGGCGACGATGAATCCGGCATAGTACGACAGATCGCCGAATTGCGGGAAGCGGCCTGCAAACGCACCGGTGTACCATGCCTGATTCCAAAATGGAATCGAGAAGAGCAAACCCGCAAGCCACGCAAACGCGCCCCAGCGCACGCGCTCGATACGATCGAAATCGTCATCGGTGCGCTCCGGTGAATCTGCCGCCGGCTGAAGACGATCGACCAGTACCACTGCTGCCCAGGGCGATGCCCAGTACGAGAGCATTAACAGAAAATTCGTATAGATTTTTGCGGTTTCAGCGGGATGGCCGCCGCCCGCCGCCAGCAGCGCGCCAATCGCGCCCACGAAGACTGCAGCGATCCAGCGTCGCATGCGAACCGCCGCGGCAAATGCAACGATTAGGAAAATCGAAACACCGCTGGCGACGCTGACTAAAGGCGAAACGCGCGCGGCGAGCATCAGCATCATCGCAAGTATGCCGAAACCCGCGCCCAGCAGCACGGCCGCGCGCAGATCGCGCCCCGGAAACTTTACGACCAGCGCCGCCATCGCGCCCGAATAGAGGTTCATGCAATTCGCGGTGAGCGTTCCAAGGACTACGGTGAACAATACCGGTGCTGCAATCGCGGCTGAGCCAAGCAGCGATGCAATCGCTTGCGTCGGGATGGCATCACCGAGCGCGATGCCGCGCACGACGTTCACCGTTACCGCACCCATGATCTCGAGCACGATGCACGGCAGAACCGCGCCAAGGAATGCATAGTTGATAATGCTGCGCGGATCGCTGTTCTCGGGCAAGTAACGCGAATAATCCGAGGCGCACGGCAGCCATCCCGTCGCATACGAAAACGCGAGCGCGCTCGCCAGGACGATGCCGCCGATCTCGCCGCCTGCTGCAAACGGCGCGTGCGCATTGAACGGCGCGTTCCAGTCCGCGCGCGCAAACGTGAACGCGCCGAGAATCGCGAAGCCGGCGGCGAGCAGCACCGCGCACAACGCTTCAAACCATTGAATGAGATTGTATCCGTAGACGGCCAGAACGATCTGCGCGGCGAGCATGATTGCCAGTGCTGCCTGGAACGGCACGTGCGCGAGCGTTTGGAGCGCGTACGATCCGAACACGGTGTTGATCGCAAACCAGCCGACGCCCGCAAGATAGCTTAGCGCGGCCGGCACGGCATTCGCGTAGCGTCCGAACGCGAGCCGCGATGCGACCATTTGCGGAACGCCGTAGCGTGGGCCGAACGTTGCCAAAATCCCGAGCAAGGCGTAGCCAAGGATGTTGCCGAGGACCAGGCCGAATGCGGCGCCGCGCAAGCTCGTTCCGTACAACGCGGCGGCTGTCACACCCACCATCCATGTGGCAATCTCAGCGTTCGCGGAAAACCAAACGCCGAACAGCGCGCGAGGCGAACCGTGCCGCTGCTGCGCGGTTACGCGTTCTATGCCGGTTGGTTCTACCTCTAAGACTTGGTCGCGATAGACGCGATCCACGCTTCTACGTCATCCGCCTGCGAAGGAAGTATCGCGGAAAGATTCTCGTGTCCATCGGGCGTCACGACGACGTCGTCTTCGATGCGCACACCAATGCCGCGCAGTGCCGCCGGCACGGTTTCGTCGTCCGGTTGGAAATATAGACCAGGTTCCACGGTGAGGACCATGCCGGCCTGAAGTTTGCCGTAACGGTACGACTCACGCCGCGCTTTTGCACAGTCGTGCACGTCGATGCCCAGCATATGGCTTGTGCCGTGCAGCGTGTAGCGCTTGTAATACATCGTTTCGGGATCGAGCGCTTCGTCGAGCGTGCATTTGAGCACGCCCATGTCGATCAGGCCCTGCGCGAGCACACGCATCGCGGCATCGTGCGGTGCGAGAAAGTCGTTGCCGGGCTTGACTTCGGCAAACGCCGCGCGCTGCGCTTCATACACGAGCGTGTACACCTGGCGCTGCTCTTTGCTGTATTTGCCGCCGATCGGCAGTGTGCGCGTGATGTCGGCGGTGTAGAGGGATTCGACTTCGACGCCCGCGTCGAGCAGCAGCAACGAATTGCGGTCGACTGCGCCGTTATTGTGATTCCAATGCAACGTGCACGCGTGTTCGCCGGCTGCAGCAATCGTCAAATAGCCGACGTCGTTCGCTTCGATGCGCGCGCGGCTCCAGAAGGCAGCTTCGATCTCACGTTCGGATTTCGCATGGCCCATGATACCGATGACGTCTTCGAATGCGCGCTTCGTGATCTCAACGCACGTGCGTAGTTCGGCGATTTCAACGTCATCTTTGACCAGACGCATCTCGGAGAGATGCCGCGCGAACTCTACGTCGTGATCGGCATGCAGCACGCGCGCACCGCGCGCACGCAAATCGTCAAGATACGCGTCGATCTCTGTGGCCGGGCGGCAGCGGTCGACGCCGTAATACATTTGGCTTTCATCAACGCCACGGTGGCGCCCGACCCACAATTCGCCGTGCACGCGATCGGTAAAGAACTCGGCTTTGCCGCGATTATGCGCAAGCACGAACAGCAAACTGTCGTGGCCGCCGTCCGCGCGCGGTTCGAGCACCAGCATGCCGTCGGGATCGCCCGGTCCAACCAAATATGCAAAGTCGCTCGAGGGGCGGAACCTGAAATGCGTGTCGTTCGCGCGCACTTTTTCCGTGCCGGACGGCACGATCAGAAACGCGCCGGGAAATGCAACCGACAGACGTTCACGGCGTTCGCGGTAGCGCTCGATGTGCGCAATACGGCCGACCTTGATCGGCGCGTCCGCCCATCCGTTTGACATGAACTCGATCAGCGCTTGCGGTGTGTCGGCGTCGTAGACGGTTTTGGTTTCTTGCTCGTGCGGCGGCTTGCGGGTCTCCATGGACGCCGCTATTCGACGTCGAGCCCCAAATCCAGCGCCGGAGCGCTGTGCGTGATCCACCCCGAAGAGATCAGGTCGACGCCCGCTTGCGCGATGGCCGCGGCCCGCTCGGCAGTGACTGAACCGGACGCCTCGGTGAGTGCGCGTCCCTTGGCCATCGCGACGCCTTCGCGCAGCTGATCCGGCGTCATATTGTCGAGCAACACGGCGTCAACGTTGCAGTCCAAGGCCTCAAGCAGCTGCTCGAGCGTATCGACCTCGACTTCGACCTTAACCAGGTGCCCGACGCGCGCCCGTACGGAGTGCACGGCGCTTGTTATCGAGCCCGCGAGTGCAATGTGGTTGTCTTTGATCAAAACGGCATCGTCCAGGCCGAAGCGGTGGTTGAAGCCGCCGCCGCAGCGCACCGCGTATTTTTCAAGCACGCGCAGCCCCGGCGTGGTTTTTCTGGTACACGCGATCTTTGCGCCGAATGGCTCGACGGTATCCACGAGCGCGCGCGTTGCGGTCGCAATGCCGGAAAGACGCCCGAGAACGTTCAGTGCAGTTCGCTCGCCCGTCAGCAGCGCGCGGGCGTTGCAGGTAACGGTTGCAGCGGCCTGACCGGCAGCGATTCGTTCGCCGTCACGCACATGCACCTCGATGCGCGCATTCGGATCGAGCAGCTGGAACGCAAGCGCTGCTGCATCGAGGCCTGCGATGACACCTGGTTTGCGTGCTGCGATGGCAGCACGCGCTTGCATCTGCGGATCCACAATAGCGTCGGTGGTGAGATCCGCGCCGTTCCCGATGTCTTCGAGCAGCGCCGAGCGCACGATCGGCTCAACCAGCAGCCGCGCGGGCGGATTAAGCAACGCCGGCGAGTGTGCTAAACGATCGTTTCGCAAAGCGAATGTCGGTGTCAGGGAAATCGATGCGGAAGTGGCTCCCGCGGCTCTCTTTTCGCGCAATTGCCGCTTGCGTGACGAGTTGCGCGACGGTGAGCAAATTGCGCAGCTCGCCGTGATTGTTCGCGTGAGCGCTTTGCAGTTCACGAATTCGGCGCAGTGCTGCGCCCAGACCCTGCGCGTTGCGAACCAGACCAACGTTCGCGTACATAAGCGCGCGAAGATCGGTGACGGCTTGCGCTGCGCCTTCGTCGGCAAGCATCAACACCGGTGCCTCCGGTATGCTTTCGGGCAGCGCAGGCAAATCAGCCGCGGCGACGTTCGTGGCGACGCGCGAACCATAGACCAGCGCTTCAAGAAGCGAATTACTTGCTAGGCGGTTTGCGCCGTGCACGCCCGTTGCGCTCGTTTCGCCACATGCCCAAAGTCCTGGAAGGCTCGATCTGCCCCATTCATCAACGGCGATGCCGCCCATGTGATAATGGGCAGCCGGCGTGACCGGTATTGCAACGCGCCGCGGATCGATACCGGCTTGCATGCATGCGGCGAATACCGTTGGGAATTTTTGCGCGAACTTCTCACCGATGCTCTCGCGCGCATCCAAACTGACGGTACGCCCTGCGCGCTGCTGGAAGAAGATGCTGCGTGCAACGATGTCACGCGGCGCAAGTTCTGCATCGGGGTGTTCTTCGAGCATGAATCGCTCGCCGAGATCGTTGCGCAAAATAGCGCCTTCGCCGCGAATCGCTTCGGTGACGAGCGGCAATGGATCGCGGCTCACCGCAAGCGCCGTCGGATGAAATTGCACGAACTCCATGTCGCCGAGCAGCGCTCCGGCTCGCGCAGCCATCGCGACGCCATCGCCGGTGGATTGCGGAGGGTTTGTCGTGTACCGGTAGAGCTGCCCGATTCCGCCTGTGGCAAGAATCGTTGCGCGCGATTCGATAATGAGCGCTTCACCGGTGATCCCATGATGCGCGTACACGCCGCACACGGCGCCGTTTTGCACGATGAGATCGTCCGCGATAACGTTTTCCAAAACGGTGATCGACGGTGTGCTTTGAACCGCGGCAATGAGCGTTTTGAGAATCTCATGGCCTGTCGCGTCGCCGCCCGCTTTGACGATGCGGCGGCGGTTGTGCGCCGCCTCGCGCCCGAGCGCAAGCGCACCGCTGGCAGTGCGATCGAACGTCGCCCCCAGTTCGAGCAATTCTTCAACGCGAGCCGGTGCATCGCGTGTAAGAATTTGCACGATCGCTTCATCGGAAAGTCCCGCGCCCGCCCGCTGGGTATCGAGCTGATGGAGCTGCGGTGAATCGTCTGCACCCAGCGCGGCGGCAATACCGCCCTGCGCCCAATCCGATGCAGCGCCGCTTCCAAGCGGGGATTTCGAAAGCACCGTGACCGGCATCGCTGGTGCGAGCTTGAGCGCGGCCATTAACCCACCGATGCCTGCACCGACGATCGCAGCACCGGTTTTTATGTGCATGTTAGGCGCGCGACAGCTCGAGCATACGGTCGACGGCGCGGCGCGCGCGCTGTGCAATGGACGGGTCAACCGTTACTTCAAACTGCATCGTTTGCAGCGAATGCAGGACTTTCGGAAGCGTGTTGCGCTTCATGTGCGGACACAAATTGCACGGGCGGACGAAGTCGAGCTGCGGGAAGTTTGCTGCGACGTTGCTCGCCATCGAGCATTCCGTGATCATGACGATCCGTGGCGGCTGCTCCTTGGAAACGTAATCGATCATGCCGGCCGTCGATCCGACAAAGTCGGCTTCTGCCAAAACATCGGGCGGGCATTCGGGATGTGCAAGCACGATGAGCGAGTCATCGCCTTCGCGGTATGCGCGGATCTGCGCGCCGGTGAACCGCTCGTGCACTTCGCAGTGACCTTTCCACGCGATGATCTCGACATCGGTTTGCGAGGCGACGTATTTTGCTAAATATTCATCGGGCAAGAAAATAACGCGCGGTACGCCTAGGGCATTGACGACCTTGACCGCATTGCCACTGGTGACGCAAATATCCGATTCCGCTTTGACTTCGGCGGACGTATTTACATACGTAACGACGGGAACGCCGGGATAGCGCTCGCGCATCAAACGCACGTCGGCGGCGGTAATGGATTCTGCGAGCGAACAGCCTGCGCGCAAATCCGGCACCAGCACCGTTTTTTGCGGATTCACGAGCTTCGCCGTCTCGGCCATGAAATGCACGCCGCACAGCACGATAACGTCCGCGTCAGTTTTAGCGGCTTCTATCGCCAGGCCCAGCGAATCGCCGACGATGTCGGCAACCGTGTGAAAAATCTCCGGAACTTGATAGTTATGCGCGAGAATCACCGCGTTCCGCTCTTTTTTCAAGCGGTTGATCTCGGTGACATATGGCGCGTGCACCGGCCATTCGACGCGCGGAATGACGTTTTCGACGCGTTCCAAAATGGCGCGGGTTTCGTCTTCAATGAGCGCTGGTCGCGCGGATTCTACTACTGTCATCAGGGTTTGTGAAAGGGGTTGGGCAAGAGGCAGGCCTGCTTCCTCTCTTTAAAACACGAGGCGGTGACAAAAGTTTTCACAGCAGCGGTATCGCGGGCTCTTGTCATCGTGATAACGCTGGCGGTCCTGATAACGTTCATTCCGCCATATTTTGGCGGCTTTTCGGTGCATTGGACCGCCGGAACGTATGGCGTGCAGATGCCGCTTGGTGGAGCGCGGGATGTCATTGCCGTCGAGCCCGGTTCACCCGCGTGGCGTGCAGGCATGCGCGCCGGCGATCGCATCCTGGTCGCACCGTTTTCGTTGGATGTGTCAAGATTAGGTTCGCCGAGGGCAGGCGACCGGATGAACGTTGCGTTCCGGCATCCCGGCCAAAGCGCGGTCCATCATGCGACATTGGTCGCGATGGCGGCAAAGCCCGCGAGTGCCTGGGAATGGGCGGTCTCGTTGCTCGGATTGGCCGTGAGTCTGGTCTTCACGGGCGTCGCATTAGCGCTGGTGCTCGTGCGCCCTAGTGTCATGACATGGTGTCTTTATTGGTACGCCGTGGGATTTTTCTCGACGGCGGCGCCGCTGTCGTTTTACAATACGCTGCCCGAGCCGCTGTACGTGGTGCTTTCCTTCATCTTGGCGACAGTGCTCGGCAACATCGTCGTCATGCCGCTGATTCCATTTGTACTGCGCTTTCCCGGCGGCTGGCTGGAGCGCTGGGAAAAACCTGCGGATCGCATTGCGTGGATCGCCATCGCTCTCGCGTATGTGGCATACGTTGCCGAATTCGTGCATCTTCGCACGACCGGCGATCGGTATCCGTGGAGCGGCGTGCTCGACGAGTGGCTTCCGCTGGCAGTCTTTGGTGCTGCGGCAGCAATCATGATCAAGAGTTTCGGTGAGATGCATCCCGCAGCGCGTCAGCGCACGGGGTACTTTTTCATCGGCGGCATCGCGTCGTTCATCGCCTACGCCGTCTATTTCGTACCGGGCGTCGATCCGGTCGTACAAAGCGTTGTCAGCGACCTCGTGGTGATCTTCCCGATCACGGTCGCGTATGCGGTGCTCAAGCATCGCGTGCTGGACATCAATTTCGTTTTGAATCGTGCGATCGCGTACGCGGTGCTTTCGGTCCTCGTGGTCGTCGTCGTCACGCTGATCGACTGGGCATCCTCGCAAGTGGTCTCGCACGCGCACTTTGCGACGATGCTGGAAATTGCCGTGACGATCGGCGTCGGATTCTTTCTCACGAAGATCAATCGCCTGTTCGAACAAACGATCGACGTCGTCGTCTTCCGCCGGCGTCATCTTGCGGAGCGCTATCTCTCGCGCGTTGCCGATGCATTACCGTATGCGACGAAGGAAGAAGCGATTACCGATGGGCTGGTCATCGAGCCCGTCCGCGCCCTGGAGCTTGCGGCGGGTGCATTGTACCGGCGCAGCGAGGACGGTGAACGTTTCGTCGGCGTTGCTACCTCAAGCGATACGCTCGTTGCGCCGATGGGCTTCGACCGGAACCATACGCTCGTGCGCTTTTTGCAAAGCAGTGAAGACTTGGTGTGGCTCGATGACGTTCGTGGCCAGCTCGATCCGCAAACGAGTGCGATTTACGTGCTCGCAATGCCGGTGACGGTTCGTCATGAATTGGCCGCTTTTGTTTTGTATGGCGCTCATTCGAACGGCACGCAAATCGATCCCGACGAATGCTCGCTGCTCAAGAGTTTGGCTCGCGAAGCGGCCCGCGCGTACGACCACGTGGAGGCGGTACGCACGCGCGAGCTGCTCGCGCGGTTTATGGCAGTGCCTGCACGTACGCCGTGAGCGCGGCATCGAGTGCCTGCGGCTGATCGTACATGATGAAGTGCCGGGAATGCTCGACCACTTGCACCTTCGCGCTAGGCGCGTTTGCCAAAAGGCCGGCGTAGTAAGCCTGTTTTGCGTTTGCGCTAGGGATCATGGTGCCTTCGAGCTTTGCGTCGTACGGCGCTATTTCAAGAATAGGCGCGGTCGCATTTTTGAGCGCCGGGCGAAGATCGAGCTGATAATCTTCCGCCATCCATTTCGCGGTTGCCCCCGGATCGCTGTGCGAAACGAGCTTCGCGATAATGCTAATATCGTCAGGCGCGCTCACCAGATACGGCAGCACGTAACTGCGTTCCGCCGCTTCGAATTGCGCCGGAGTCTCGAGGCGTGCCATCATGCCGCTCATTTGCGCAGCACTTTGCGCACGCTGGGCCGGCGTTTGTTTTTCGGCGCCTGGAAAAACCGGCAATCCGTCGACGGCAATGACGCCTCCCAGCGGCGCTTTATTTTGGGTGGCCATCAGCAACGCCATCGTTCCGCCCAAGCTGTGCCCGATAAGGACCGGTCGATCCAAATGCTGCGCTGCAATCAACGACCACACGTCGGTGCTCACCGTTGAAAACAATGCGCCGGCGATCGGTTTGCGGCCGTCGAATCCGGGAAGCGTAAGCGCGTAGACGCTGTAGTTTTTTGAAAACGTTTGAATTTGCGAGGACCACTCCCACGGGCCGCACGTGAGTCCGGGCAAAAAGATCAGCGCGCGTTTTCCGGCTGCGCCGTAGCGCTCAACGTGAACGCTTCCTGCATCGAATGATTGCACGGCGGTGGGAAGCGGCGGCGGTGCAGCAGCTCGTGCGGGTAATGCGAATCCGAGCACCGTTACAGACAGTGCTATAGTGGCGAAGCGTTTCATGAGTTTACTCCTCTGCGGAATCAGGATCGAAGACTTGATCGACCGGTGTTTCGAACAACTTGGCGATACGAAATGCCAGTGGAAGACTGGGCGCGTATTTGCCGGTTTCAAGCG
>CAZERJ010000037.1:0-23068 GCA_964514445.1 uncultured bacterium | reverse complement strand
TCGTTTACGTCCAACTGCGTTAGTGCGGAATCCGTGTACGCCTGTGCCGGGCATGTTGTGCCTGCGGCTGCGATGGCACCACCCAATAATGCATTCAGGACACTTGCAACCGAAATGGGCACGTGCGACGGAATTGATGCAACATTGCTGCCATTCGCGCCCATTGCGATTCCGATTGGCCAGGTCGTAATCGGCGTCGCTGTAGCCGAAGGCGCCGGCGTTGGTGTCGGTGTCGGCCGGGGCGTGTAATTCAACACCACAGTCCACCCGCTGGGCGCTGTCCACGTCGAGAGATGCATTTCGCGCACGGCATTCGCCGTCTGTACGCGTAGGTAGGTGATTTGATTGCCGCCTGCCACCCACGGCGCCGTTGACGCGAAGAACTGCACCGCTCCGTTCTGCAAGTTGGCGCTAGCGTATACCGGTGCGTAAATTTTGCTCGACGGGTCTTGCAGTGCCGTCAGTGGATATGTCTGCGCGTAAAACGACGTGATGCCGCCGAACACTTCGTCGGTTGACGGGGCGGCGCCAATGGATGAATACACGTAGCGCGTGAGCGTTTTTGCATTTGCGTCGTACGTGTAGGCCCAAAACTTTGCTTGGTGTTTGATGTCGCGGTTGAAGAAGTCGACTTCGTGACCGTCGCTGTTGCTGTTGCCGTTGACGTCGTTTGGCGGCGTGAATATGGCCCAGGCGTCGTCTTCTTCATTCAGCCACCGGCCTTCGAGGGCGCTGAGCGTTGAGGAGCCGGCGAAACGCTGGGTGGTGATGGTGAGCGTGTGTAGCACACTACCGGCCAGACGCAGGCAGAAGTAGCCGACGATTATTGCGACGGCGACTGCTATCAGGACTTCGACGAGCGAGAATCCGCGGGAGCTGGATTTCACATGGGCGGTAGTGCCCGCTTTGCGCGAATGCGCGCCTTAGTGGAGGGTTAGACGGGCCTCGATGCCTCGGCCGTGGTTCGATACCTCACCATGACACGTCAACGTCACCGCGGTGCGTACGCCGCCGTGGCAGCTTCATACCTTACGGTTTCAACCAAAGGCGCCGGCGGTTGTGCCGGCGTCTTTGGTTTTAACGCCGCAAGCGAAGTGCGGCGGCTTCGACAGGCTCAGGGTGACACGTTTAAACTAGTGCTGCAAAGTTGTGTCGTACCATTTTGCGAGATCGTGTTTGAAGTCGATGCGGGATTCGCGGTTTAGGTAGACCATGTGACCGGATGGATAAAATCCGTACGTGATGTTGTGACGCAATGGTTGCGCGATGTCCATGTGTTCGAATGTGTACCACGCAGCGTAGTACGGCGTCGCGAAGTCGTAGTATCCGCCGGCAAGAAACACGCGCAGGTTAGGGTTTTGCGACATCGCCGAAGCAATGTCGGGAACAACGTTGACCGGCGGCGGCTGGCCGTTGTGATGCATGTCCCAACGCTGTCCGAGTGCGCCGCCGTATGCCGTCGGACGATACTGCATATTCGTGTTGTAATGCAGACGGTCGCGCAGGTAGTTGTTCCACGTCGACACTACGGCGCTGTTCATCGCGACGTCCGACGGATCGGCCTGCGGATAGTCGCCAATCTGATCCTGGTCGTACAGCGCGAAGCGTGCGTCGTAGCGGCCGATGATTTGGTCTTGACTGCGCAAGAGCTCTTTTTGGAACGCATAGTACGGCACACGCATGTTTGCCGTGCGCAGATACGACGTTGAAAGGCCGGTGAAATTGTGCAGCTGGTTGATAACGCGATCGCGCTCGTACGGTGTAAGGTCATCGCCCTGTGCCAGCGCGTGCATATATTCGGTTGACGCAAAATGCTGCACGGCCGAAAGGAACGACGTCAAACTCCCGCGCTGCCCCGGTATCTTGTGGTGGTACCACGCAGCCGCAGCTTCGGAGGGCAGATACAATACGTACGCCCAGTCGCCGCCGCCGATCGATTCGAAACCGCCGAGCCCCGTCAAACCGAAGTTCAGCACTGCAGACAGAAAGATCACGCCGTTGAACTGCACGTTCGACTCTTGAAGATCGTGTACGAGCACGGCATCGCGTGTCGTGCCGTAACTCTCGCCGAATAAAAACTTCGGCGAGTTCCAGCGGTTGAACTGCGTCAAATACCGCTGGATGAACTGCGTGAACGCGCGGCCATCTTGATCGACGCCGATAAAGTCTGCCGGCTTGCCGTAGCCAAGGATGCGGCTAAATCCGGTGTTCGGCGCGTCGACGTACACGAGATCGGTCTTGTCCAGAAGCGATTCCGGATTATCGAGTAGCGTGTAC
Source organism: uncultured bacterium (assembly GCA_964514445.1). Lineage (GTDB taxonomy): Bacteria > Vulcanimicrobiota > Vulcanimicrobiia > Vulcanimicrobiales > Vulcanimicrobiaceae > DASSRQ01. The sequence continues at coordinate 20,791 of CAZERJ010000037.1, read as the reverse complement.
GGCGCGGGCGGCGTCGCGTAGCCGTCTTTGAGTGCAACGCGTACCGGACCGTACGATGCCATGCGAAGCCAAATCGTCGAACTTCCGGGGCCGCCATTGTAGCAGAACGTCACCGGACGGTTCGTAGCTGATGCGCCTTCTTTGGTGTAAGCCACGTAGAACATGCGCGCGGTAATCCGGTCGTCCGAATCACGCAGCGTGATCGTGCCGGCGCGCGCGGTATACGGAATCGCTTGGCCGCCGACATGATTGACGCCGTGCGAGACCCCGTCCGGCGGTGCCGGCGGAACGTAAACTTCTTTGGGTTTCGGCGCAGCGGCCAGCATGACGGCTGCCGTCAGCAATGCAAGCATTTTCTTCACGTAGTTCATGTCCTTAGCGCCCCGTTGCGCTGTCATACCAGCGCGACAGATCGCTCTTGAATTGAGAGAGTGCGGTTTCGTTCAAATACACCATGTGGCCGGATTCGTAGAAACCATAGCTGATGTTGCTGCGTAACGCAGGTGCGATCTGCAAATGGCGCAGTGTGTATTGGGTTGCGAAGAACGGCGTCGCGAAGTCGTAGTAGCCGTTGGCGGAAAACACTTTCATGTGCGGATTCTGCGTGATCACTTCGGCCAAATCGGGCGCGACATTCACCCCGGGACGCTTGTTGTGCGTGAAATCCCAACCTTCAGGACCGCGCGCGTAGATAATGTCGTAGATGTTCGTGCGGTATTGCAGCGGCGTTTCGTATTTCAGATCGTCGCGCAGGTACGCGTTGATGGCGGTCGTGTAGGGAGAGTCGATCGACGAATCCGTCGGGTCCCACGGCGGCCCTTCATTTGAGGACGCATGCAGACCGTACGTCGTATAGCGAGAATCCAACCGTCCGAAGACGACATCGGAGCCGCGCAGCAATTCGCGCTGATACCGGTCGTACGGAATGCGCAAGTCCGATTCCAGTACGTAGCTCATCGGGATCCCCAGGTAATGGCTCAAGCGCGAGGCCACGGAGTTGCGCTGCGATGCGCTGATGTGGTTGCCGGCGAATAACGCATCCAGATACGGTCCTGTCGCGAACCGTTCCACTTCATCGATGAACGCCGGCAGACTCGCGGGTTTGTTCGAAACCTTGTTGTGATACCACGCCGTCGCGGCTTCCGTCGGCAAGTAGAGCACGAACGCCCAATCGCCCGTCGCATTCGGTTCGCCGTTCTGATAATCCAAGCCGAAGTTTAGGATCGATGACAGCAACACCACGCCGTTGAGCGCAACCCCGTGATCGAACAGCCACTTCGAAAGCGCAGCGGACCGCGTCGTGCCGTAACTTTCGCCAAACAAAAACTTCGGCGAATTCCAGCGGTGAAACTGCGTGAGATAGCGCTGAATGAACTGACCGAATGCTGCGGCGTCTTGGTCGACGCCGAAGAAATCTTTCTCTTTACCCGGCGTGATACGGCCGAAGCCGCTATCCGGCATGTCGATGAACACGAGATCCGATTTGTCGAGCAGACTATATTGATTGTCGACAATACGGTACGGTGCCGGCCCCGTCGGCTGAGCGTTGGCAGCAACCACGCGAACCGGCCCGAACGAACCCATGCGCAGCCACATCGTCGAGCTGCCTGGGCCGCCGTTGTACACGAACGTTACCGGACGGTTTGCGCCTTCGACGGTGTATGCCGTGTAAAAGACATTCGCAGTTGGCTTTTCCGCCGCATCGGTGAGTTGAATGGTTCCGGCGTGCGCGGTGTATGCGACGGGCGCGCCGTTAATGGTGACGGAATGCTGAGTTACAGAATCGCCGCCCGCAGCGGCCGCCGGCGGCGGTGAGGCGGAGGCAGTAGGAGCGGGCGCTGCGCCGAGTAGCGACGCACAGCAAAGAAGCGCGAGGATCGAACGTACGTGCATTCCGCGATATTTGCGGCTTTTTTATGAACTCCCGTTTAGCTTGCTGCGCTCGCATGGACGGCCGATAAATCGGCATAGAGCGATTCGATCTGGGCGCGGTACTTCGCCTCGACGTTGCGGCGCCGTACTTTCAGCGTCGGCGAGAGATCGCCGTCTTCAATCGTGAGATCGCGTGGCAAAATCGCGATGCGCCGCACTTGCTCGAACTTGCCCAAATCGGACGTATTTTCGCGAACTTCACGCGTGAGAAATACTTGCACGTCTTCGCGCGCGGCAAGCTGCGCATGCGTAGCGTCCTTCGGCAGATTCAATTCGTGGATAACGGAATCCCAATTCGGCGAAACGAGCGCTACCGGAAAGGGACGCCCATCGCCAACGAGCATCACTTGATTGACGTACACGGAACGCTTGATCGCCGATTCCACGCGCGAAGGCGCAACAAATTTGCCGCCCGACGTCTTGAACAGTTCTTTCTTCCGATCGGTGATCCGCAGATAACCGTCGGCGTCCAGCTCACCGATATCGCCCGTGTGATACCAGCCGTCTTCCAGGACGTCTTTTGTTGCTTCGGGTTTTTTGTAATAGCCGAGCATCACGTTTGGGCCGCGCACGAGGATTTCTCCATCGCCGGCGATCTTCACCTGAACGCCGGGCAGCGGTTTTCCGACAGTGCCGTAACGGTTCGTTGCAAGCATGTTGGCCGACACGACCGGCGAGCATTCCGTCGGGCCGTAACCTTCGACGATTGCAATGTCTGCGCCCAGCATTGTCATGGCCACATCGAAATGCAGCGGCGCCGAACCACTGCACATAAACACCAACTCGTCTAAACCGAGTGCCGGTCGCAGTTTGCGCAAAACGAGCGTGTGCGCAACGCGGTATTGTAACGATAATGCTATACCAGGATTTTGCCCGCGCGTCTTCGCTGTCATGTAATCTCGACCGACCGCCAGCGCCCATGGAACGAGTTTAGCCTGCAAACCGCCTGCGATTTTTGCTTTAACCGTTACGCCGGCGATCACCCGCTCGAAAATGCGCGGCACGCACGTGATGCATGCGGGGCGAACATCTTTCAGGTCGGTCAATAGTTCATCGACGTTGTGCGAGATGTAATGCTGCACTTTGCATGCAAGGTAGCCGTACATAATGCAGTGCTCGTAGATATGCGAGAACGGTAAAACCGAAAGCGTGCGCGTCCCCGGCTGAAGCTCGTTGAACGCCAGACTGAACGTTGCCAGCACGTCTGAAACTAAATTGCGATGCGAGAGCATCACGCCCTTCGGCTCGCCGGTTGTGCCGGAAGTGTAAATCAAAACGGCCATTTCATCCGGCGAGGGTTGCGCTTCGAATTCCTGCGGCCACTGCGGATGCTGCGCATGCACGGCGCGTCCGCGTTCCTCGAATGCGGCAAGCGAATTTGCACCCGAACTTTGGAACACTACAATCGGCGGAAGGGGCACGTGCAAGTCGCGCAGGCGCGCTTCGGCAGCCGGCGTGTCGACGAAGATCATCTTCGCTTCCGAATTCCGGAGAATAAACCCAACTTGATCGAGCGCCTGTGTCGGAAAGATCGGAACGACAACGCAACCTGCGCAGATAATCGCAAAGTCCGTGACGGCCCAATCGACGCTGTCGGCTCCGATGAGAGCGATGCGATCGCCCGTGGTCAGGCCCGCATCGCGGATACCGCACGCGATGGCATCGATGCGCGCGTTTATTTCGGTACTTGACGAGGGCGTCCACTTGCCGTCGACGCGTTCGATCATGACATTTTCGCGGGGTTCACTAAGCGAACTCCTGATCAACTCGGGTAAGGTCTGCACACCATCTTCTTCGACTAAAGTTACCTGGCCCCATGCACTTGCAGATACGGTGCAAGCAGATCGAGCCGCCGCTGCGTCATGCCGGCAACATCGAGCAGTTCATCAACGCTGCCAAATGCGCCGTTGATTTCGCGGAACGCGACGATGCGCTGCGCGAGTGTTGCACCGATTCCGGGGAGCGCGGCAAGCGTCTGCGCGTCGGCAGTATTGATGTCGACGACCGTGGCAACGGTTAACGCTTTGCGCGCGCGCGTTCGTGAGGACGCCCTGACCGAGCGCGATCGCGCATTCTCACCTTTCGCGTAGACGCGCACCTCGAGACCATCGGTAAGGCGCTCGGCCAAATTGGTCGCCGCCTGGTCCGCATCGGAGCGAAAGCCTCCGGCGGTGCGCACGGCATCGGCCGCGCGTGCGCCGGGCGGCAAGCGGTAAAGCGCCGGACGCTTGACCGCCCCGGCAACGTAAACGACGATGAAGGCGGGCGACTCGCTTACCGCTCGACGTACCGTGTGCGGATTCTGCGTCGCGGCAACCATCGGGACAGGCCGTTTGGGATGTTGGCGCCAGAGGAGCGCAGCGCCGGCGAGCACCGCCGCGCCGATCCACACGTGCTTCATGCCTGCCCTTCACGCCGGGCGAGTCTACCGGAAAGGGTTGAGCGCGCGCGCAGGTTTATAACAGCAACCTTCATGGCCGAGTCTTACGATTTCCGATCGATCGAACGCAAGTGGCAGCAGCGCTGGGAAGACAGCCGCCTTTACGCTGCGCAAAAATGCGAAGGGCGCGAGAAGTACTACGTGATGGAGATGCTGCCGTATCCTTCGGGCGATCTCCACGTCGGTCACGCGAAAAACTACACGCTCGGTGATGCAGTCGCGCGCATGATGCGCATGCTCGGCTACGACGTGCTGCATCCGATGGGGTGGGACGCGTTCGGCCTTCCTGCGGAAAACGCCGCAATTCAACGCGGCGCCGATCCGAATGTGTGGACCCGCGAGAATATCGCGAACATGGAGCGTCAAGTCCGGCTGATGGGCACGGGATATGACTGGTCGCGCGAAATTGCGACCTGCGATCCGTCCTATTACCGCTGGAATCAATGGCTGTTCTTGCGCTTGTACGAACACGGGCTTGCGTACAAGCGTGAGGCGCCGGTGAACTGGTGTCCACACGATCAGACCGTGCTTGCGAACGAACAAGTAATCGACGGCCGTTGCTGGCGGTGCGATACGATCGTCGAGCGGCGCAAACTCTCGCAGTGGTTTCTAAGGATCACCGCATACGCGGATCGTTTGCTGTTCGATCTGGACAAACTAGACGGCTGGCCGGATCGTACGAAAACGATGCAGCGCAATTGGATCGGGCGCAGCGAAGGCGTACAGTTCTCGTTCGAGATCGAAAACACGGATGCGAAGATTGGCGTGTTTACCACCCGCATCGACACGCTTTTCGGCGCAACGTACATTGCAATTGCCGCCGAGCATCCGCTCGTGGCGCAGGTTACGACAAAGAGCCACCACAACGCGGTTACGGCGTTCGCCGAAAGCCTGCGCTCCAAGAGTGAGCTCGAGCGCACGAGTTTGATGGAAAAAGACGGCGTCTTCACCGGCGCGTACGCCATCAATCCGCTCTCGCACGAGCGCATTCCGATTTGGGCGACGAATTACGTGCTGGCCGAATATGGCACGGGCGCCGTCATGGGCGTGCCCGCGCACGATGAACGCGACTTCGACTTCGCGCGCAAACATGCGCTGCCGATCGCGCAAGTGATCGTGCCGCCCGGCACCGAGCCGAGCTCGCCGCTCACGCAAGCGTACACCGACGAAGGCCGGCTTATTGCAAGCGGCGACTTCAGCGGCATGTCGAGCGTGCGTGCGCGTAAAGCAATCGCGGAACGGCTAATTGCCCTCGGTATCGGCGAAACGCAAGTAAACTACCGCTTTCGCGACTGGCTGGTCTCGCGCCAACGGTACTGGGGCACGCCGATTCCGATCGTGTACTGCGAGCAGTGCGGCGAGGTGCCCGTGCCGGACGATCAATTACCGGTGCTTTTGCCGCAGAATGTTCCGATCACGGGCGAAGGTTCGCCACTTGCGCGCGATGCGGCGTTCATCAATGTGAACTGCCCGAAGTGCGGCGGACCGGCGCGGCGCGAGAGCGACACGATGGATACATTTTTTGAGTCGTCGTGGTATTATCTGCGCTATTTGGATCCGCAAAACGAGGCTGCGCCATGGGCGCCGGAGCTCGCGCGGCAGTGGATGAGTGTCGATCAGTACATCGGCGGCTCGGAGCACGCCGTGTTGCATCTTCTGTACTCGCGCTTCTTTTATAAGTTTTTCTACGATCGCGGCTGGGTCGGCGAGAGCGACGAGCCGTTCACGCGTCTCTTTCATCAAGGCATGGTGCTGTACAACAGCGAGAAGATGAGCAAATCGCGCGGCAATGTGATCGGCATCGATCAGACCGCCGAAACGAACGGCGTCGATGCAATGCGCCTGTTCTTGCTGTACGTCACGCCGCCGGAAGACACGAGCGACTGGACCGACGAGGGCATCAGCGGGCGCGTGCGCTTTCTGGGTCGCGTGTGGCGCGCGTGCGAACCGCACTTCGGTACCGCTGCCACCGGCGTTCGTCAGTTGCCGCCGGCACAAAGCCCCGAGGAAAAAGCGCTCGTACGCACCGTGCACGTCGCCGCGCGTTCGGCGATCGAGGAAACACTTTCGCGCCGCTTTCACTTCAATGCAACCATTGCGAAGCTGGACGAATGTGTCAATGCGCTCACGGCGCTCTCGTCAACGGGTTCTGCAGCGGTCCAATACGCGGTGAACGCGCTACCGCTGCTGCTGGCGCCGTTTGCGCCGCACATTGCCGAAGAGCTGTGGGAACGGCTCGGCCACTCCGGATCGGTTCATCTGGAGAGCTTCCTCGAGCCGCGTGAAGAGGCGCTCGCCGTCGACGAAATCACGCTGGTCGTGCAAGTAAACGGCAAGGTCCGTGCGCGCTTACAAGCTGCGCCCGGCATCACCGAAGATGAAGCGTTTGAACGCGCGATGCGCGAGGCCGCGGTACAAGCGCAAATGGATGGCAAAGAAGTCCGAAAGCGCATTTTCGTGCCGGACAAACTGCTGAACATTGTCGCCGCATAAATGCAAAGCATAGCAACGGATTGCTGTATCGCCGGCGGCGGCCCCGCCGGCATGATGCTTGGCTTTCTGCTTGCACGCGCCGGTGTGGATGTTACCGTTCTGGAGAAACACCCCGATTTCTTCCGCGATTTTCGCGGTGACACCATCCATCCGTCGACGCTGGAGATGCTGTACGAGGTAGGTTTGCTGGAGCGTTTTCTCACGCGCCCGCACGATGAACTAGATCGCCTCGCCGGTCAAATCGGAAGCGACCTGGTCACGGTCGTAGATTTCCGCTCGCTGCCCACGCATTGCAAGTTCATCGCATTTATGCCGCAGTGGGATTTCCTGAACTTCCTGCGCGAAGAGGCGCAGCGGTTTCCCAATTTTCGGTTGCTCATGAGCACGGCGTTTCGCGAACTACGCTACGAGGGCGATCGCGTCTGCGGTGTCTCGGCCCAAAGCGCAAGCGGCGAATCGATCGAGATCGCGGCGAAGGTCGTCGTCGGCGCAGATGGGCGGCACTCGGCGGTGCGCGCCGCTGCTAAGCTCGACATACGCTCGTTCGGCGCGCCGATGGACTTGCTGTGGATGCGCATCCCGCAAGACGGAGCGCATGTTGCGCAAACGCTGGGTTATATCGGCAACGGGCACATTTTGGTGCTGATCAACCGCACGGATTACTGGCAGGCGGGGTTGGTGATTCCGAAGGGAACATATCAGGCGATGCGCTCGCAGCCCGTCGAGCACGTCATTGCTAAAATCGTCGAGCTTGCGCCATTTTTACGCAGCCATATGTACGCGATCAGGTCGTGGGAGGATCTTCGTTACCTCGAGGTACGCGTAGATCGCCTAATAAAATGGTTCGCACCCGGGCTTCTGTGCATCGGCGACGCGGCGCACGCGATGTCGCCGATCGGCGGCGTCGGTATTAACCTTGCGATTCAAGACGCGGTGGCAACCGCCAACGCATTGTGGCAACCCCTGCGTGATGGTTCCGTTTCCGATGAGGATCTCGCAAAAGTCCAACAACGCCGCATGTTTCCTACCGTCGCCACGCAAAGTATACAGCTCGTCATTCAAGCGCTTGCGGTGCGCAATGCCTTAAAAGCAACGAAGATCGCGCGCGCACCGTGGCTGGTGCGGTTCGCTACGAGCCATACGCCTTGGCCGCGTCTGGCCGCACGGCTGATGGGCGTCGGTATTAGACCGGAACACATTCAATCACCACTTCAGGTGCCGACGTCGCAATCAACCGTTCCAGACGTAGTCGCGCGCGGCTAACGAGCTGCCCGAATTCCTCGCGCGTGCGTTCGCGGCCGGGAAGCATCGTCATCATCTCGAGATCCGATACCCGGTCCAGCGACCAATCGTTTCCGAACGGCGACGCAACGAGCTCATAAATCAACAGCCGCGAATGCGCAGGCATTGCGGCGCGCACATTGCGCAAAATCGTCTCGCAGCGGGCGTCGTCCCAGTCATGCAGCACGTGGCTGAGCACGAAGATATCCGCGGAAGGCGGAACGCCGGCGAACATATCACCACTTACGAACGCGACGCCCGCGAGCGGATGAGCTCGCGCGACAACCTCGGGTATTTCGAAAACCGTGGCTTTGATGCGCGGCGCGCGAGCGATCACCGCAGCGAGCAGTAAGCCGGTGCCGCCGCCGACATCAACGATACTCTGCGCACCGGTAAAGTCGTACGCTTGCGCAAACGCCTGCGCGAAAAGACGTGTCTGCGATTGCATCGCTTCGTCGAACATGCGGCCTGCTTCATCGTTGCTCCGAAGATATTCGAACAGAGCGGCGCCGCAGCGAAGTGAAAACGCCGGCATTGCGGAACGCACGCCTTGCGCCAAATGTGCGTACGCATCGATGTGCCACGGAGCGTTGGCATAACGAATCATCGCGGCCATTGAATCGCGGCCGCACAGCGCCCGGCCAACGTAGTCAAGCGTAAACAGTCCATCACCCGTGCAGGTTACGACGTCATAAGCGCACAGCGAACGCAGGAGGCGGTAGAGCATCCGCTCATCGCCGTAGCCCTGCGCGCTGAGCTGCGCTGCATTTGCCGGTCCGTGTTCGAGCGCATCGGCAAGCCGCAATTCGCAAAACGCCGCTACGCTCAGCGCGACCCACGACGACGTGCCCAGTTCGAGCGCAGCGTATTCGCGCGGCATGAGGCGCCGCCGGAGCCTCGCCAGCACGTCCGAGATACGGACGAGCGGTGCGACCAGCCACGGCGGCGGCAACATCATTGAACCGCTAACGCATCCTTGAAGTACGCGTACGTTTCGCGCATGCCGTCGATGAGTGCGGTTGCCGGGCGCCATCCCAGCTCGCGCTGCGCCAGTGACGGATCAAACTGCGCGTCGCGTGCGTCTCCAGGCCGTTTGGGTGCATGCGTAACCGGCGCTTCGAACCCGCTGATCTCGACGAGCGCACGATAAATTTCGTTCACGCTGGTGCGGCGGTTGGTGCCGATACACAATGCGGCTCCCGACCCATGCTCGAGCGCCAGCACATTCGCGCGTGCAACGTCTTTAACGTACACATAATCGCGCGTCTGCTCGCCGTCCCAGTCGATGCGAATGCCTTGACGTGCGAGAAATTTTCCGATGAAGATTGCGATAACGCCGGCCTCACCGTTTGGATCTTGCCGCGGACCGTAAACATTGCCGTACCGCAGGGCCGTGTAGTCTAAGCCGTGTTCGTTTTTGTAAAACCGCAAGTAATGTTCCGACACCATTTTCGTGATGCCGTATGGCGACTCGGGGCGCTGCGGCGTTTGCTCGTTCATCGGCAGACGATCGGGTGTGCCGAACGTGGCGCCGCTTGACGCGAAGAGCACTTTTTGCACGTTCGCGCGCACGGAATTCTCGAGAATATTGATCAACCCCATGACGTTGACGTCGGCGTCGTAGCGCGGATCGCGAGAACTGATCGCCACACTGTGCTGCGCAGCATGATGGTTTACGATATCTGGTTTGAATTCGGTAAAGATCCTTGTGATGTTTTCGTCGCGCACGTCCATGTGAACGAAGTGCGCGCGATCGGGAAGATTCTGGCGCCGCCCGCCGCCGTGTTCCCACAGTGAATCCAGCGCCAAGACTTCGTGGCCTGCTTCTAAGTAAGCATCGACGATATGTGAACCAATGAATCCGGCCCCGCCGGTGACCAAAATGCGCACGCTAACTCCTTGTACCTCTTGACGGGCGTTGCGGCCGTCGTGAGAGGGCCTTGATGAACGTTCCCCCGCTGCTGCGCGCCGGCATCGGCACGTTAACGGGCGCAGTCTTAGCCACAGCGTCCGATGGTTGGCTCGTCGCTGCGGCGGCTGCGGCTGCAGTGTATTGCATCGCGCGGTTTCGTGCGCCGGGTGCGCTCGCCCTGGCGCTCGGATTTGCAAGCGCGAGCGCGCACGCAAATTTTCAGCCAAGGGTCCACGAGCATACCGCCCGCTTCGCATGCACGTTTCTGCAAAGCGACGCATGCGTCGACGACAGCGGAACAGTGTTCGGTATCGCACTCGACCAACCGCCTGCACCGGCAACTCGCGTTGAGCTCCGAGGCCGCATCGAACCGTTCGATGCGCCGCGCAATCCCGGAGAACCCGATATGCGCGACATCGAACGCGAACGGGGCGTACAGTTGCACGTGAGCGGTGCGCATGTTTTGCGAGTGCTTCCAGAAGCGCGCATGACATTTGCGATTGCGATCGCGCGTGCGCACGCATGGGCGCTGGAGCGCATTCACGGTACGCTTGATGAACCGTATGCGTCGATTCTCGCGGGCGAATTGTGGGGCGAGCGCTCTGCGCTGCCTCCGCAGTTGCATGCCGAGTTTCAGGAAACCGGAACCGTGCACATTTTGGTGACCGCGGGTTTGCATCTCGGTGCAGTTGTCGCTCTGGTCTTGTGGCTGCTGCGCGCAGTGCGAGCACCGCGGTGGTGTTTGGCAGCCCTCGGAATCCTAGCCGCGTGGGGGTACGCCGCCTTTAGCGGTTTGCATACGCCAAGCGTACGCGCGGCGTCGATGATTTCGTTTGGCCTGGCAGCCTATGCGTACGGTGCTGCGCCGTTGTCGTGGAACGCGTATGGTGCGGCGCTTTGCCTGTTTGTACTGGGGCGTCCGCAGTCAATTTCAAGCGCGTCGTTTGCTTTGTCGTTCTCATGTGTGGGTGGCATCCTGCTGCTGGCGCGGCGCATCGGCAGTGTCCTCGAGAACGTTGCGCTTCCCGCGCGCGTACGGGAAGCGCTGACGCTCGCTGTTGCAACGCAAATTGCTAGTTGGCCGCTGACGGCAAGCATCTTCATGATCGCTGCCCCGTATGCGGTACTTGCGAACCTCCTGGTAGTGCCTGTTGTCGCAATGACCATGATCGCGGCGATGGTACAGGTTGCGGCGTACGGCACGATGCTTGGCACGCTAGCGTCGACGACGAACGGTCTGCTGCTGCAATGGATTACCGGCTGTATCACATCGGTCGCGTCCTTGCCCTTCGCTTACATGCCCGTAAATGCACCGCCGGCGTTTGCCGTTATCGTTTACGACGCGGCGATCGTTGCCGCCGTCGCACTATGCAGCGGTCGTGGCCGCACGCTGGGTGCGGCGCTCATTGCGCTGGCCACGTGCGTTTTGCTTGAACCACCGCCATCGGGCGACACGCGCTTGCGCATTACCATACTGGACGTCGGTCAAGCAGATGCGATCGTCATTCAGACGCCGCTCGGACATACGCTGTTGGTCGACGCCGGCGGCCGGCTAGAACGCGGCGCGATACACGGTGAATCGCTTGCCGAAAACGTCGGCGAACGCATTGTCGTCCCGTTCTTGCGACGAAACGGCGTGCGTACCATTGACGCGATCATCCTCTCGCACCCGCACGGCGATCATGCCGGTGGAATTGCGCCGGTATTGCGCAACTATAGCGCCGCAGGCGAACTTGCGGACAGCGGACAGAAATACGGAGGGTATGCGTACAACGACGCGCTGACCGTTGCGCGAGCGGAGCACGTTCCGGTTATGTTGCCACGCGCCGGTGACGTGTGGCGCTTAGACGACGGCGTAACATTGACGTTCATCGGCCCGTCGCTGCCGTTTATCACGAGCAACAACGCAATCAACGACAACTCAGTCGCCTTTATCCTGCAGTACAAGCACTTTCGGATGCTCTTCACCGGCGACGCCGGCGTCGCGGCGGAGCAGAGGTTCCTTAGTGAAGGCATCGACTTGCACGTGGATGTAATCAAAGTGGGACACCACGGATCCGCGTACAGCAGCGGGGTGTCTTTTATCGCTGCCGTGCGCCCGCGCTACGCCATCATTTCCGTGGGCCGTCACAACATGTTCGGGCATCCGGCCGCTTCAACGATTGAAACGCTTCAGCGGTTCTGTGCGCGCGTCTATCGCACGGACGCCGACGGCGCTGTGACGGTCGTAACAGCGGGATCGGATGCCGCTATTTCGACGATGTCGCCGTGATCGCGTTCCGCCACAAGAGCGCAACTGCGGAAGAGCGCCCGCGCGCCCGCAAACAAAAAATACGGAGGCTATCACTCTGAATGAAAAGGTCATCGCTCGAACGATAGCGGTTCTACGCGACGTCGTCGAAGTTGTCGCTATAGCGAACCGCCGTTAATTGTGCTGACCGGTAGCCTGCAGCGCATCGGCGAGCGTGGCGACCCGGTGTAGACGGCATATCATGCCACACTACGCAATTCTGGGCATACTCGAGTGTACACCATTGCCGACGGTATTGTTGCTGCCGTCCTGAAATACGCCCCGACGAACAAAGGCGTAACATCGACGATTGCTCCCGGCGTGACCGAATACGCGGCGGCTTCGACATGGACCCCGGCGAAACGATTCCTTTTTCGGGCGTCTTCTTCGTCCACAAGGGGGATTTTGACGCCGTCGCACTCTATTGCAGCGTTGCGTTTACAAAATTTGCAGACGTCTATCCGACCCAAATTACGTACCTGCCGAACAAAGCATTCCGTTTCGTAAACGCGGCGCACAAGCAAGGCTATGCACTTGGGAAGTGACAATCGACATCGCGAATCTGTAGCGCAGGGAAATACTGCGAACATGATGAGGCTGCGCCTGGAGCGGTTTCGCGAGCCAAGCCTTACGGTGCTTGTCGTCCTTCAAGTGCTTTCAGTGTTCGTTGCCCAGCCGCTCGCTGCCGCGGGCGTCCTGCCTGTCGGCGTCGAGTACGCTCTCAACGGTGCGTTTGTCGTGGTCGTGCTTGCCCTGGCTTCAACGAACCGCAACGCACAAGCGATCATCCTCGCGGCAGCTCTCGCTGACGTTGTTTCGTGGCTTGTGCATCGCGGACAGCCTTCACCCGCAACGTTAACAGTCGATTTCGCCGCGCGCATCATCTTTTTAGCAACCGTAAGCGCCGTTTTGCTCTACATGGTGTTCACGGACGAACATGAAGGAACATACCACCGCATTCTTGGTGGCGTGGCGATCTATTTAAATATAGCCGTCATCTTTGCGATGCTCTACCGCATAGCAACGCTGTACGAGCCGCACGCATTTTCGGTGAGCGGGCCGGCGACCGAGAATCTGAATCAATATCTGTACTTCTCGTTCGAAACGCTCACGACGACGGGCTACGGAGACATCGTTCCGGTGAATCTGCTGGTTCGCAGTGCGGCAAATCTCGAATCCGTGCTGGGCGCGTTGTTTCCCGCGACGTTGCTGGCGCGTTTAGTGATCCGCTATTTCAGCTAATTCGCGAAACAGCTGCTCTTCGCGCTCGTTCAACCGCTGCGGAAGCCGCGCAATAAGGCGCACGTACAGATCGCCGCTACCGTTGCGGTTTAAGTGCGGCATACCTTTTCCGGCGGCGCGCATGAGTTGCTCGTTTTGCGTGCGCGGCGGAATGGTCATTGTAATGCCGCCGGTGAGCGTCGGCACATGTGCTTCGCCGCCCAATACCAAATCGAAAACGCTCACCGGCAAATCGATGTAGAGGTCGTCGCCTTCGCGATCGAATTGATCGTCGGCTTTCAGCTGCACGCTCAAAAATAAATCGCCTGGTTTGCCGCCGTGAATTCCGCTGCCGCCTTGGCCCGCCAGGCGAATGCGCTGCCCCTCGCGCACGCCTTTGGGAATTTTGACTTCCAAATGTTTACTCGTGAGCACCGTTCCGGTGCCGTGGCAGTTTGGGCAGATCTGCTGCTGCTTAATGCCCGTGCCGCCGCAGACGGGACAACGGTCCTCCAGGTCAATGGAGATCGATTTGCTTCCGCCTACGTACGCGTCGCGAAGCGTGATCTCGATGGAGCCTTCCAGATCCTGACCGCGGTGCGGTGAACGCGCCGACGTCGCGGTCGTGCGTCGGCCAACGTTCGAGAAAAACGTATCGAAGAAATCGGAAAAGCCATCGCCCGCTGTCGAGCCGCGTCCGAAGAGATCGCCCAGATCGCTGAACTCTACCGTCGTCGGCCCACGCTCCGATCGGTAACGCCGCTGCTGCTCGGCTTGCCGCGCGGCGTTCTCCCAATCGCTGCCTAATGCATCGTACTTGCGCCGTTTCTCCGGATCGCTGAGAACGGCGTTCGCCTCCTGAAGTTCCTTGAATTTCTCTTCCGCTTCTTTCGGATTGTCCGGGTTAGCGTCAGGATGCCACTTGCGCGCAAGTTTGCGATACGCCGATTTGATCTCTTTTTCGGTTGCCGCCTTCGGCACACCGAGAACCTCGTAGTAATCTTTGTATGCAACGGCCATGCGCGCAAGCTATCGTATTTGACGGCTTATTTTGACTCTTTGAATTCAGCGTCGATCACGTCGTCCGTGGGCGCCGAGCTCGTCTCACCCGTCGTCGTGCGTCTATCGCGACCGGCGCCCGCTCCGGTTTGCGCGCCGTCTGCGGCGTAACCGTTTCCGCCGGCCGGCGCGCTTTGGTATAACAGCTCGCTCATCTTGTACGATGCTTGCTGCAATCGATCGACAGCCGAGCGAACCTCCTGCGCCGTTCCGTTTTCGGCAACGCGTTTGAGCTCGGCGAGTGCAGAATCCACTTCGCCTCGCGTGCCGGCATCGAGTCTATCGCCCACCTCTTTCAGCGATTTTTCCGTGGAGTAAATCAGGCTCGACGCCTGATTGCGCACCTCCGCTTCCTCGCGCCTGCGCCGATCTTCCTCGGCATGCGCTTCGGCGTCGCGCACCATCCGATCGACGTCGTCTTTGGAGAGGTTAGAAGTTGCGGTGATCGTCACTTTCTGTTCTTTACCCGTGCCCAGGTCTTTGGCGCTCACGTTGACGATGCCGTTTGCATCAATGTCGAACGTGACCTCGATTTGCGGCACGCCACGCGGGGCTGCTGGCATACCTTCGAGCCGGAAGCGTGCGAGAGTTTTATTATCGGATGCCATCTCGCGTTCACCTTGCACCACGTGAACGTCAACGGCGGTTTGACCATCTTCAGCAGTCGTGAAGACTTCCGACTTACGCGTGGGAATGGTGGTATTACGCTCGATCAGCTTGTGCGTAACGCCGCCGAGTGTCTCGAGGCCCAGCGAGAGCGGCGTAACATCGAGCAAAACGACGTCGCGCACTTCGCCGGCAAGTACGCCGGCTTGAATCGCGGCGCCGACTGCAACGACCTCGTCCGGGTTGACCGATTGGTTCGCGTCCTTGCCCGTAAGCTTGCGTACAAGCTGCTGAATAACCGGCATGCGCGTTGCGCCGCCGACGAGGATAACCTCGTCGACGCGCGCGATGTCCAGCTTCGCATCGGCGATCGCGTTCTTGAAGGGTTGCACGCAGCGATCGGTGAGATCGCTCGTGAGTTCTTCGAACTTCGCACGCGTGAGCGTATATTCGAGGTGTTTTGGCCCGTTCTGGTCCGCAGTAATGAACGGCAAGTTGATGGCGGTCTGAACAACGCTCGACAGTTCGACTTTTGCCTTTTCCGCCGCCTCGGAGAGCCGCTGGAGCGCCTGGCGGTCATTGCTCAGATCGATGCCTTGATCTTTGCGGAACTGATCGACCAGCCAGTCCACGATGCGCTTGTCGTAATCGTCGCCGCCCAGATGCGTGTCGCCGTTTGTCGCTTTGACTTCGAAGACGCCATCGCCGACTTCCAAAATCGAAACGTCGAACGTACCGCCGCCGAGGTCCCAAACGAGAATAGTTTCGTGTTCCTTTTTGTCGAGTCCGTACGCGAGCGATGCAGCCGTAGGCTCGTTGATGATGCGCAAGACTTCAAGCCCGGCAATCTTGCCGGCGTCCTTCGTCGCTTG
The DNA here is from genome assembly GCA_964514445.1 of uncultured bacterium. GTDB lineage: Bacteria > Vulcanimicrobiota > Vulcanimicrobiia > Vulcanimicrobiales > Vulcanimicrobiaceae > DASSRQ01. Next base: position 4,685 of record CAZERJ010000037.1, on the reverse strand, counting down.
CCGCTGTGCGTCGTTGAAGTACGCGGGCACGGTGATTACGGCGCGCGTAACGCGCTCACCCAAATAGTTCGACGCGTCGTTAACGAGCTTTTGAAGAATCATCGCGGAGATTTCTTGCGGCGTGTAATCGCGGCCGTCGATTTTGACGCGGTAATCCGTTCCCATCTGCCGTTTGATCGACGAAATCGTGCGATCTGGATTTGTAATCGCTTGCCGCTTTGCAAGTTGGCCGACGAGCCGTTCACCGGTTCGTGTAAACGCTACCACCGAGGGTGTAGTCCGGCTTCCTTCCGCATTTGGAATCACTACCGGCTGGCCACCCTCCATCACGGCGATGACGGAGTTGGTCGTGCCGAGATCGATCCCGACAACTTTACCTGCCATACTGTGCCTTTCGCAAAGAGGCGCACCGATTCGCGCACCGCCATTATACTGCGCGCTTTGACGTACCGCGGCAAGCGAACGCCCGCAGTGACGCCGAACGTCATGTCGTCGCTTTAAAGTTTCACAACCATGCCGTACGGTAGCGCTGCGTGAAATTGCTTGAAACAAGCGGCAGCGCGCCATGGTACATCAGGCAAAGAGGTGAATACATTCCGTGATTGTTGAACATCGCCCGGGTGGCAGACGAATCATCGATAGCGATTCGTCCATCGAACCGACCGCAGTTACGCGGCAGCCCGTGGGCATGCCGTATCAAGCCGACACAGTACTTTTTAGCGGCTGGGGAATCAAACTTTAGTACTACTTATTGCTGAACGATTTGCCGGTACAGCGAATCCAAGTCCTCGAGTTTGTTCAGCGTCACCGCATCCTTCACACGCTCGTCTGAAAGTCCGCACGCCGCTCGCATATCCGCAGCCGTTGCATCGCTATGCTCGTACGCTAAGATCGCTTCATTGTGCTTTTGGATCGTGCGCGCATCGATGTTGCCGCCGTTCTGCTGAACCACCCAGCGTTCGAACGCGATATACGTTGGTTTGGCCGAACGAACGAAGTCGAGCGTCTTCTGCCGATCTAAATTGAGGTTATCGATCGTCATCTGATCGAAGCCGGTGCCGCATTCATCGTAGTCGTCGGGCAGCCTGCCTGCAGCAGCAAGGCTGAGTTTCGCCCACAGCCGTGGCAGGTGAACCGCACCAAGTGGACCGGCTGTGTCTGAACTGATATGCGGGATAACTTTTGCCGCGCTTTGCGAGTCCGTCGCCGTCATGATGGCCCTCCGCAGAACGCAATTATAGCAAAGCAGGCTAGGCAGCGGATCTCGAGCATATAGCGCAATTGTGAGCATTAGAACGGATGTAGCCATCGTCGGCGCAGGCGTCGCGGGGTTGGCCGCCGCGCGGCGGTTGCACGAATACGGCAGGGAATGTCTCGTGCTCGAGGCGCGCAAACGCATCGGTGGCCGCGTTTACACCGTCGATGCACCGGACGGAACACCAATCGAACTTGGCGGCGAATTCATTCACGGCCCGGCAAGCGTCACGCGTGAACTTCTGCGCGAAGCGGGCGACCATGCCGTCGATCACCCCTCGCAGATGTTCGAGCTTCGCGACGGCACCCTGCAACCCGCCTGCGACATGTGGGACAGCGCGACGCAGCTTTTGGAGCGAGTCGATCGCCGCGGCGGCGATCGTAGTGTTGAAGAGTTTCTAAAAGCGCTTGCGCGTTCGGGCGCGGCGCAGCGCGATGTGCAAGCCGCGGGCCTGCTTGTCGAAGGTTTCGATGCCGCAATACTGAGCGACGCAAGTGCCATTGCCGTGGCGGACGAGTGGGCGAGCAGCGTCAATTCTTCCGCCTCGCGCCCTGCCGCCAGTTATCAAAAACTGGTGCACGCGTTAAGCGCGCCCGTCGCAGATCGCGTCATGCTCGATGCGCGCGTCACGACGATAACGCGAACGGCGGACGGTGTCGCGATCGTGTTCGAGCGGTATGGCGAGATCGATGAAGTCATCGCAAAAGCAGCGATTGTGACCGTTTCGATCGGTGTTCTGCGTTCGCGGAGCATTGCGTTCGATCCACCGCTGCCGCAAGGCGTGCAGCAGGCAATCAATTGTATCGCCGAAGGGCCGGTGTACAAAGTCGTACTGCACTTTGCATCACCGTTTTGGGAACTGCTCGAGGACGGCCGGTTTGCCGGCGCCTCTTTTTTTCAGGCGCCGGACGGCGACATGCGCACGGTGTGGACGCAGCTGCCCAAACGCGCGCCAACGCTCACCGCGTGGGCGGGCGGCGGCGCAGCGCTGCGTTTACACGCAAAAGGCATCGATCCGGTTGCGGCAGCAATGCATACCGTGCAGCAATTGTTTCCCGCGGCGTCCGTGCCCGAGCAACTTCGGGCAGCCTATTTTCACGATTGGCAAGCGGACGCGTTTGCACGCGGAGCGTATAGTTACGTGCTCGTAGGCGCGCTCGACGCACGAAAAACATTGGCCAAAGGCGTCGACGATCGCCTCGTGCTCGCCGGAGAGGCGACAAGCGAAGATCAATCAGGCACCGTTGCCGGCGCTATTGAAAGCGGCTACAACGCTGCAGCGCGCGTTAATCGCGCGTAAACGAAAGCAGTGCTACACCGAACATGATGCCGGCGCCGGCCAGAAACACCGCTTTCGCCGGCGCAAAACTGTGAGCCGCATTGCCCAGTTCTTGTACGCGCGCAAAGTAAATCGCACCGGCAAACGCAACGCCCAAAAGTTGCCCCGTCGTTCGCGCCGTCGCAAGAATACCAGCCGCAACACCACGCCGCTGCGCGGGCGCGGATCCCATGATCGTGCTGTTATTCGGCTGCGTAAAGACCGCCGTCCCCGCTCCGCTGAGCACGAGGCATCCAACGAGCAGATGCACCGCAGGATGATCCGGAAGCAAGCCGAGCACGATCAGACCGGCGGCGAACATGACCGCGCCCGCTGTAGAAATATACCGCGCCGGAATGCGATCGGAAAGCCATCCCGCAAGCGGCGCCACAATGACGTTGAGCGCAAAAATCGGCGTTAATAGCAAGCCCGCGTGCAGAGCCGAATCACGCATCTGTTCCTGCGCAACAAGCGGGACCGTAAAGAACAGCGCGTACGACGCGCAAAAATAGAACACCGCCGACAGCACCGAAAAGAAAAACGTCTTATTTTCAAAAAGCGAAAAATCCAGCATCGGCGCATCCAGTTTCCGTTCCAGCCGATAAAACGCGAGAATACCCGCAACCGACAGTACAATGCAGCCCCAAGTAATCGCCGACGTCCAGCCCCAAATATGCGAACGCGAAAGCGCAAGCGTAAAAACAAAGATCGATACCCCACCTAAAAGGGCGCCACCGACGTCAAATTTCGCACGCTTATGTTCTTCCGGCCGCAATATGCGCCACGCCAAGATCAATGCGACAATCGAAATCGGAACGTTAATAAGGAAAATCCACGGCCAATGCGCATAGGTAACAATGACGCCACCCAGCGCCGGCCCAACCGCTAAGGCCGCCGCAACCGCCGCCCCATTCATGCCGATGGCCCGTCCGCGCTCATTCGCCGGAAACGCATTCGTAATAATCGCCGGCGAACTCGACATCAACATCGCCGCCCCCACCGCTTGCGCAACGCGCGCTACAACCAGCATCACTAGCGACGGCGCAAAGGCACACGCCGCCGAACACACCCCAAAAACAACAAAGCCAATCAAATACACCGCACGCTGGCCAAGCATATCGCCCAACCGCCCAAATAAAATCAGCATCGACGACGTCACAAGCATGTACGACAACAAAACCCATTCCGTCGCATCGACGCCAACGCGAAAAGTATGCGCAATATCGGGCAGCGCAACGTTCACAACGCTCGCATCCAACGGCGCCATAAACGTCCCAAGCATAACCGTGCCGAGAACAAGCCAACGATGACTCATGAATGTCGCGTTTTGTATCGGGTGGATGCGGCACCCTGTTCTCGGGCGGCTTCTGAAATTTCGCGCAACCCATAGCGAGCAAGATGCGAGCATTTGCCCAAAGCCAGGATGGCGTCGTGCACGGCATGATGGGTTCTTCAGAACTTGTTCTCGCGAAATTTCAGTGAGTTCGAAATCGGCACGATGTCGATTTCGAACGTCCGCCCGAGAACAGGATGCCGCATCCACCCGATATAAAACGCGAGCATCGCAACAAAAAAAGCGGGCCGCTACAGCCCGCTTTCATATTTGGCAACCTAACGGGCTAGCGCTTCTTGCGCCCCGTCGTTTTCTTCGCGGTGGTTTTACGCGCGGGCGCAGCTTTGCGTCCTGGGCTTTTCTTTGCGGAGCTCTTTTTCGCGGCTGCGCCTTTGCTTGCGGCAGCTTTACGTGCTCCGCCGCCGCCTCTGCGCGACATCACCGCTTCTTTCAGAGCTTTGGCGGGCAAGAATTTGAACACGCGTTTCGCGGGAACTTTGACCGGTTCGCCGGTCGCGGGATTACGCGCAACGCGCGCCGCGCGATCGCGCACTTTGAACTGCCCGAAGCCCGGAATTTTGACCGCTTCGCCCGAGCACACTGCTTGTTGGATGTCCTCGAAAATGCCGTCCACCAATGCGATAGCATCCTTACGCGACATCTCGAACCGTTCCATAGCGGAACGGACCAGATCGACTTTGTTCATTGGCTCCTCTCATGCCTAATGGTCTGCGACGCGCGCGGCGTCGACTCGCGCATAAACTATCGTGTTTATCGCG